>JAPLOD010000717.1:2793-54291 GCA_026692735.1 Planctomycetota bacterium | reverse complement strand
CTGGCCGTCACCGACCGCAACAGCCTGTGCGGCGTGGTGCAGGCGCACGTGGCGGCAAAGGAAGCCAAACTCAGATTGCTGGCCGGCGCCGAGATCACGCCGCGCGACGGCCCGGCGGTGCTTCTGTACGCGACCGACCGCGCGGCGTACGGCCGGCTGTCGCGCCTGATCACCGTCGGCCGGCGCCGCGCTGAGAAGGGCGCATGCGATCTTGCAGTGAAGGAGGTGTGCGAGCACGCGGCCGGCCTGATCGGGATCGTGGTTCCGCAGACCTCCGCGGACGCAGCGGCGGCACTCTCCGCTCTTAAGGACGCTTTCGGCGCACGCCTGTACCTGGCTGCCGAGTTCCATCTTGGGGCGGACGACAAGGCGAAGTTCGCGCGGCTGCGCGAACTCGCGCGCCGCTGCAGCGTGCCGCTCGTCGCCGCGAACGACGTGTACTACCACGATTCCGGCCGCCGGTTCCTGCAGGACGTTCTCGCGTGCATTCGTCATGGCTGCACGCTCCAGGCAGCGGGCTCGCGCCTTTTCCCGAACGCGGAACGGCGGCTGAAGTCCGCGACGGAGATGCAGGCGCTGCTCACCGCGCTTCTTCCGGCGCGCGGCAGCCGCAAGGAGGTTGAGCAGTTCCTCTCCCGGAGCGTCGAGATCGTGTCGGCGTGCCGGTTCTCGCTGGACGAACTGCGCTACGAATATCCCCAGGAACTCACGCCGCGGGGCACCACGCCGCTGCGCTGGCTCAGCGAGCTCACCTGGGCCGGCGCGAAACGCTGCTGGCCGAACGGCGTTCCGGAGAAGGTGCGGCGGCAGATCGAGCACGAGCTGCAGTTGATCGAGGAGCTGCACTACGAAGCGTACTTCCTGACCGTGTGGGACCTGGTGGCATTCGCGCGCTCCCGGAACATCCTCTGCCAGGGCCGCGGTTCCGCGGCCAACTCCGCCGTCTGTTTCTGCCTGGGGATCACGGCGGTGGGCCCTGCGCGGGCGGACGTGCTGTTCGAGCGGTTCATGAGCCGCGAGAGGGCCGAGGCGCCGGACATTGACGTGGACTTCGAGCACGAGCGGCGCGAGGAGGTCATGCAGTACGTCTACGAGAAGTACGGGCGCGAGCGGGCCGGCATCACGGCCGAGGTCATCACGTACCGGCCGAAGTCCGCGGTGCGCGATGTCGGCAAAGCGCTGGGCCTGTCGCTCGACCGCGTGGACCTGCTCGCCGGGACGCTGGACCATTTCGAGGACGCCGGCCACATCACGGCCCGCATCCGGGAGGCGGGGCTGGACCCGGAGGACAGGACGATGCGGCAGTTGGTGGCCTTGTGCCGCGAGCTGCTCGGTTTCCCGCGCCATCTGTCGCAGCACGTGGGCGGCTTCGTGATCACGGCCGGGCCGCTGTGCGAGCTCGTGCCGATCGAGAACGCGTCCATGGCGGACCGGACGGTCATCGAATGGGACAAAGACGACATTGACGCGCTCGGCATCCTGAAGGTGGACTGCCTGGCGCTGGGGATGCTGACCGCGCTGCACAAATGCCTGGAGCTGGTGAACGCGCGCCGCGCCCGGACCCCGCCCCACGTGGCCCCCTCACCGGCGAGTCAAGCGCCACCTTCTCCCCACGTATCGCAATCTGGCAGAATGCGCTACGGGGGAGAAGGACTGACGCTGGCGACGATCCCGCCCGAGGACCCCAGGGTCTACGACAGGTGCTGCCGCGCGGACACCGTGGGCGTGTTCCAGATCGAGAGCCGGGCGCAGATGGCCATGCTGCCGCGCCTGAAGCCGCGCTGTTTCTACGACCTGGTCGTTGAGGTCTCGATCGTGCGTCCGGGGCCGATTCAGGGCGGGATGGTGCACCCGTACCTGAGGCGGCGTGCGGGCGAAGAGCAGGTCACCTACCCCAACGCCGCGATCAAGGGAGTGCTGGAGAAGACGCTGGGCATCCCGCTCTTTCAGGAACAGGTCATGCGCCTGGCGATGGTCGCGGCCGGTTTCACGCCGGGGGAGGCGGACAAGCTGCGGCGTGCGATGGGTTCGTGGCGGCGTCCAGGGCTGATAGAGCAGCTTCGCGAGAGGATGCTCGCGGGCATGCTCCGGAACGGCTTGCCGCTGGAGTATGCGGAGAGGGTCTTTGAGCAGATTCGCGGGTTCGGCGAGTACGGCTTTCCGGAGAGCCATGCGGCGAGTTTCGCGCTGCTGGTCTACGCGTCCGCGTGGCTGAAGTGCTACCACCAGGCCGCGTTCACGTGCGCGTTGCTGAACAGCCAGCCGATGGGCTTCTACGCGCCCGCGCAGCTCGTGCGCGACGCTCAAGCGCACGGCGTCACGGTCAAGCCGGTGGATGTGAACCACAGCCTCTGGGACTGCACGCTTGAAGGGGAGAACGAGATCCGCCTGGGCTTCCGGATGGTGAAGGGGCTGTCGCGGGAAAAGCATGTGGAGGCGATCGTGCGGGCGCGCACTGGTGGCACATTGTTCGGCTCGATCGCGGAGTTTGCGCGCCGCACGGGCTTGACCAAGGCAGTGCTCTCGCGCGTCGCGGCGGCGGACGCGTTCCAAGGGCTGGGGGTGGACCGGCGCACGGCATTGTGGCAGGTGCTGGCGCTGCATGAGGAACTGCCGCTCTTCCAGGCGTTGGAGGCCGAAGAGCCGGCGCCGCAGCTTTCCGCGGCGCCGCCGGAGGACGAGGTGACGCAGGACTACGAGACGACGGGCCTGTCGCTGAAGGCCCATCCGCTGGCCCTGCTGCGCGCGGACCTGGAGGCGGCGGGGCTCATGACGTGCGCGCAGTTGCGGGCGCTCAAGGACGGTGCATGGGCGCGCGTGGCCGGCCTGGTCCTGGTGCGGCAGCGGCCGGATACGGCGTCGGGCGTGATCTTCGTGACCATTGAGGACGAGACCGGCACCGCGAACCTGATCGTCTGGCCGTCCGTGTATGAGCGGCACCGGAAAGCGGCGCGCATGTCCACGGCGCTGATTGTCGAGGGAACATGGCAGCGGGAGGGCGACGTGACGCACGTCGTGGTCAAACGGCTTCGCGACCTCTCGGAGAGCCTGCCCGAACTGCGGTGGCGTTCGCGGGATTTCCGGTGAGGGCGCGGTGTTTCCCGCAATCGGAGAGGGTCTCTGGATTCTCCGTCCGGACCTGTTAGAGTAAACAGCGTCAACGTGCTGAGGAACCGAGCATGACGCGTACCGCGCTTGGCATGGTGTTGGTAGTGTTGGCATTCCCTCTCGTGGCCGGGCAGGGAACGCCGCCGCTGGTCTCGACCAATCCCAACCCGACGGCCGATGAGAGCATTCTCAAGGATCTCCTCGATGAGTTTCAGAGCAGGAAGCCGGTGGTCTCCGCGAGGGGCATTGGGACGGTCCCCGAGGCGCAGGCGAAGCTGTGCCCTATCTGCCTGCAGCCGCTGTACAGGCACGCCGACCCCGATTTCCCGGGCTGCGTCCCGCCGGGCAAGCGCTTGCCGGGGATCGAGAGCACGCCGGTGCAGTGCCCGGTGTGCCAGGCGCAGTTCAACGGCGCGTTTCCGGGCAATGTCAACGACCGCGGCGGGCGGGACCGGGATTTCTGCGCGCACAGCATCGGGAAGTTCAGTGTGCACAGCAACGTGTGGATGTGTCCGGACTGCGGTTATGCGGCGCTGACCCCGCTGGACAAGAAAGCGGCGGGCTTTCTGCTGGGCCTGGACGGCAAGCCCGTTGACGAGGGGACCAAGGAGTTCGTGCGCCAGAAGCTCTCCGCAGCGACGCGCAAGCGGATGATCAAGGAGGCGGCGCTGAAGGAAGAGAACCCGCCGCCGGAGTTGCTGCAGTTCTCCAAGTACGTGTTGCAGACGCAGATTCCCGACTGGATGAAGTACGATCACGCGCTGCAGATTTACGAACGGCTCAAGCCGCCGCACACGCTGCTGGCCAAGCTGTACCTCGAAGCCGCGCACGCCTGCCGGCGCGAAGTCTGCAGCGAGATTTCGGCGCCGTACCTCGATGGCACGCTGCTCCAAAGCCTGAGCCGTTCGATCGAGCGCATGAACAGGTTCCTGCGGGCTGAATGCCTGGCGGCGCGCCGGGCGCGCGGCGAGCCGCTGGTGGACCCGACCAGAGCGGAAACGGACGCGGACCTCATCGTCCAGGCGGCCGCGCGGATCATCCAGGTGAGCACCGAGGCGGCGAACCAGCGCCGGCCCATTGCGACAAGCGAGGGACTCACGTATTTCACGAACGCCGACATGTTTGTGCTCTACCTGACCGACGCCGGCGCGCTGGACCGCCTGGGCAGGGCTGAAGAGGCGGAGAAGGCTTTGGCCAAGGCGCTCTCCTACGTCCCCGAGCGGCCGCCCCTGGCATTGGAGAACAAGACGCTCGAGGAGCGTGTCGTCCGCCAGCTCAAGGCGCTGCGGGGCGTTGTCGAGGAACGGCAGGCGTGCCTGAAGCGTGAGCGGGAGTGCTTGTTCAGAGCCGCGTGGCGGAATATGGCGGCGATTCGCAGCAATGAGATCAAGTTCAGGGATTGCGCGACGTTCAAGCCGGCGGAACGGTCTGGCAAGGAATGGGATGCCGCGCCCGCCAGTTACCTGGTGGGCGAAATGCTGCGCCGCGCCGGCGACCAGGATTCGGCCGTCGCCTGGTTTGCCGCAGCCGAGCAGATCATCGCCAAAGGCATCGTGGTGGTGGATGCCGCGGAAAAGGCCAGCCCGCCGGCGGAACCCACGCCCGTGGTTTTGCCCGGCAAAGAACCGCAACTCACGCCGTTCGCCCGCGAGCGCAATCGGCTGCTGGACCTGCAGGTGTACACCAAGGAACAGGCCGAGCTCGCCAAGACAGCGGCGCCCAGGAAGGCGCTGGACCCGGCCGTGCCAGCCGCCATTGCCGTGGCTCTTAAGGCGGCCGGCATCGCAGCTTCCGAGGTGCCAGCACCGGTGGCGCCGGTGGAGCCCGCGAAGGCAGCCGCTGCTGCGCAGGACCGGATACCGGAGCCTCAAGCCCCGGCGGCCAAGGCTGCGGGCTCCGTCAAGACACGGGAAGCGCTCTACAAAATGTACTATGCCGCGATCTCGCGGTACCGCGCAGATAAGAAAGAGAACCCGCCGACATTGCCTGACCTGGTCAAAGGCGGCTACGTGAAGGCGGAGGATTCCTGCCTGGACGAAGCCGGCAAACTGATCTGCCCGGAGACCAAGGAGCGCCTGGGGTATCTGTGCAGGTGGGAGCCCGGGGATACGACGCGGCCGGTCTTGTTCTCGGTCAAACCAGGCTCCAAGGTGCTCTACGCGGACGGCGAGATACGCGAAGGGCTGTCCTCGAAGCAGTAGCACGTACGATGCATCGCGTAACACGCGAAGCATACGGCTTGAGGTAGAACGTGTAACCTCTTTACAAATTATGAGTTACACCGTGTGCCTCGCGTTCACAGACCAAGCATCTTGATGATTTTCTGGCAGAACCCGATGTTCAGCACGTAGGCGCCGATGCCCACGAGAACGGCCAGCCCGATCGCCAGGCCGACCAGGGAGACGATCAGGTTCTTGATGCTCGCGAACAAGCCCGGCCCGCGTTCAGGGCGGAAGCCGGCGTTGAACCTGGCGGCGTTGTCCGCGCATGTCTGGGAACAGTACGTGGACCCCTTGACTTTGACGATACATTCAGCGCAAAGGGGTTTGTGACAGGTGACACAGCGGGCAGTCGCCGCGCGGTTGGTATGGTTCACACAAATGCTCATGTCCGTGTCTTTTACCATTTCAGCGCCCCCTTGCCAAGGGCGAAGATGGCAGATTCTCAGTTCACATAAAACCTTGCTTCATAAGGTTCTTGCGGGTAGACTTGTAGTAGCAGCGGGTCGTCAGCGGGCGCGATGCCCGAAGTGCGAGCCGCAAGGCAGGTTAACCGGGCTACGTGGTGGGGATAAGCCCTGATGCCTAGCATCCACCCCAACCTTTCCAGCGACTCGGGGCTGCACATCAAGCCGCCGCGCGTGGCCGGTTTCACCATGCTGGAGCTCATCCACGACGGCTCCTGCGGCTCGATCTACCGAGCACGGCAGGATCGTCTCGGTCGCATCGTCGCCCTGAAGATCCTGCCTGAGTGGCCGCCGCCCACGGACGTGGCACTGGAGCGGTTCAACCGCGCGTCGTACGTGTACGCGCAAGTGTCGCATCCCAATCTCCTGACGCTCTACGACACCGGCACCGTGGACGGTTTTCATTTCGCGTCGCTGGAATACGTCACGGGGCAGACGCTGCAGCAGCACCTGGCAGAAGTCGGCGCGAGCGACGAGCGATTCGCCACCCGCCTGGCCACGCAGGTGCTGCGCGCGCTGGCCGCCTTGCACGCGCGGGACATCTGCCACCGCAACCTGAAGCCGAAGAATATCCTCCTGGAGACCAACGGAGGCGTGCGCGTCATCGGTCTGGGGTTGGCCAGTTGCCAGACCGCGTTCTTCTCGCCGCATCTGGATTCGCGGCCCATCGGCACTCCGCACTTCATGGCGCCGGAGATGATCCGCGGCTGTTACGCCGATCCGCGTTCCGATCTCTACTCGCTGGGCGTGACTCTGTACGTGGCCACGACGGGGCAGACGCCGTTTGAGAAAGGCAGTCCGCTGGCGGTGATGTCGCGGCATCTGACCGAAGCGGCCGTCCCGTTGGCCAAGTGCAGGCCCGATCTCTCGGAGGAATTTGTCAGTTTCGTCGAGACGCTCATGGCGCGGGAGCCCGAGCACAGGTTTCAGTCCGCAAAAGCGGCGTTCGAGGTGGCGGAGGCGCTGGAGAAGCGGCAGGTGCCAGGCGCGCCGGATGTTCCGCGGATGCTGCCGTCTTCCGCGAGCCGGGCATTCGCGGTCGGGAGCCAGGAGGCGGGACGCCGGCGTGGAAGGTTGGCGCCCCTGCGCCGCGCGCTGGTCGTGGCGCTTGCTTCCGCTGCGGCGACGGCGCTGCTGGTGTTCGTGCTGCTGCATGTGGTCACGTGGTTCGCGGGCTTCAAGCCGGCTGCGGCACCCGCGCCGGGCAAAGCGCCGGCGGCGGCGACGCCAAGCGGGCCCGTCACCGTTGATGGCGCCGAGGCGGCCGAATTCACCAGGCTGCTGGAAATGGAGGACGCATTCCGCGCCGCTCCGGCGGCGGGCGCGGACGCCTGGGCGGCCTATCTATCGAAGTTTCCGGATGCGCCGTCCGGCAAACGTAAAATTGCCCGGAAGATGCTGGACCTCTACCTGAACAAGGAAGAACAGAACAAGCATAAGCCCCGCGCCGAGGCCCGGCCGGGGGAGCTTGACTTCTAGCCCGCATTATTCACCGCGGAGACGCGGAGAGCGCAGAGAACAGCAGGGAAGTACATGGGAAACAGCCCTGTGTTCATCATTTCACTCTGCGTCCTCTGTGCCTCTGCGGTGAATAGTCCAGGCTAGGCCGCGACCCCGCTTAAGGGTTTACTTTCCCGCAAGCCCTAATTCCGCTGGAAATTGACGGTGGTTTTGGCGATATAATCACTATGTGAATCCTCTGTTTGCGGGGTTACTGTTTTTGGGCTTCGGTCGGTCTGGGAAGCGCACTGTCATGAGCGTCGCCTGCGGGCTCCTTGCCGCATGCTGCGTGGTGTTGTCAGCAGCTAAGGCCCAGGACAAGGACGCCTTGGCGGCGGCGCCGGAACCTGCCCCCAACGGCCCGGCGGAGGGCAAGGGGTCGGGCACGCCGCCGGCCGACGTGTCGCAGAAACAAGCGGCAACTCAGGCGGCGGGCGACTCGGCTGCGTTGTCAGCCGTGTTCATCGAGCCCGACGACGGGAAGCCGCAAGTGCGTCTGGTCGCAGTCAAGACGGATGTCGCCAGACGATACCGGCCCATCGTGCCGCCGCTGCCGTTCCCGCCCTTCGCCGGCTGGCGCCAGTGGTTCCGCGACCACGAGGACTCGGTGCACTGCGCGCTTGAATGGCGGACCGAGAACGGCGAATGGTTCCACGGAGAACTGCGCTCCAGGTACTTTGCGCCCAAGGCGGAGGCGTACCGTGTGGGCGGCGGCGAGTTCCCGGGCACGGCGTATGAAGCGTACGGCATCTTCATCGTTCCAGGGCGGGTTCCGCGCGACAAGGACAACAAGGGGCAACCGATCGTGGTTGCCGTGGACGAGAGAGTCCCGTGCGACTACCGCGAAGTCGAGGCGCAGATACGGAAGTACGGCGCCAAGAACGCGAAGCCCGGCGATCCGGGAACGGGTGGGACGGGCACGCACAACGTCGGCCTTGGCGGCCCGGCATATAAGCCGGCGCAGAACAGCAACACCATGATCAAGTACGTGCTGCGCGCCTGCGGGGCCAACCGCCTGGCGCCCGACCGCGCGCTCGGATGGGACACCGAGCCGTCGTTCCCGTATTCGTCCGATGCCGACGCACCGTCTCGTGAGAACCAGTAACGGGGCCACTTGTGGGTGAAACACATTGACATCCCGGCAAGATACACGACACTAGGCACGTCCTTGGCTTGGGGACAACCAACATGCGCTCCATCCGTTTCCTCGTGTGTGTGACCGTTGGCGCACTGCTCGCCCACTCCGCTCTGCGCGGGGCCGAGCCAGCCGATGCCGACAGCGACAGGAGGGCGGCCCTGGCGGGCCTGCCGCGCGTGCCGTCGCGCACCGTCATCCTCAAGGACGGCGCTACTGAGGCGGCCAGGATCAGCCAGTGGATCCAGGCGTTGATGGAGAGCAAGGAGAAGAGGGCCGTGGCGGAGCTGGAGGACATCAAGAAGCAGGTCAAGAAGGACGAGCAGGAACGGCTCACGGCCGAAGAGGACCGGGCGCGGCGCGAGTCGCGTTTCAACCGGAGTTGGGGCACCGTGGGCGAGGGGGCAGGCGCAGCCGAAGCGCGCGCGCCGGTGCACGTCAAGCTGGACTTCCAGGTTCCGGAGATCGTGACCTTCCGCGTGGCTGCCGATGTCCGCCGCACGCAGCAAGCTCTGGCCACCGACATCTCGGAGACACTGGCGCGCATTGAGCGTGATGTCCACGGCAAGCTGAGCGGGGAGAGATACCACGATGTCGCAGCGATAGTGAGTGCCGCGCAGCGCCTCTTCCAGGACCTGGATGCCAATGGAGACGGGTTCATCACCGCCGAGGAACTGGAGCAGGCCGGCAACCTGCCGCCGAACGCCGCGACGGCGATCCGCGGGGGCCGCGGGGCCACGGAGGGAAGGGGCTACCGGATCAAGGGCTTTGACAAGGACGCCGACGGCACACTGGATGTGAACGAGCAGAAGGCCCTGGTTATGTCGTATGTGGACGTTGCGTTGCGGGCTGGCCAGGAGGCGGATTTCTACACGCGCCTGGCCGACAGCCTGGCCGCTGTCCGCGAGCTTGCCGCCAAGAAGTTTGCCGATATCGAAGTTGTGCCTTGAGACCGGCTTGCGCCTATGCTGAACCTGCTTCCCGGCGACCGCTTGTGGAACCGCTACCGCGTTGAGAGTGTGGCGGGCGGCGTGGGGGGAGCATGGCTGGTGCCACTCCACGGGCCACCCGCCGGCGCGCGCGGCGAAGCCTCCCGTTTCCTGCTGGTGCCGCTCGAAAGGCGGTTGCACGCTGCGCCGGTGACGGAGCTGCTTGCCGCGTTGGGGGCGGCCATCCGTCTGCGCGCAACCCATACTCCCGCGCCCACAAGCCGGCGGCGCGCGGCCCGCGGCGCTGCGGCGCCGCTGGAGACATTCCGGGAGCTGCCGGCGCTGGGACACCTGTCATGGGTTGGCGACCCTGTCCGGGATGGGATGGCGATCGTGGCCGTGCCCGCGGCGTTGACGCTGGCGGAATTCGTGCCCGCGACAGGGCCGCTGGCCGCGCCCGCGGCTGTCCCTGTCCTGGCGCACTTCGCCGCCGCGCTGCATGAACTGCTGGAGGTCCTGGAGGGCCCGCTCCAGGCCAGCCCGCTCCTGAGCGGCGTGTGGCGAGCGCTCGCGCGGAACCTCAACCCGGAGATGATCGGGCTTCGCTGCGACAACGCGCAACTGGCGCTCTGCCCCGGTTTGCCGGACCCGCCGTCTCCGTACCAGCCGCTCCCGTGGGCCGACTTCCTGGCGCCGGAACTGTACGGTGACGAGGAGGCCACTCCAGCCGCGTGCGTCTTCAGCGCCGGGCGCCTGGCCGCATTCCTCCTGGGGGTCGGCGTCGGGGGCGCGGAGTCAGCGCAAGTGGGATGGGCAGCGGCGGCCGAATGGGCCGCCGGCAGGCGTGACCCCGCGCGCGAGTTCCTGGACGACCCGGCGTCGGCGCGGGTGCCGGCCGAACTGCGCAGCATCGTCGCCGCCTGCCTGAACAAGACGCCCGCGCAGCGTTTGTCCGCGGCGGCACTGCGGGACTCGTTGGAGGCGCTGCGCGCACTGCCCTGGGCGCAGGCGGGCGCGCCGTGTCCGGGATGCGGCTTTGTGCTTGTGCCGGACCAGGGCGGCGCGGCGTGTCCCTGTTGCGGGGAACACAGCGCCGCGCCGGCGGAGTCCGCGGGCCTGGCATTGGGCTCGGTTGCTTCCGCGGTGAGGGCGGGGGGCGGCCGTACGACACGCGGGCCCGGCGCGGGCGCGTCAGGCGGGCGTACCGCGGTCCAGCTTGAGAACATGGTCCTGGTTGCGGCGGGGAGTTTCCTGTCGGGTGAGCATAAGGTGCCGCGCACTCTGCGCGCGTTCGCGGTTGACACCTGCCCGGTGACCGAGGGCGAGTACAAGGCGTTTCTGAGCGCGGTCTGCCGGGCGCCGCGGCGGGGCGGTCCCGGTTCCAGAGATCCGCAGTATGACCGCCATCCGGTGACACAGGTCACGTGGTACGAGGCCAACGAGTACGCCGAGTTCCACGGCAAGCGGCTGCCCACGATGTACGAATGGGAGAAAGCGGCGCGCGGCGCGGACGGCCGCAAGTTCCCCTTCGGCAACACCTTCAAGCCGGGCCGTGTGCGCCTGCGCACCGGCGGCGAGAGCACGAAGAGAAAGCCGCGCGACGTGCCGGGCACCGCGCCGGTTGGCAGCCATCCGCAGAGCGCGAGTCCCTACGGCGTGCGCGACATGGTCGGGAACGTGCTCCAGTGGACTTCGAGCGCGCGACGGGCGGGCGAACGCTTGTGCCGCGCGGTGAAAGGCTCGTGTTACCTGGACAGCGCCGCGGAACTGGCGCGTTGCACCAGCGTGCAATACCTTCCTCCGGAAACCAGCGCCTCCTACCTGGGCTTCCGCTGCGTGAAGGATGTGGAGTAAGCCGGTCAGATGGCACTTCCTGAGGTCGTGATCACCGGGCTGGGCTGTATCTCGCCGCACGGCCGCGGGACGGCGGCGCTGTGGGCCGGTCTTCTGGAGGGCCGGTCCGCGTTCAGGCCGGTGGACCTGTTTGACGCCTCGATGTTCCGCAATCCGCTCGCGGGGACCGTTGCCGGATACCCGCCAGCCTCCGCTCCCGCCGTGCCCAGTCGCGCTGTGCGGATGCTGCTGGATGCCGCCGATGAAGCGCTCCGCGACGCCCTGGACCTGCCGCCTGAGAGCGGCGCCGACGACATCGCGGCGCGAGTGGCGGGCGACGAGGGCATGCGCGGCGCGTTCATCGTGACGGGGACGAACTTCGGCGGCATGTCCGTCGCGGAAACGGCTTTGGTCGAGGGCCGCGGGGATATCTCGAAGGCGAGCCTGGACGGCTACCTTTTCGGAGTGGCCGGGGAGGCGCTGGCGGGCCGCTTCGGCCTTGTCGGCCCGCACGTCAGCCATTCGCTCTCGTGCGCCTCGGGCACGGCGGCGATCGGCCTGGCGTGCGATGCAATCCGCCGCGGGCGGGCGGCGGTCGCGCTGGCGGGCGGCTATGATGAGCTGTCACTGTACATCTATGCCGGGCTTTCGGCGCTGAGGGCCATCACGCCGGAGACCATCCGTCCGTTCGACAGGCGCCGCAAGGGCACGCTGTTCTCCGAAGGCGCGGGCGTGATGGTGCTGGAGAGCGCCGCGCACGCCGCCGCGCGGAAGGCGCCGCGAGTGTACGCGCGGGTGCTGGGCCGGGCGATGAACAACGACGCCTATCATATGACTGCACCCGAACAGGAAGGGCACGGCATCCAGGCCCTGATGCGTGCCGCGCTGGCGGACGCGGGCGTGCCGCCCGACCAGATCGCGCACCTCAACCTGCACGCCACAGGCACGCCCTATAACGACGCCATCGAGACCAAAGCCGTGCACGCGGTGTTCGGCGCACGGGGGCGGGAGATCCCGGTGTGCAGCGTGAAGAGCTCGATCGGCCACTGCATGGGGGCGGCCGGAATCCTCGAGGCGGCTGCCGCCGTGCTGACGATGCGTGACGGCAAGGTGCCGCCGGTCCTGGGGCTGGACCCCGCCGAAAAAGACCCCGCGTGCGACCTGTGCACTCCCACCGGCAAGCCGCTGGAGGGCGTCTTCAGAACGGTGCTGAAGACGTCGTATGGCTTCGGCGGCACGAACGCCGCGGTGGTGCTGGCGCGGGGGTAGAAGCAAATTCCCCTCTCCCGGTCGGGAGAGGGGCAGGCAGGGGCGAGACTACCAACCGACGTTGCTGTTACTTCTTTGCCTTGGGGGCGGGCTTGGGTTCAGGCTTGGGTTCGGCCTTGGGTTCGGCTTTAGCCTCCGCTGGCGGCTGCGGTTGGGCCGCCGGGGCGGCCGTGCCGACGCGAGCCAGTTCCTTCTCGGCAGGCGCCCGATAATCGCTCTTGGGGAAGTTTCTGACGATCAGCTTCCAGTGCCGTATGGCCCGTTCCCCGGCATCGCTCTCCACCTCGCGAAGATCATCGCAGCAGATTCCGGCGAAGTAGTGCGCCCCAGCGACATACTCATCGTTGTCGAAGAACTGCCCCACCACATGCAGGAAGGCCCAGCGCGCTTCAGAAAACTTGGTGCGTGAGGGGATCTGCGCGCCGCGGCCCTTGAACTCGACGGCCTGGGCGAGATGGGCCTTGCCGAGCGCGGTATACGCGCCCGGGAGCATCGGCAGCAGCTTGGTGTCGCCTTCCGTCTTGTACCTGCTGATGACGCTCTCCGCCTCGGCCTGGGCGCCGTTGTAGTCCTTCATCATCAAGAGTGCTTCGAGGACGCCGTCCACGGCCTCCGCGAGGGGTTCGGGGAACTTGAGGCACTTGGAGCGGGCGGCGCTCCACTTGTCGCGGACTTCGTCCCATTTTGCCTTGCCGTCCTTCGCCTTACGCTTCGCCAGGCGCGCGTCGGCGATGGCCAGTTGGGCGGTGGCGCGGTCGGCGATCTCGCCGAAGCCCGTGTGGACCTTGATCGTCTCATCGCGGTAGGCCTTGATGCGCGTTTCGGCCTCTTTGAGTTTCGCCTCCGCCTCGTCGAGCTTGTCTTCCTCGGCCAGGCACACCGGCAGCTTCACCAGGATATCGGGCAGGAAGCGGGACTTGGGGTTAGCGGCCAGCACCTTCTGGAAGTACTGGGACGGCGGCGCGTACTCGGTCCCCGACTTGCCCTTGTAGCCCTTGAAGTCGCCGCTCTGGTACAGGGCGTCGCCGATGCCGTAGTTGCAGTACTCCGCGGCCCATTTCTGGGCGCTCATGTTCTCCAGTGCCTTCCGGAAATAGAGCGCGGCCAGCCTGTAGCGGCCTTCATCGCGCTTCTCGAGGGCGGCGCTGTAGTTCGCATCGCGGTTGGCGTAGATGACCTCCTTGACCGCGTACGACGGCACCTTCACCTCGCCGGCCTTCTTGCCGATCACCTGGAGGTAATTGTCCTGGCTGATGATCGTGGGCGGCACCGGGATCTTGTCGGCGCGGACGATGATGTCCAGCTCCTCATCCTGGTTCTGGACGTTGGCCGCGGTCGCCGACGTCGCGGCGAGGCACAGCACCACGGTGATGATCCGGTTCGCAATCATGTTGTCTCTCCCTGCACTGAACGGCATGCCAGCGCGCGGCCCGCCCCGGCAGAAGCCCGAGGGCAATCGGCCAACGCGCGTATCAACTACGGGTTCTTCTTCTCATCGGCCTTGGGCTCTTCTTTCTTCGGTGGTTCGGTCTTGCCTTCCTCCTTCTTGGGTTCCTCAGTCTTGGCGCCGTCCTCCTTGGGTTTCAGCAGCTTCTTCAGCGCCTCGGGGCAGGGCGCGCCGCTGGCATAGCACTCTCTGAGGAACTCCTTCATCTCCGGCCAGCGGTTCTTGACGAGCGGAGCATCGAAGCCCGCCACCAGCGCCGTGAACTCCGGATACTCGGCCGCCTCCTTCCACTTCTTCTGCAGGGCGTAGGTCTCCGACTGCATGCGCGAGGCATCGAAGAAGAGGGGGGAGTCCTCGGGCGCGTCGAGCTTCACGTTGTTCAGAGTCTCCAGCGCCTTAGCGTACTCGCCGATAGAGATCGAGATGGTCGCCTGCTTGATCTGCATGTCCGGCGTGTCCATGCGGATCTTGCGCAGGACCTCGAGCTGCGCGTTGGCGACCTCGCGGTATCTCTTTGCCTCCTCCGGCTGCTTGTCCTCGTCGAGCTTCTTGGCGACGAGGAGGGCCTTGTTGAAGAGGAGGTCGCGGGTGGCCTCAATCTTGCGCCGGAAATCAATCTCTTCCTCGATGCGGCCAAGGTACGACTTGCCGCCTTCGCCGAGCTTGGGGTCCCAGGTCTGGCAATCGGGGTAGTTCTTGCGGATGCTCTCGAGCTGCTTGCGGGCGTTATCCATGTCCGCGTTGAACCTGTCGAACTCCGGCCGCTGCTCCTGCTTTTCCTGAGCCAGTCCCTGGCGGGTGTCGTACATGTAGTCCACGAGGGTCATATGGTCCTTCTTGCAGCGGTCCCATTTATTGAGGTCGTTGTAGCGGATGATGGCCTGCATCTTGGTCAGCATGGCCTGCCAGGTCTTCTCATCGTCGGGCGGGATGATGCAGCTCTTATTGTCGGAGTCGAACCTCTCCAGGAGTTTTCTGGCGGTGTCGGCGGCCTCGCGGTCCATGCGTGTCTTGGTGAAGAGGTAGACGAGGCGGCTGTAGTCTTCGAGGGTCGGCGGCGCCTCGCCTTCGGCCTCCTCGACCATCTTGACGCGCTCACGCTGCAGTTCAGCCACCTTCCTCTCGTAGACCTCGACCATGTCCGTGGTGAGCTCGACCGTCTTACCGTCCTTGGTCTTGGCTTCTTTCTTGCCCTTCTTCATGAAGTCCTCGACCTGGAACGCGGCGAGGTTGTAGCGGCGCGAGACGGCATTGAGCATGAAGACGAAGACCTTGTTGTCCTTCTCGCGGAGCTTGCGCCATTGCCGCATCGTTTTCTCGGCCTGGATCAGGTCCTCATCGCAGTCGGGCGCCAGGTTGGTCGCTCCCAGCTCGATCAGGGCGCGGAACTTATTGAGGTACGCGACGTCGGCGGACGATTTCTCCTGAGGGACCTGCTCTTCCCAGTTGAGGTACTGGTCCGAGGACTTGACGACATTCCGCCATTCCTCGGCGCCGCTGTAGAGGGCGTTGCGGGCCAGCAGGACCATGCCCGCCAGGCCCTGGCGGCGCTTCTTGTCCTCGTCCTTGGTGACGGGGGCCTTGGCGATGAAGTCGTCGTACTTGTCGAAGGCAGCCAGGGCTTTCAGGCCGAGCTCCTTGCACTGCGCCGCGGTGTCCGCCGGCGGCTTGGCGCGCGCCTTGCCGGTGACCCAGAGCGCCTGGGCCATGGTGAACGACGTGCCGGACTGATAGAGCGCAATCTCGTAAGCCGGCGAAGAAGGCTTCACCTTGAGGAACTTGTCGCCTGCGCTGGCGTATTTCTTCGCCGCCGAGGTGTAGCTCTCTTCGGCCAGCTTCGGGTCCTCTTTCAGCGCCTCCGTGCCGGCGGCGGAGAGCTGCTTGGCCTCTTCCATGTCGGCCTTGGCGGCGAGGTAGTCGTTGTCGGTGACCTCGCCGTCGGCAACGGTGCCTGGGTCCGAGCCCCTGATCGTGGACTTGAGCCTCTGGTTCCAGAGGTCCTTGGGGTTGCGGTGCGTTTCCTGGTTCCTGTCGAGGGCGAAGGCGATGTTCTGGCCGCTCTTGTAGAGCAGGCCCTCCTTGGGTTTGTCGAGGTCGGCAAGGAGAGCCTCCACCTGTTTGGCCACAACGGGCTTGACCTTTGTCGGGACAGTGAGGTCGCCCAGCCACTTCTTCCGGTTCTCGGGCAGGAACGCGCCGCGCATCGCCTGGTAGGTGATGATGGATTCGTAGTAGTGCCGCATCTTGAGGTAGGCGAGGCCCATCTCGAACCAGGACTTGGACTCCACCTCGACGCGCGTCGGCAGGTCCGTCCGGTCGCTCCGCGCCTCGGCGATGGCGCGCCGGTAGTAGTCCACGGCGTCCTGGTACTCGTCGTAGGCTTTCTCGAACTGTTCCTTGGCCTTGGGAGACTTGTCCTTCTCAAGGTCGGTGAACTTCTGGTACTCCTGCTGGCCCATGAGGAAGAAGCCGTGCGCCGCCTAGTACCATTCCGCGGCGGAGAGCTTGGGCCGCGCCGCGGGCTTATTGGTCCGCGCGTCCTCGAGCATTTCGGCGATGGTGCGCGAGAAGTCGTTGGCCCAGCGCGTCACCGCGCCGCCCTTGGTCTCCTTCTGGATCTGGACGCGCAGCTCCTTGATGGCTTTCTCGTACTCGGCCGATCCGGCATCGGGCGGGAGCGTCAGCGCCTTGGCGTAGTCAACCATCAGTTCTTTGCCCGCGTCCTCGTCGAAGAGGGTGCGCAGCGCGGGGTCCACTTTGGCCTCGACAATGACCTGCTCCACGTCGCCGTACTTCTTGGCGTGCATCTTCATCTTGACGAGGTCGTGGAGGATGAGCTTTTTGAGAGCGAGGACCGTCTTCTTCTGCTCGGGCGCCATATCCTCATCGCGGACGTCCAGCGCGTCCTTCCAGGCCTTGGCGGCATCAGCCTCGTTCTGGGTGGCGGCGAAGGCGCGGCCGCGCATATAGTTGTACCAGGCGACGATGGTGGGGAACTCCATGATGTCATCCTGGTTCGTGCGTGTCTCACACAGCTTGGCGAGCTCCTCGCCTTCCTTCTTCTTGGCCGGATCGCTGTCGTCGCGGCATTCGATCTGCTCGATCTTCGTGGCGATGTAGCGCTTGTCGGCGAACAGCCAGGGGTTGAAGGTGCCCAGGAGCTGCTTCTGCATGTCGGGGGGAACCGGCAGCTCTCCCTTCTTGTTGACCTCGTCGCCCCATTTCTTGTACTTGTCGTACACGGCCTTGAACTTGGCTATCAACTGGTCGGCCTCGGCCTTGTGACCGTCGGCGATCTTGCCCATCGTGGCGACGGCCTCAGCCCGCATGCGCTTGGCTTCGCCGGGGTTGGTCTTTTCGAGGTCCATGGCGGCCTTCATCATGGTGGTGGCGCGCCTGGAGTTGATCGTGCCCGCTTCCTTCTCGGCGGTGGCGTAGAGCCGGTAGTTCTTGTCGCCGGCCAGGATTTCCCGGTACAGCTTCTCGGCTTCATCGAGCAGGGCCTTGCGCTTCTCCACGCCGGCCCTGACGGCCTGCTTGCAGAAGAGCGTGGCGCGGATGAGCCTGGCGTCCATCTTGGTGGCGGGCTGCGCCTCGAGCTGTGCGGCCATGCGCTCGACCAGGTCGTCAGTTTCGAAACTGGGCTCGTCGCGGTCCATGAGCATCTTGGCGAACTCATAGTCCAGCTCGGCGCGGGCCGACGACGCCACGCAGGCGGCCAGCACCAACCCGATGACGAGCGAGGCATAAGGGAAGACGAACGACCTGTGACCTGTGACGATCATCTGGAGCGATCCTCCACTGTAGGGCAATCTGTCGCACTGCCCCTTTCGACACCTGCACACACTACCCCGTATCTTAACGAATGACGTGCTCAGACCTTGCACGATTTTTCCACCATGATCCCACGCCGCGATTATAAGCACTTCCTCATGCGCAAAAAGCGATTCCGCGAATAATCCGGGAAAAAGGCCGCGTGCCGCGCCACGAACGAGACGTTCGTGGTACCACGGGCGTCCCGCCCGTGGACGATGCCCATGCCACGAACGAGACGTTCGTGGTACCACGGGCGTCCCGCCCGTGGACGATTCCCATGCCACGAACGAGACGTTCGTGGTACCACGGGCGTCCCGCCCGTGGACGATGCCTATGCCACGAACGAGACGTTCGTGGTACCACGGGCGTCCCGCCCGTGGCCTGCTCCGGCGGGAAGGCCTGGGGCACAAAAAAGCCCGGGGCAGGGAAAGCCCCGGGCCGTGAGTCCGCATGGGGAGGGCGCTACAGCCTGGCCTCCTCCTCGTCGAAGAGCACCACGCGCGCGGTGACGAGCACCAGCAGGTTGCGGCGCACGCGCTCTTTGTTATTCGTCGAGAAGAAGCGGCCGATGATGGGCAGGTCGGAGAAGAACGGCACGCCCGACTTGGCGTCAATCTTCCGGTCGCTGATCAGGCCGGAGTAGAGGATGGTGCCGTTGTCGGGCAGGGTGATGGTCGTATTGATCGAGCGCAACTCCAGGTTGGGCAGCTCGATGGGCAGGTTGATGGCGCCGCCGCCGACGTTGACGTCGCCGCCCGCGTTGGTGATGTAGACGATCTGCGGCGGGGTGATCTCGACGGCGGTGCCGGCGCGGATATCGAGAGTAATGTAGCGCTTGTCGTTCGAGACGGTGGGCTTGGCCTCGAGGACGACGCCGATCAGGAAGGCGCTCAGCACGGGGTCATAGACCGCGCCGGAGACGTCGTAGTCGCGGATGTACGAGCGCTGCTGGGCGGCGAGGATGTGGGCGCGCTGATTGTTGAACTGCATGAGCTTGGGGGCCAGGAGCGTGTCGGCCGTCTGGTCCTTGCGCACCGCCTGCAGGATGGCGTTGGCCTGCACGCTCTGCAGGAACCGGAACTGGAACAACGCGCCCTGCTGCGGGGCGCTCGTGATGGACTCGCCCATGGCCGAGGCGAGGGGATTGATGCGCAGGAGGTTCAAGGTCTGGCCCTGGATGAGCGTCGGTGAGCCGAACGCCTTCTCATACCACTGGCGGCGGAAGCCGGCGGGCGCCAGGGCGGGGCCGACCGTCGCGTTGCCGCGCGTGGGGAAGTTCGGGTCCAGGCGCGGGCGCAGGAGAGTTATCGGGGCGGGCCCCGGCCGGCTGGACGGGAACCCGTAGTCGTAATAGTACGGCGGGTTAGGGTTGAACTGGCTGAACTGATAGGCCGGCGAGGCCTGGATGTCCGAGGGCAACGGCGGGGTGAGGCCGGGACCGCCGCCGGCCGGGAAGAGGCCCTGGGGGGAGGGCTGCTGCAGCGGGTTCACTCTGGCATTGGGCAAGCCGCTGTCGCTGGGGGCGGCATCCAGGCCGGTGAAATGGATGCCGATGGTTTCGAGGAAGCCATCGGTGACGTCCACGAAGCGGACCTGGGTCAGGACCTGGACGGTCTGGGTTTCGCGGAAGCTGCGCAGCAGTTGGTTGATGCGCTCGTGGATCTCGGGGCGCTGCATGACGACGAGCTTGCCGCCCGATTCCTCGATGGAGGTGGCGGGATCGGCGAACTCGGCCGGGAGCAGCTTGTCCTTAATGAGGGTGGCGAGGTCGGCGGGGGCCAGCGTAGGCTGCACGGCCGCCTGCGCGAACGGGTCCACGACGCCCTGGGCGCCGGCGGTACCGAGGTCAATGCGCGGGCCGGGGAAATCGGCGACGGTGGTGGTGAGGTCGCGGATGTCGTAGATCTGGAGCTCGACGTTGGCCGCGAGGTTGGCTTTCTTGGTGATGAAGACCGCCTGGTTGCGCAGGTCGTATTCCAGCTCGGCGAGCTTGAGGATCCACTTGAGCGCCAGCTCCATCTCCATGTCCTGGACGCGGAGCGTGATGGGGGTCTTGTTGGCGCCCTCGGCGGCGACCTTGGGGTCGAGGATGATATTGACCTTGGTCAGGGAGTTGAGGAAGTTGATGGCCTCTTCGAGCGGGGTGTCTACGAACTCGAAGGAAACGTGGCGGGCGAGCTTTTTGCGGATGTCCTGTTTCCAGGGCTCTTCCGTCTTGGTCTTGACCTGCTCGCCGGAGCGCTGGGCGATCTCGTGCCAGTTGTCCGGGTAGACCAGGTAGTCGCTGTGGGGGACGTTGAACCGCTCGGCGCGCTCGCGGTTGAGTGTGAACTGTTCCTTATACTCAATGTCAATCCACTTGCGTTTTTCGGCGTGGT
This sequence comes from Planctomycetota bacterium, assembly GCA_026692735.1. Taxonomy (GTDB): domain Bacteria; phylum Planctomycetota; class SZUA-567; order H5-PLA8; family H5-PLA8; genus JAPLOD01. The sequence goes on along the minus strand of JAPLOD010000717.1, from coordinate 34,190 downwards.
AGCGGTCGCGGGCGGTGGCGATGATGGTGTGGGCCTCGGCGTTGGTCGGGTCCATCTCCAGGATCTTGTTGGCCAAATCCAGCGCGGCATCGTACTTGCCGGTCTCGAAGAGCGCCTTGCCCTGGTCCACGAGCGTGTTGATCTTCTTTTCGAGGAAACGCTTCTGGTTGGCGCGCTGTTCGCCGGCGAGGCGCGCGGCTTCCTCGCGGTCAACTTCCTGGAGGCGCGCCTGGGCGAACTTGACGGCCTTCTGCGTCTCGGACACAAGGCGGTTGACCTCGTTGGTCTGCTCCTCGACGTTGGCCTCCACCGGCAGCCATTTGAGCAGTTCCTTGGCGCGCTCGAGCGTGGCCAGCGCCTCCTCGTCGCGCCGGATGCGGTCGGCGAGGGACAGATCGGGGGCGGTCTTGGCATCCTCGATGGCGCGCTTGGCGAGGTCAACGCGGTTGTCGAGTTCGACGAGCTTCTCCTGAACCGAGACCTTGTACTCGCCGTGCAACTGTGCCACGGCGGCGCGGATGCGGTCGCGGCGGACGTTGAGGATATCGTTGATGCGCAGGAGCAGCTTACGGGCTTCCTCGTGGGTGGGATCGAGACGGACGGCCGCTTCGGCTTCCTGCCGGGCGTCCTCATAGTTGAAGGCCGCATACAGGCGCTTGGCCGCGTCGAGCTTGGCGGCGGCCTGGGCCGCAATCTCCTCACGGAGCTTCTTGTCGTCCTCAGCCTGCTTTTCCAGCAGACGCTGCGCCTCGGCATTGGCAGCCGGGGGCGGCGGCGGGGGCGGCGGAGGCGGGGCTTCACCCGCATGGACGGGGCCCCTGTTCGAGATGCCGAGCGCCAGCGCGGCACTCAGTACGCTGCAGCAGACCCACTGTTTGAAGCCAGCATTCATTGACATTCCCTCACTGAAGCTTCTGCCAGTACAACGCCGAGTGTTGCCACCTCTTCATCGGGCTACAGCTTTTCTTCTTCCTCACTAAAGAGGATGATGCGCGGGCTGACCAGGATCGCCAGGTTGCTCTTGGCATTATCCACTGTATTCCAGCGGAACAGCCGTCCGACCACAGGCAAGTCGCTGAGGAACGGCACGCCGTTCTCGGAGTGGAACTGCACGTTGCGGTAGAGGCCGCCGAGCATCAGGATGCCGCCGTCCGGGACGGTCGCCGTCGTGCGGACGCGGCGGATCGAGAGTTCCGGGAACTGGATCGGGAAGGCCAACTGCACGAAGACGTTGACGTTGGCGCCGCTGTTGACGGAATAGGTGTTGATCTGGCGGGTCTGGAAGTTGACGAGTTCGGTGACGGTCGGGCGCATTTCAAGCGTGACGTAGCGGCGGTCGCTGGAGACGATCGGCTTCACATCCAGGACGACGCCGACGAGGAACTGGCGGATCACCGGGTCATAACTGTCGCCGGAGATTTCGTAGTCCGACACGTAGGACTGCTGGCGGGCCACGAACATGTGGGCGCGCTGCGTGTTGAAGACGGTCAGGCGCGGGGCGACGAGGGTGCTGGTGTTCTCGCGCACCGCCAGCGCGCGGACGAACGCCTGGACCTGGGCGTTATTGAGGATGGTCATCTGGGCGGAAAGGCCGCCCTGCCGGACCGTGTTGGCCGTGTCGTTGCCGGAGATGGTATCGGGGTCGTTGGGGAAGAAGTTGACTGCGTGGTTGACGATGGACCCCACCTCGGAGATCGTGCCGCCCAGCGTGCGGTTATAGGGGTTGACAATGCCGGGGAAGGGCGCATTGGGCGGGGTGGCATCGCTGCCGGCGGGGACGCGCGGCTGCACCAGCCCGGTGGGCGCGCCAAGGCGGCGGATATCGCCGAAGTCGCCGTAGAGGACGTTGGGGTCGAGTCCCTGGAACTCCACGCCAATGTCTTCGAGATACGCTTCGCGAATGGTCAGGAAGCGCGCCTCGATATTGACCATCATCTTCTGCGTGGCGCGGAAATTGGAGAGCAACTGATCAATCAGGGCGTGGACTTCGGGCCGCTGCATCACGACGAGGCGGCCGGCGCGCTCCTCAATCGAGGTGCCGAGCGCCGCGTCCCAGCTTTCGGGGCGCACGCGGTTGCGGATCATGTCGGCGATGTTGGTCAGCGTCGGCGCGACCTTGGGCACCGGCTGGAAGCCGCCCGCGCCACCCGCGCCGCCCGCGCCGCCGCCGCCGCCGCCGCCGGTAGCATCGCCCACGACGGCGACCTGGATATCGGGGCCGGGGAAGTCCTGGATATTCTGGGTAAGGTCGCTGACGTCGTAGATGCGCAGCTCGACAGATTCGGTCAGGTTGGCCGGTTTGCTTATGAAGATGGCATTGTCGCGCAACGCGTACTCGAGATCGGCGAGCTTCAGGATCCATTCGAGGGCCAGGTCGAGGCCCATGTCGGTGACGCGCAGGTTGATCGTGGGGGCGCCGCCGGCAAGGACCTTGGGGTCCACAATCATCGTCACGTTGGCCAACTGGCGGAGGAAGCTGATGGCCTCATCGAGGGGCGTGTCCACGAACTCGAACGTGACTTTGCGCTGCAGCTTCTTCTTGATGTCGGCCTTCCAGGCCTCTTCCTTCACCTGCCTGCCGATCGCGGTAGCCTCAGTGCGGCGGGCGGTGATCTGGTCCCAGTTGGCGGGATACTGGATATCGCGCGCATAGCTGATCGCGGCCTCGTCCACGGCCTCCCAGCTCTTCTTGTATTCCTCGGTCTTGAGGTCGCCGATCGCCGCGTCCTCGTTCGCGTGGTAGGCCGAGCGGGCCTTGCTCTTCCAACCCTCGGCTTCGGTGTTGAGGGGGTCCATCTGCAGGACGCGAATGGCCAGCCGCTCCGCCCCCCTGTAGTCGAGGCGGTCGCACAAGTCCTTGACCTGCTCCAACAGCTTCTTCACGCGCTGCTTGAACTGGTCGGTCTCGCGTTCACGCGCGTCGGCGGCGAGCTTGGCGGCTTCCTGCCTTCTGAGGAAGCTCATCTCGTCGTCCTTGTCGGTCAGCTTCTGGCGGATGCGGCCGAGGGCGGTGTCAACCTGGGTGCGGAGGGCGGGTAGCTCAATGCTGGGCGGCAGCCAGTTGATGATGGCCCGCACCCGGCGATAGCGGTCCTGGGCCCGGCGGAGGGCGTCCATCTGTTCGGCCAGCACGCGTTCCTTGTCCGCCACGTCGGGTTCGAGCGCCGCGCCGGTGCCGCGTTCCTCGAGAATGCGGGCCTCTTCAAGCGCGCGGGCCATCTCGGCCATGGTTTCCTGCGCCTTGACGCGCTCGGCCTCCTCGAGCTCCTTGATCTTCTCGCGCATGATGTTGATGTGCACGCCCAGCAGGGCGTTACAGGTGCGCAGCTTCTGTTGCGCAGCATCGTTGGCCGCGTTCAAGAGCACGGCCTTCTCAAAATACCTGCGGGCCTGCTCGTATTCGAGGTCGGTGAAGAGCTTCAGTCCGGCCTGGTAGGCGGCCTCCGATTCCTGCATCGTCTCCTGGACTTTGACGCCCGCGAGGCGTTCGGCGTCTTTGAGGAGGCGGGCGGCGCGCTGCTGCGGTGTCTCGCCCGGGGGCGGCGTTTCGCCCTCCTTGGGCTTGGTCTCGTCGGCCTTGGTCTCACCGGCGGCGAGTTCTCCGGGCCTGGCGGCCGTAGCGGGCGTGACTTCGACCAGGGGCGCGGGCTGCAGCGAAACCAGCTCAGCAGGGGCTTCTTTGCTGTCGGCCGGCGGGACGGTCTGCGCGACCGCTTCCTTGGCGGCCGGCTTGTCCACGTCCACAACTTCGGCCGCAGGTCCGCCATCCTTTGGAGCGGTCTTCACGACTGGCGCTTCTTCTTCGCGCGCAGCCCCCAAGTCGCCTGGTCTGTTGGCACAGCCCGTCAGCCCGGCGAAGAGCAACGCCGCCAAGGCTACCTGCGCGAGTGTACGGAGTCTGGTCATCGGCCGCGGCCGTCCTTTCTGTTCGAGCCCGGTTGTCATGCCGGCATCGCGCCGGGCACACACCGCCCCGTGGGCGGTACTGCCAAACGATACACAACACGTCGAACGTGTCTTGCCCCCACCCCTCTGAACACAGACACCAAGACGCAGGCGCCTGTTGCGAACGGCGTAACACCGCATTGCACGGAGCCCACCCGGATGCGGGCTCCGGTAGTACGTCAGGTCAAAGGCTAGCAACCACTGACTGTATGTTTTTTTTTCCCCCCGTCAAGCTCCACCTCTTAACTATTGCTCAATTTTCCGGATATGTATTAGGGCTATGTACGGGAGCGTGGTTGGCAGGACTGATGTCTTAGAGACTGTTCCATGCGGCGGGGGGCGCTCCGCCCACTCGTGCAGTGGCCACATGCGCATGCTTGGGTCGCGGACCGAAATACGGGCTACCAATGCAGCGGCCTTTATTATAATGGGGATGATGGCCCGACGGGCGGAGCACCCACGAATGCACGCGCAACAGCCGACATATCGTCTCGGCAGGACAATCTGGATTGCGCGCCACGGCAACCGCGCAGACTTCGTGGACCCGGCCTGGGCGGAGACCGCCGCGCGGCCTCACGACCCGGGCTTGTCCCCCGACGGCGTGGCCCAGGCGCGGCAACTGGGGCGGCGCCTGGCCGGCGAAGGCATCGAGCACATCTTCGCCTCGCCGTTCCTGCGCACAGTCGAGACGGCGGCGTACGTGGCGGAAGCGCTCGGGCTGAGCGTCAACGTCGAGCACGGACTCTGCGAGTGGCTGAACCCGACGTGGTTCAAGACGGCGCCGGAGTTCCTGAGCGCGCAGGAACTGGCCGCACCTTTCGCGCGCGTGGACACGACGTACTCGTCACGCGTCGGGGCCCACTACCCCGAGAACGATGAGCAGAAGGATTGCTGGCCGCGCGCCGGCCGCGCGGCGCGCCTGCTGGCCACGGAATTCGCGGGCGATATGCTGTGCGTGTGCCACGGCGCCTCGATGACGGGGCTGATCTACGGACTGGTCGAGGGTTTCCCCGCGATCAACTGCGGCTTGTGCAGCCTGGCCAAGGTGGTGTGGAACGGGACGGCATGGGGGCTTGAGCTGAACGGCGACCAATCCCATCTGAGCGTGGCGGAACCGTGGCTGCGGGAAGGAACGGCGTAACCGCGGATGCCCCGCAAATGCGCATGATGTGCCGGCGCGGGATGGTATAATGAGTCGCAGAGGAATCACTCATGAAGACAAAAGCTGAGGACGCGGTGGATTCGAGGCGCGTGCAACACGAGCCGAGGAGACGGGGAGGCGCGCGGTGCGCGAAGGTCATTGCCGAGCGGCAACGCAGGCACTTCAAAGGGCGCCCCATCTACACGGAGGACGATCGCAAGCATAAAGACTGCCCCTACCCGCCGGAGCCGGAGTGGGTCGTAACGCTGGAAGCAGCGGCTGAACGACGCGCAAAGGGCGCTGGTGGCGCCAAGTCATGACGCCCGCCGTGCGCGACGTCTACACGGTTCGCTATCGGTACGGGCGGAGTCACGATATCCGTCCCTGCATACTGCTGACCGCGCCGCTGGCGAGCAAGGTGACCATCTGCCTCTTGTCCAGCCAAATGGCGCTGTATAGGCCCGTGGCGCATTTCCTCATTGAGGAGTCGTATCCGGATTTCCCCGCGACAGGACTTGACCGGTCGAGCTTTGCGGCCGGTGACGAGATCCATGAGATAAGGGTGGAGGAACTGCGCAAGCGACTTGGGAGGCTGGAGGGCGAACTGGCGCGAGCGTTTGAGGCGTGGATCTGATAGCGCCCTGGCGCCCATGCTGCGGACGCGCTCAGGCGGGACAAGAGTGTCCCGCCTAGCGCTGTTACTTCCTGGACGACGGCGCCAGGTTGATCAGCACGGCCCCGAGGATCAGCGCGCCGCGGACCACAGGCTGCCAGTATTCGTCAATGCTCATCAAGGTCATGCCGTTGACGAGCACGCCGAGGAAGACGACGCCGATCAGCGTGCCCCAGACCCGCCCCACGCCGCCCATCAAACTGGTGCCGCCGATGATCACGGCGGAGATCACCTCCAGTTCCCAGCCCTCGGCGGTCTTGTGCGAGCCCGACATGATCTGCGCGGACTGCATGATGCCGCTCAACGCCGCCAGCCCGGCGACGATGGCCATGACAAGGACCTTCACCTGGTAGACCTTGATGCCGCTCAAGCGCGCGGCTTCGGCGTTGCCGCCCACGGCGTAGACGGCGCGGCCGAAGGACGTGTAACTCATCAGGACCTGAATGATGGCGAAGCTGGCGATGAAGATGATGGCGGGGAACGGAATGCCGAGCAGATAGCCGCCGCCGATGAAGTTGTACCATTCGGGGAAGGGCGTGAGGGGAAAGCCCTTGGTGATGAGCGAGGCGGAGCCCCGCAGCACGCTCATCCACGCGAGCGTGGTGATGAACGTGGGCACCTCGAAGCGCACGCGGAGAAAGCCCGTGATGCAGCCGATGCCCAGAGCGGCCAGCACGCTGGCCACGATGGACAACGTGACCGCAGAGCCCAGGGACATGCCGCAGGCCGGGCCGGCCAGGTATCCCGTCAGCCAGGCCGCCAGGCAACCGGAGAAGGCGACCATCGAGCCGACGCTCAGGTCAATCTCGCCGGCGATGATGACCATGGTCATGCCGAGGGCAATCATGCCGCGGAACGAGGCGGTGCGGAGGACGTTGAGGAAGTTCTGCATGGAGAGGAAGCCGTCGGCCCTGAACGCCAGGAAGATGCACAGCGCCAGGAGCACGATCTCCATGACCGAGTTTCTCAGCAGGGCGCGAACGCGGGAGCCGGATTCCAGTGGCGGCATTCTGAACTCCTTGGAGACTGTCTCACTCGTCCGTCATGCAGCGCACGAACAGTTCGTCCACGCTCAGCGTGCCGGGCTGGACTTCGCCGCGGAGCGTGCCTTTCTTCATAATGAGAATGCGATGGCAGACCTCGAGCAGCTCCTCGAGTTCGCTGGAGACGAAGAGGCTACTGATCCCCTGGCGGCTCAAGTCCCACATGATCTGAAAGATCTGCTGCTTGGCCTGCACGTCAATCCCGCGGGTCGGCTCATCAAACAGGATGACGCGCGGTTCCGTGTTGAGCCACTTGCCCACGACCACCTTCTGCTGGTTGCCGCCGCTAAGCGACGAGACCGGCTGTTCGGTGTCGGGCATGCGGACCGAGAGCCGTGCCACGAGCCTGTTCACGACGGACCGTTCGCGCCGGCGCGTCGTGAAGCCCAGGGTTGAAATGCGGTCGAGGCTGGCGAGGCAGAGGTTCGCGCGGGTGCTGAGGATCTGCACCAGGGCCTGCTCCTTCCGGTTCTCCGGCGTGAAGGCGACGCCGAGGTCCTTCATGAGCGAGGGCGTGACGGTGCGGACGGAGCGCCCGCCAATGACGATCTCGCCCGCATCGAAGGCTTCCGCGCCGAAGAGAGCCCGCAGCAGTTCCGTGCGGCCGGACCCCAGCATTCCGGCGATGCCCAGGACTTCGCCGCGGTAGAGCGTGAAGTTGACGTCGTGGAACTTGCCTTTCTGTCCGAGGCCGCGGACCTGCAGCACCGGCTCGGTGCCGGCCTTCAGATCGGCGGGCCGCTCCTTCTGCACGACCTCGCCGAACATCATCTGCACGATGGTCTGCGGCGTCGCCTGCGCCATGGCGGCGGTGCCGATGTACCTGCCGTCCCGGACGACGGTCACCGTGTCGGCGATCAGCGGCAGCTCCTGCAGGCGATGGGTAATATAGACGATCACCACGCCCTTGGCGGCGAGCGTGCGGATGAGGCCGAAGAGGGTCTGCGTTTCGTGCTGCGCCAGGGCCGAGGTAGGTTCGTCGAACATGATCACCGACGGGTTGAAGGACATGGCCTTGGCGATCTCGACGATCTGCTGCTGGGCCATGCCCAGGTCGCCCACCTGCCGGCGCACGTCGAGGCTTACCTGCATGCCGTCCAGCACCGCCCTGGCCCGGGCGAAGACCGCGGGCCAGTCAATCACGGAGGCGCCCAGGACTTTCTTGTGAGGGAGGCGGCCCAGCAGGATGTTCTCGGCGACACTCAAGCCGGGCACGAGGCTCATCTCCTGGTACACGGTGGCGATGCCCTGGGCGAAGGCGTCGCGGGGCGAGCGCAGGACGACCGGCTGGCCGTCCACGAGAATCCGGCCGCTGGTGGGCTGGACGGCGCCGGCGAAGATTTTGACCAGCGTGCTCTTGCCCGCGCCGTTCTTGCCGATCAGGGCGTGGACCTTGCCGCCGTCAAAGCTGACGGAGACGTTGTCCAGCGCCACCGTGCCGGGATATTCCTTGCGTATGTTCTCGGTCTGAAGCTGGCACGCCATGGCTCACGATTTTCGATTCTGGGTTCCGGACCTGGGCGGCCCCGGCTCAAGCCACGCCTTGTACAGCGCGTCAATGTTGCGGCGCGGGTTGTTCTTGCCCCATTCGCACTGCGCGATCACGCCGCCGCGGCCGTCATCCAGCGCGCGCCGCACGCGCATGACCGCCTGCCGCACTTCCGCCGGCGTGCCGAAGGGCAGCACGTGCTGGCGGTCAATCTCGCCCCAGAAGGTCACCTGGCCTTTGTACCGGCGCGCCAGCTCTTCGATGTCCATGCAGAAGAGCTGCGAGTTGATGGCGTCCATGCCGACCTCGATCAGGTCCCCGTAAATCGCGGCGGTGTGGCCGTCGGTGTGGAAGAACGCGAACTTGCCCGCGCGGTGGATCATGCGGCAGTAGTCGCGGTACAAGGGCTTGAAGACGGCGCGCCACGTGGCCGGCGAGATGAGCAGGGCCTTGTTCGTGCCCCAGTCGTCCATCGTCGTGACGGCGTCCACATCGGTCCTGCACCACCACTCGATGTCCTTCAGGTAATAGTCGTGCACGATCTCCAGCAGCTTGAGCAGCTCGCGCGTGCCGTAGGCCAGATCGAGGAAGACCTTCTCGGTGCCGCAGAGGACCTGGAGGCGCTCGAAGGGCCGCGCGGTGCATTCGGAGACCACGAAGCGGTCGGACCCGGCATACACGCGGTTGACGTCGGCCGCGCTGCGGCTCTGGATCAGGTGCCAGGGCGGCCTGAAGCCGGCGAGTCTGGACCAGTCGGCGAGCACCGGCGCCTTGACTTCGCCGACGACGCCCAGTTCGGCCACCTGCCACATACTGCCCCAGTCGTCGGTGTACCTGCCGATACCGGACGGGTTATCGGGCTCGCTCTTCACCGCCGCGGGAGTGCCGGGCGCGCCTTGGATATCCATGGGATACTTGCGGCAGAGCGCGTCGAACTCCTTCTTTCGTAAGCGCGTGATCGCCGGCAGCGCCCAGATGTCGCGCGGCGCGCGGTCGGGGCTGGAGAAGGTCAACGCGGCGCGGACACGTTCTCGTCCAGTCATGCTCGGCACCCCTGGTTGTCTGATGTGTGATACCGTATACGACCGTCGGCCGGGCTTCCAGCCAAGATGCGGAAGGCGAGCCGGCTGCGTCACCAACGGGGACCCTTTTTCGCCACGAAGCACACGAAGGCCACGACGAACAGCCTCCTTCGTATTCTTCGTGATCTTCGTGGTTAACCCTCTCGCGCTACTGCTGCTCGACGGGTTCGATTGCGCTCTTCTTCTCGCAGGTGACCGTGATTGACGTCTTCCCCTTGCCGGCCGAGACAATTACCATGGCCGAGCGCGCGCGGGGCTTGTCAGTGCCGTTGATTATGGCGCCTTTGCCGTCCTTGAACGTGCTGAGCTCGAACCCCGCCTTCTGGAAGGCCTGCTCGTAGTAGCTGAGGACCTTCTCGGCTGGATCGGCAGTCTCGAAACTCACGGTCACGGTCTCGCCCTTGGGGTTCTTCAAGGAGACATTGCCCGTGACGGCCGCGCCAGGGTACGCCGGGAGCCACGCGGGCAGCTCGTTCTTGGCACCGTTGACGGTTACTTCCCCATCAGGAGCGGTGATGACGGCCTTGCCGCCCTGCATCCGAACGTTCCGTTTCACTCCTTTGAAAAAGAAAACGCCCAGAACCAGGAAGAGCACAACGCCCAGGACGGCCAAAACGGCGCACCCGATACCGACCCACGCGAGGGGATGCAGGCCCTTCTTCTCGGGCGGCTGACCGGGAACGCGGGGGGCGGCGGGAGGCGTGGTGGCGGGAGGTACGTTGTCCATGTGTTTTCCCCTTCTCAAAGCTGCACGCGCAGGAGGCTACCGCCTTATCCCAACACTGCCAACGAAAACCTGAGCCGGGGGGCCGGCGGCGCGAGAAGCGTGCACTACGGCACGCCCTGCGGCGTGATCTTGAGGGTGACGGTGGCGGCGGTCACGGGCTTGGAGAGGTTAATGCCCAGGCGGGTCGGCTTGACGGGCGCGTTCTCCTGGATCTCCTCGGCCTGGACGGTCCACTCGGCGCCGCCCGCGTCAACCTCCACTTTCACAGCCGCCTTGTCATCGCGAACGATCAGGCTGCGGTCCGGAAGCTGTTCCCACTTGCCCAGCGTGAGCAGCGCGGTGCCGAACGTCTGCGGGTTCTTGAACTCGACGCGGTCGGTCACCGTCACGGAACCGGCCTTTTCGCGCGAGAAAACGAACGTCCGCTCCAACGTCTTGAGTTCCGGGACCGGATACGCCGAGCTGATGTCAAACTGCACGGTGTCGGCGTTGTCCGTGAAGTCGGTGCGGAGCACCTTGCCCTGGGCTTCGCGTCCTTCACGCTGCAGTCTGCCGGCGATCACGGGCACGGGGTGGCCGAAGGAGTTCAGCAGCTTGCTGTCGTAGCGCTTGTTGCTGAACGTCCGCGCGGTGTAGGTTTCGGCGCCCGGGTCGAGCAGGACGGGTTTGTCGCCGACAACGACGACGAATGAGCCGACATCGTTGTGATTGTGGTTCTCGGCGTTGTGGCCGCCTTTCAACGCCACACCCATGCGACAGGGCGAGTCGGGGGCGGGGCGGCAGATCAGGATGCCGGCCTTATCGAACCACGTGCGCAACTCCGGGCCGCCGGCGGCGCGAGGCGCTCCTTCCGCCGCGGGTTTCATCTCCGTCACGGCGTTCGGGAACGCATAGAGCATGGCCTGGAAGAGGCTGCCCACGACGCTCAACAGGTCGAGCGGCTCGTAGGCCTTCAGCCCCAGAGAGAAGCGGCGGTTGAGAAAGTACATGGTGTCTTCCGCGGGCTTGGCTTTCACGCCGCAGTCGGCGAACGCCGGCGCCACGCCGCCGATGATCTGAATCCGCGCGCCGAAGGACGCGGGCGCCTTGGCGTCCGGCAGCGAAAGCAGGTCCACGCCGCCGCGCGTGGCCTGGCGGACGGTCTCAGCCAGCATCAGGTAGTGCCCGAAGCCGTAATTCCAGTAGCCGAGGCCTTCGCTGCAGTAGCCGTCGGGCGTGAAGCCGGCGAGGAAGTTGCGGGAGTATTTCTCCGCGGCGACGATGAACTGCGCGCGCTGTTCCTTCTGCTCGACCTGCGCCAGGCCCGCGCCGACGGTGCACGCCAGGCAGACGGCGTTCCAGTTGTTGGTGCCCAGCATCCACCAGTTGGGTTTGCGCTCGCCGTTGTACATGGCGCGGAACGGTTCCAGGACGCGGCGGCCGACGTTCTCGCGCAGCGTCTGCCGGATGGGCGGCTTGAGCTTCTCGCCGAGGAGGGAGTCGGCGGTGGCGAGGTTCCACGCCAGCGCGGACGAGGCCAGGTCAATGTCCACGGCCGTGCCCTTGAAGTTGGACAAGTCGCGGTCGTGGGCGGGCATGACCCAGGTTTTCTCGGCGCACAGCGCTTCGACGAGCTGTTCGATGGCGGGCAGGAAGCGTCCTTTGTTCTCGACGCATTCGGCCAGGACCAGCGGGGTGAGACGGCCGCGCCGCTTGCCGGCGACGCGCTCCCAGTTGACGCGCGTTCCGGTCTTGGAGAAATCGAGGAACAGGTCGTCGGGCTGGTCCGGCAGCGGCTGGGCCATGATCTCCGCAGCCTTCGGGATCTGCTTCTTGTACGTGTCGGCAAGGCGTTCCCAGGCTGCGCGGTCGCCGATCGGAGAGCCCAGGCCCGCGGGGCGCTCCGCAAGCATGGCCGCCACGGCCTTGACGCGCTCGGGATCAAGGCTCTCCTTGGCGGCAGCGATCTCGGGTGCGACAGCGAGAAGGGCCGCGACGCCCGCCACGAGGCTTCCGCAGAACAAAGCGTTGTGCATGGCGGCCTACCCTTTCGACATCCACTGCTTCAACTGCTTCTCGTAGTCCTTCACGCCTTCCGGATCGGTGCGCGAGAGGAGGATGCCCTTCAGGTACTTGGGCGTCTCGATCGGTTCCTTCCTGAGCGCCTTGAGCGCATACTCGACGGCCAGCCTGCCCACTTCCACGGGGCGCTGCGCGGTGATGGCCTGGAGGATGTTGTCCGGCGACAGGAGGAAGGTAAGAAGCTGCTCGTTGACGTCAGTCCCGAAGACGACCACCTTGCCAGTCTTGCCCGCGTTCTTGACGGCCAGGACGGAGCCGATGGTGCCGCCTTCGTTGGCCGCGTAGATGACGTCCACTTCGGGATGGGCGGTGAGGATGTCGCCGGCCTTGCTGACGGCCAGCTCGGGCAGCCACGCGTCCTGCTCCGCCACGACCTCGACGCCGGGCAGTTGCATGACTTCCTTCTTGAAGCCGCCGGTGCGGGCGTCGCTCTGTTCGGACAACTGGGACTTGAACGCCAGGATGGCGATCTTGGCCTTGCCGCCGAGCTTCTCTTCGATGTACTTGCGCGCGGCCTTGCCTGTCTGTTCGCCCAGGTCGGCGGGCGAGCATTCGATATGGGCGGCGGCGAAGTCGGCGTCTATGGGCGTGTTGTGGACGATGAGCGTGATGCCCTTGTCGTGAGCCTGCTTCAGCGCGGCGACCGAGCCTTTTCTGCTGACCGGCGGCACCAGGATCGCGTCCACGCCACGGGCGATATAGGTGTTGATCAGGTCAATCTCCTTGTCCAGCTTGTTGCCGCTGGCGCCTTCAAGCAGTTCCACGTCGGCCGCCTTCGCGGCGTCACGCATGCCGAACTGCACCAGCCTGTAGAAGTCGTCTTCCTGAAAGATGATCCCGGCGAGCCGGATGCGACCGCTCTTCTTCGCGGCGGGCGCGCCGGCGCCGCCTCCAGAGCCGCAGCCGGGCAGCAACATCGCGCCCGCGGCCAGGGCAAGAGTCCACGCCAGGCACTGCACGTATCCGCGTTGTGTCATCGTCAGCTCCCCCTGCAGGCAATCGTGAAGCATGGATTATGGACGATGCACGGCGAATGACGAGTGCTGTTTCCACAAACGCTTTCGCTGAGGGCGCGGCTACTCCTTCAGCGGGTTCTTGAACAATACGCCTTCGATGGCACGTCCGTCCTCGAAGTCTTCAGTCCAGATCTCAGCGATGCCGTTGTCCTTGGCGACGGCCCACAAGAGCGCATCCCAGAAGGAAAGCCGGTGACGCGCGACAGCGTCGAGGGCCATGTGGACGTGGCGCGCGGCGGGGGAGAGAACGGCGAAAAGCGCCTCGATCTGGCGGATCCTGCCGCGGGTTTCGGCCGGGGTCCTGGGCGGCTTGGCTTTGTGCAGTGCAACCGCGCTGAACTCAGCGAGGTTCTGCACCGTTACGCAGCCGGTCCCCATTTCCGCCGCACGCCGCACCGCTTCTATCGCCCGACTGACCTTGAGTTCAGAGGGGTCGGGGATGTAGGCATAGACCAGAATGTTACTGTCCAGGAGGATGCCGCTCATAGAGCTCCTCACGGGTATACGGCAGCAACACCGTGCCGGTGCCCTGGCGGTTCCGCAGCAGGGCGAGGGCTTCCTCACGGCTCATGCGTGGCTGCTCCTTGGCGGCGCCAGCGGGCCGCACCAACGCCCGCACGTCCTCCTCGCGGAACAGCAGCGCGCGTCCGGCCCGCTGAGCTTTCAGTTTGCCCTGACGCACCCACAGGTAGAGCGTCGGTCGGCTGATGTGCAGCGCGCCCTGTACCTGTTCACTGCTAAGAAAGTCCATCTCAGCTTCCTCCACTAACTAACGTTAATTATAGTTCATTGTGCATAATTGTCAATCTATTTCTAGTCTTGTAATGCGCCCTGGAAAGGCGTATCGTTGCGCGGTGTCGGCTGACGCAATCCGTGAGGATTGCGTACGGGATGGAGGGGCACGATGGAGTCGTTGAAGGAGCTGTACCGGGTTGGCGCAGGGCCTTCCTCCAGCCACACGCTGGGACCACGCCTGGCAGCGGAGCGGTTCGCCAAGCGGACGCCACAGGCGGCGAGCTACCGCGTGACGCTGTACGGCAGCCTGGCCGCGACGGGCAAGGGACACCTGACGGAACAGGTGATCCGCGAGGTGCTGACCCCGCGCATCACCGAGCTGATCTGGCGGGCGGAGCAGACACTGCCCGAGCATCCCAACGGCATGGAGTTCGAGGCGCTGGGCGCAAGCGGCGAGGTGCTTGAGCGCTGGCGCGTCTACAGCATCGGCGGCGGAGCGCTGCGCGCCGAAGGCGAGACGGCGCAGTCCGCCGTACAAGTCTACGACCTGACGACGATGGCGGCCATCGTGGACTGGGCTTTGCAGAACGGCCAGCCGCTGTGGGCGCACGTCGAGGCAAAGGAAGGACAGGCCATCTGGGGATACCTGACGGAAGTCTGGCATGCCATGCAGGCGGCGCTCGACCGCGGCCTGCACGCCGACGGCGCGCTGCCGGGGTCGCTGCGCCTTTCGCGGAAAGCGGCGTCGTATCTGCGCAAGGCGCAACGCATGGTGGAGCCCTTCCGCAGCACGGGCATGGTCTCGGCGTACGCGCTGGCCGCGGCGGAAGAGAACGCCGCGGGCGGCGTGGTGGCCACAGCGCCGACGTGCGGTTCGTGCGGCGTGCTGCCGGCGGTGCTGCGGTATCTGCAGGAGCAGTCGCGCTGCGAGGAGCAGGAGATTCTGCACGGGCTGGCCTGCGCGGGGCTGTTCGGGAACGTCATCAAGCAGAACGCGTCCATCTCGGGGGCGGAGGTCGGCTGCCAGGGCGAGATCGGGGCGGCCTGCGCCATGGCCGCGGCGGCGGCGACACAGTTGCTGGGCGGCACACCGATGCAGATCGAGTACGCCGCGGAGATGGGCCTGGAGCACCACCTGGGGCTGACCTGCGATCCGGTCGCCGGGCTGGTGCAGATTCCGTGCATCGAGCGCAACGCGATGGCGGCGACGAGGGCGCTGGACTGTGCCGATTTCGCGCTGTTGTCGGACGGCCGCCACCGGATCACGTTCGACCAGGTCGTGTCAGCGATGAAGGCGACGGGCAAGGACCTGCCGAGCCTCTACCGTGAGACCGCCGGCGGCGGCCTGGCGCGCGTGTACGAACAACACGGAGATACGGAACCACAGATGAACACAGATGGACACAGATAGGGGGAGAGGGGCTTCTGGTTTATGGTCTATGGTTGGGTGGGGCTGGCCCGCGCCTATCTACGATCATCTGTTGCTGCTGAAGAACGGAACGAGATGCCGACACGGATATCCTCACCGGGCGGCACCTTGATCCCTTCCGCATATTTCCAGCCGGGCGGCTGAGTGAAGACCGCGGGCGTAATCAGCGACGAGCACTTCCGGCCATCGGCCAGTTCGAGCTCGATCCAGAACCGCCGCACCTTGAAGCAGTCCTGCTTCGGATTGCGCAGCGCGAAGCGGTTGAAGAAACCCAGCGTCTTGAGGGCAACGGGGGTGAGCGGCACGCCGACCTTTTCCGCCCATACGCCCTTCACCGCGTCGCCGCCCGCCCCAGCCATCCCGCCAAGCTCGACGCCGTTCAGCACGGCGAACGAGGCATAGTCTCCGACACCGCCTTCGAGGCCCATGCCGTCGTAGCGCAGCCAGCCGCGCCTGGCGCTCCTGAGCTGCTCGACAGTGACGCCGGCCACCGGGAACGGAGCAGCCTCGCGGCGATACGCCTCCACGTTCTCGTCGAGCGTTCTGAACAAGCCGGGCTGCCGGCTCTCGATGCGCATCTCGGCCCAGCAGCCCCAATCGCCGCTGGAATCGTCTTTCGGCCCCACATCCGTGAGCAGCTTGAGCTGCACCGGCTTTCCCGCCCACGGCGTGAGGTCGGCCTCAATCGGCAGCCACTCGTGTCTCGCCACCGTTTGTTCGGCCACCATCGTCTCCGTGCCGTTCGCGTCCACCACGGCGACCTTGTAGAGGATGCCGTCGCCGAGGTCGCTGCCGTCGCCCTTCCCGACTAGCGCGCGGAACGCGGCCGCCGGTTGAGCAGGCAACGACACCGCATCGTAGAGCGCGAACGAGTATCCCGTGCCGCCCATCCACGGCGGATGCATGAAGATGCCGCTGCGTTCCACGCCGCCGCAGGCGGAAGCGCGCGGGTCCACGCTGGCGCGCGTCTCGCCAAAGTCGAAACGTTCGTCCTGCTTGCGCAAGCGCATGCCCGCGCGCCATTTCTCCGGCAAGGCCGCGAGGCGGCGCGTGCCGAGTTCCGTCTTCAGACCGCGCTCAAGGCGCACCTGCGGCCCGCCGGCACGCAGCGTCAGGGCCAGCACTTCCTCGTTCTCGGCAGCCGGCGCGCCAAGATCGAACGCCGCCGCGGAGGGCTTGCCGGGTTCGAGGCGCAGCGTCTGCTCCTGCCCGGCCAGCAGCAGCACGAAGTCCCCGGCCCTGGCGAGGTGGCTGGCCAGCGTCAGCCGCAGCGAGTTGCCGTCAAGCGCCCACGCGGCGTCGGCCAGAGGCATAACCGTGAAGTCAATCCAGCCGCCTTCGAACTCGCGCCACAGCCGCGCGCCCGGTTTCGCATCCGCCGGAACCTGCAGCGTGTGTTCCTCTTTGCCACGAACGATGACTGTCTCGCCCGGCACAACCTCGTCACGCGCGCACGTCAGCTCCACGACCGCCGCTATCGTTTCGTCACTGAGTCTGTAGCTGAATGCGTTCGCAACAGGCTCAACATACGTCAGTCCGCGCGACACGCGCAGCTTCGCCGGGCCGATCACTTTGCCTTCTTTGTCCAGCGCCACGGCAGTGCCCTCTCGAATGGCAAAGCCGCACTCCGCGCCCTGGAACGGGGTAATTTCGCAGCCGCCGGGGGAAAGGCGGTAGATGCCGATGCCGTTGCCCGCGGCTTTCTCGAAGCGCACGAATCGGCCGCGGCCGTCAACGAAGAGCTGCGCCGGCGCCACGGCATAGTCGCAACGGTGTCCGCCCACATCGCCGCTGAAGACATTCACCGCGCCGTCCTCAGTCCAGCCGGCATAGCCGTTCGGCGGCAGGTCCAGCTTGCGGCCGTAGGCCTCAACGACAAGCCGCTCCTGCGGATGTCCGTTGGCCGCGGTAATGGTGCCGTCGGCGTAGCGCGTGACAACCTGCGAGCGCGCGTACACACCCGTCGCGACCGCCGCCGTGGTGTCGAGCAACTTGCCGTCCGCGTCCACGTAGCGGATCTCTTTCGCGCTCGACAGAGCGTAGCGCGCATGCAGCGGCTGCAGCAGGAAGTAACTGCGCAGCGCCGTGGGCAGGCCGCCTTCGTAGGTCAGGAACCCCGGGTGGCCGAAGGCGACCGTCGCCGCGAAGAAGCGGTCGAGCGGCTCGTGGGTCTTCTGGCCCGCGAAGAACATCTCCGGGTTGCCCATGCCGAAGTTGCAGCACAGGTCGTGCAGCTTGCGCAGATCGAAGTCCACCAGCCACGGCTGCACCGCGGGCCGGTAGTTCTGGTCCTGTCCATAGTTGCCGTCAGTCAGGCCGCAATAGGGAAAGTGGTTGTTGCCTTCGGAGTACACCGGGCCGTTCCACGCCGCTTTCTGGTGCAGCATGATTTCGCCGAAGGAATAGAAGACCGCCGCGCACGTTCCGGCGCCCGGCACGCGCGCGTCGTAGTCGGTGCGGTGCCACGGCGCGACCGCCGTGTGCACGTCGCAGTACGCGGTGCTGAACTTGAACTTCTCCTGGATCTTCGGCGCGAGCAGCGCGCAGAATTCCACCGCGCGCGCGGGCTTGGGCGCGTAGCAGCGCATCCAGGCCTGCTGGAGCTGGTTGTCCGGCGCACGGCTGATGAGGTCCGGCGTCCAATACTCGTTGACGGGCGCGAAGTCGGTGAAGTTGTTGTACGGGCCGTAGACGAAGCCGAGCTTGTCCTGCATGAACCGGGAGTACTCGCGTTCTCCTTCGTCGCCGCCTTTTTTCGGCGCGGCGCGCGTGCGGAAAGTGAAGCTCTCGCCGCCGTCGCGCCACATGGTCTCATGGTCGGTGACGATCACCTGGGTCATGCCGTAGCGGTGGCATTCGGTCCAGAAGCTCACGTCATGCGCACGGTTCGGGCTGGCGCCATGCGCGCGCCAGACGCGCGTGCCGGTGATGTGCTTCCACGGCGAGACGGGGTTCGGGATGGTGGGCAGGACTTCTTCGAAGCGCGGCGAGAGCGTGATGAAGAGCCGCTCGAAGCAGTCGTTGCGCTTGCCGTCGGTCTTGGGGATGTAGCGCGTGCCGCCGTTGAACGCCACGCCATCGGCGCCGATCAGATTGGCCGCCCACGGTTCGGACGAATTGGTGAGGCACCAGTCGGTGTGGCCCGCCAGGAAGAGCGGCCTGTCCGGCGGACCTGAGACGGCGATGGCCGGGCGCGTGCTGCCATAGAGGTAGAACGGCAAGGTGACGAGCCGGGGGTTTTCCAGGCCAAGGGCACGGCCGTAGCGCACTTCGGCGACGTTGCCGCCGAGCGCGACGACATCCACGACGAGCGATTTCTTCCAGAGGCGATAGGTGTACGTCGCCTCGGCACTCACGTCGCCGGCCTTCAGCCGCCAGCGGGATTCGACGGCGTCGCCCTTTTGCGCCGTGCCGAGGTGCTCGGCAGTCTCGGGCGGCACCGGCCCGCGGGGCGTCTGCAGGCAGACTCCACCGCCCACGCACGGGCGGACCACGCCGCCGCGCCCTTCCCACTGCGCGCTCAGGTCGGAAAGCGTGCCGGTCTTCGGTTCGAGGCGATAGCTGAGCCTGCCGTCCTCGCCATCGTACCTGAAGACGAAGGCGGCACCGTCGGCGGCGACGGCGGTCTTGAACTTTTCGGTCAGGTTGTCGGGGAGGATGGTTTCGGGCCGCGTCGGAAAAGGAAGCTTGCCCGGTCCCGTGTTCGTGCCAACTCCCTGGCCGGGGAGCATCGGAATGCCGCGTTCGGGGCGCGGCTGGAACGTGAGCGGCTTGAACTCTTCGAGGAAGACAGCGAGGTTGTCGAAGTAGAGCGCGCGGTCCTTGGTGTTGCGGCCGTTGGCGATCACGAAGCCCTTGAACGCTGCGCCTCCTGCCACGCGCTTGATCTGGTCCGGCTGCAGGCGGCGGTGGCAGAGAAACCACTCCGTCCAGTTCACGTGGGCGAGCGGGACGGTGAACTCCTGGCCGGCGGCGTCGGCAAAGAGGGCGGTCACGGCCACCTGGGGCGTTTCCGGGTCGGTGGTCCAGCCCCAGTTGTTGCCGTAGATCCAGCAGGTCACGGCATCGAAGGGTTTCTCGATCTTGACGGGCGCGGGCGGCGCGACGCGGACGGACGGTTCCTTTCCGGCGGCGCGATAGGTCAGCTTGCCGACGAACGTCCCCCAGATCTGCTGTTCGCGGGTGCGCTCGAACTTCGCTTCGGCGTCCTTGCATTCGACGCGCCAGCCGGTGAGGTCCTCAAAGTCAACGAGCGGCGGGTGGTCATCCTGCGTGCGGTTGGCCCATTCCAGTTCATACGGCCGCTGGCCCACGGTTCCGGCCTCCTGGGCGCATGCCCTTATGGCGAGGACGAGCACAGCGGCCTGGCACAACGTTGTGCGGAAACGCGTCGCGGTCATAATCTCCCCCCCGCTGATAGGAGACAAGGATGCGCAGGGACGCCGTGTTGCGCAAGAGCGGAAAGAGTATCGGCAGCGGACGGGGTATACAGGACAATGATGAGCAGATAACGATGAACGATGAAGGATGAACGATGAAGGAGTTCTCGAGATGATGCGATACCATGAAGTTGTGCTTGTGCTGGCGGCGTTGCTCGTGGCGCCTGGCGCGACGGGCGGCGAGGAACCACGCAAGGTCATCAGCCTCGACGGCCCGTGGGAGATCGGCGAAGGCGCGATGGACAAGGCGCCGGACAAGTTCGAGAGCAAGGTCCCCGTGCCCGGCTTCGCCGACATGGCGCAGCCGGCGTTCAAGAACGTCGGCGTGAAAGACGCCGACCCGCTGCGCGAAGCCTTCTGGTATCGCAGGACGTTCAGCGTCGGCGGGCCGATCCCGGCGGTGGCGCTGCTCAAGGTCCACAAGGCCGAATACACAACGCGCGTGTATCTCAACGGGCAGCTCGTTGGCGAGCATCTATCGTCCTTCACGCCTGGCTACTTCGACCTCAAGCCGCACCTGAAGCCCGGTGACGAGAAGAACGAGCTGGTTATCCGCGTCGGCGCGTCGCGCAAGCAGGTCCCGCCGGACCTGCCCGACGGCTTTGATTTCGAGAAGGTCCGCTACATCCCGGGCATCTACGATTCGGTCGAACTCATCCTTTCCGGCACGCCGCACATCGTCCGCGTGCAGGTCGCGCCGGACATCGAGAAGAAGGAAGCGCGCGTGCAGGCTGTCGTTCGTTGGGACGGTTTACAGGACGCGCGGGTCTCCGCTGCATTCACCGTTCGCGAAGCGAAGTCGAAAAAGGAGGTTGGCACGGCAAACTCGGGCCAGCTCGTGTCGAAGGACGGCATTGCGACGCCAGACGTCCGCATTCCGATCAAGGACTGCCATCTATGGTCGCCGGAGGATCCGTTCCTCTATGAGCTTGAGGTGAACACCGGCGGAGACGTTTACACCACGCGCTTCGGCATGCGCAGCTTCCGCTTTAACACGGAGACCAAGCGCGCGGAGCTGAACGGCAAAACGTACTTCCTGCGCGGCACGAACACCTGCTTCTTCCGCTTCGCCGAAGACCCCGCCCGCGGCGGCCTGCCGTGGCGCGAAGACTGGGTCCGCAACGTGATCCGTTCGTGGAAGAGCATGCACTGGAACTCGGCGCGCTACTGTATCGGCTTCCCGCCGGAAGTGTGGTATCGCGTCGCGGACGAGGAAGGGCTGCTGGTACAGGACGAGTATCCCATCTGGTACGGCGGCGCGGGTTGGGCCAAGGCGCGGGCGGGGCTCAAACACGAACAGATTGCCGGGGATTACGCGGACTGGATGCAGGAGCGCTGGAACCATCCGTGCGTCGTGATCTGGGACGCGCAGAACGAGACCTCGACGCAGGAAACCGGCCCGGCGATCCACGAAGTACGCGGCCTCGATCTCTCCAATCGGCCGTGGGACAACGGCTACGGCACAGAGGACCAGCCCGGCGACAGCTTCGAATCGCACCCATATCTGTTCTCCAACGCCAACTTCAAGCTGCGGCAGCTTGCCGGCGTGAACCCGACGCCGGGCGGCAACGCCCGCCCCAACAAGGGCAACAATGCCATCATCATCAACGAATACTGCTGGCTGTGGCTCAACCGCGATGGCACGCCGACAACGCTCACCAAACAGGTCTACAAGAACCTGCTCGGCGACAACGCCACGCCCGGACAGTGCCGCACGCTGCACGCGCGGTACGTCGCGGCGCTCACGGAATTCTGGCGCTGCCACCGCAAATGCGCGGGCGTGCTCCATTTCTGCAGCCTGAGTTATTCGCGCGCCGGCGGCCAGACGTGCGACGACTACATTGATCTCGAAAAGCTGACTATCGAGCCGGAGTTTCGGAAGTACGTGGGCGACGCGTTCGCGCCCGTGGGACTGATGATTGACTTCTGGACCGACGAACCGAACGGCGGCGAGGAGCGGCAGGTGCCCGTCGTCGTCATCAACGATCTGTACCAGGACTGGCAGGGACAGGTGCGCTTCCGCATGCTGAAGGACGGCAAAGCCGTGCAGGAGAAAGTCGAGAACGCGACCGTGCCCGCTCTGGGCGACAAGCGCATCACGTTCGCCTGCGCCGTGCCCGCCGAGACCGGTTCGTACCAGTTCGAAGCGGCGCTCATCAAAGGCGATGCTCCTCCGGTGCTCAGCCTGCGCGACTTCCAGGTCATGGGCGCCGAGGAGAAGAAAGCGCGCCAGGGGATCGCCGTCGGCAAACCGGTCAAGGCGTCATCGAGCATCGCGAAGGACGGCGCGGCGAACCCGGAGGCCGCCGTGGACGGCAACCCGGCGACGCGGTGGTCGTCGGAGTTCTCCGATCCGCAATGGCTGGCCGTGGACCTGGGCAAGACGGAGACGATCTCGCGCGTGGAGCTGCTGTGGGAGGGGGCGTACGGGAAGGAGTACGCGATCGAAGTATCGGCGGACGGCGAGAACTGGAAGGAAGTCTACACGACGGACAAAGGCAAGGCCGGGACGGACAGCATCAAGTTCGCGCCGACGGCGGCGCGCTGGGTGCGGATGATGGGCAAGAAACGCGGGACGGAGTTCGGGTATTCACTGTATGAGATGCGGGTGTTTCCGTGAGCGGGGTTGCCGTGACAGGCTGGAGAGCGGTCTGCCAGCCGCACAATCCGGATGGCCGATACTACGGGGAAGGGGAAGGGCGCTCACGATGACCGACAGGCCAAGGGAACGACGATGGCACCGGCTGTTCGTGCCGGTTCTGGCAGTTGCCGCGGCGAGCGCGGCGGCGTCGGACGCGGATATCCAGGCCGTGACGGATACGGTGTCGGAGGCGCAGTACACGACGTATCAGCACGCCATCGAATCCATGGGCGTGGGGGCGTACGGCGGTCCGGCCTACGACCAGGGGAAGCGCGGACGCGCCTGGACAGGGACCTCGGGCGAGCCCGGCAACCAGGAGGCCCGCAAGTACCTCGAAGAGAAGCTCACGGCCATGGGACTGGCCGTCACCGTGCAGGGACAGTACCTGAACGTGGCGGCGGAACTGCCCGGCACCACCACGCCCGACAGGATCTACGTGCTCTGCGCGCATTACGACACGGGCAACCAGCGCATCCCCGGGGGCGACGACGACGCCTCGGGCACGGCCGGCGTGCTGGAGGCCGCCCGGGTACTGAGCCAGTACAGCTTCGAGAGCACCATCCGCTTCGTGTGCTTCAATGCCGAGCAGCGCGCCTTCCTGGGCAGCACCGACTACGTGCGGAACGTGGTCAGGCTCGGGCAGCAGAACGTGCTCGGCTTCATCAACCTCGACATGATCGTGCATCCCTACCACGACGACATGCCGCGCGAGCCGTTCGTCATGGGCGTGTCCGTGGCGGGAGACTACCGCCCCAGCCGCGACTGGGCCACCACGTTCATCGCGGCCACGAAGAAGTTCGTTCCCGATTTGGCGGTGGACGCCGACAGCCCCTACCCCAATGACCCCAGCAACCCGCAGTGGTTCACGGCCAAGAGCTACCCCGGCTTTACGGCGTCGGAAGATCCGGCGGTCGAGGCGGGGCTGGCCAATTCGTATAACCACACCGCACAAGACGCCAGCGACATGGCGGCCGGGAAACACTACGACTACGGCTTTGCGACCAAGGTCGTGAAGGCCGCCGTGGCGACGCTCGCGCAGGAAGCCGGACTGATCGGCGCCAGTGCGGGAGGAGGGAGCCCGCAGCTCGCCGACTCGGATAGCGACGGGTTCCCGGACCAGATCGAAGCGGCGCTCGGATCGGATCCTCAAGACCCCGCCAGCCGGCCGTTCAACCAGCCGCAAGCGACACCTTCCGGTGCGCTGTCCGTCGGGATTATGACCGTGAAGCTGAATTTCACAAAGGGCAACGCGGACAGCATTGCCGTGAGCGGCACAGTGCCGCTGCCGGTTGACTTCGCCGCCGGCGGACAGACGGCGATCGTTGACGTGGGCGGCGTCGTGCACGCCTTCACACTCAACGCCAAGGGACGATCCACGCCCAAGAGCAACACCGGCACATTCGTCCTGCGGCCGGGCAAGCAAGGGCAGGTGCAACTGGGCACGTTCGACGTCAAGCTCCTGCGCGGCAGCTTCGCGGCGAAGCTCGCAGACCACGGGCTACGAGACGCGACGCTTCCCGCAACGCCCGTGGATATTCCGGTGACACTCATCTTCAACAACGAGACCCGCAGCAGCACTCGGACCGTCATGTACCGCGCTGAGAAGAGCCGGGCGGGCGTGGCGAAATGACGGCGGGGCGGCTGTTGCGGACACGCCGCGCGGAAATGCAAGACACAGGATACCGGATACGGGATGCCGGATACCGGATACCGGATACCGGATACCGGATGCCGGAGTGCGGGGGGCGCGTAGGACGAAACGACTGAACGGTTACGACGTTTCAAGTTTCAAGTTGAGGAGCGGCACACGCCGCTCGTGCGAGGGTCATTGACGAACGGGACGAGAAGGCTTGTCGGCGAGGCGGTCGAGGAACGTCCAGTCCTGCGAGCCGATGAAGTCAGCAAGAGGTACGTCCGCAATAATGGGCGATGGGTTCTCCGGGAACATAGTATGCACCTTCAGGCAGCCGGCCTCCTTGTAGACTTCGACGATCCACACGCCGTTCTTGTATAACGCGAGATCCTTGCTGGACCCTTTGTAGGTTGCCGTGTAGCGGCCTTTGGTGATGGTGTTCGGGTCAATCATGGGTTCCCTCCTGTACGCCCGTTGTCCGATACATGCTATCCGCACGGGCGCAGAAAAGCAACGGCGGCCTGAGCGTGGCGTTCAGGCGCGGTGCCAGCCCGCGTTGAAATCGCGCTGCGCGCGACACCGATAGCAGAGCTATCGGTGCCACCCACGGACGCCTGACATAGGCTTGGAAGGGCTCAAACGACCAATATGTAGCTGCTAAGTCGCGGATGCCGGCGTCAGGTGCTCGTTGATGCAAAGGGGCTCCACACGGCCGTTGGGGAAGATGAAATGGAGCCTGGCGTAGTCGAACTTCGCCTCAGTCTGGTGGATGACCGTGTGGTGGTTGGGACACGCCAGTACAAGATTTTCCAAGGAGTCTGGGCCGCCGCGCGACCGGTATATGATGTGGTGAGCTTGG
The DNA here is from genome assembly GCA_026692735.1 of Planctomycetota bacterium. GTDB lineage: Bacteria > Planctomycetota > SZUA-567 > H5-PLA8 > H5-PLA8 > JAPLOD01. The sequence continues at coordinate 9,277 of JAPLOD010000717.1, read as the reverse complement.
GCCGCCTCGACGCCGTAGATTGTAGGGCTATCGAAACCGCAGAGCTGGCAGCGGCCACAATAGAGTTGATTGACATCCGCGACGAGCTGTCGGTTGCGAGGGTAGGAACTGAGTAGTCCCGCACGACGCTCAGGCGAGTAGGCCAGAGCCTCATCCTTGAGAAGCAACTTCAACTCTGCTTGCGTCGATTGGTACGCCGTTTCGAGTTGGCGCTCGTCCAGCACCGCGTGAGCACGAGTCTCGATGGGAATCTGCTGGCAAAAAGCCTGCAACAGGATCGAGGCTTTTGGGTGTAGCGCACGGATGGACTGTGCGGCACGAGCTAAGCTGGTGCGATCACATTCCCTGAAACTGCCGGAGGCCAGTGGAATCAGCCGGAGCAATTCATAAGCGTCGTGTTTCGGGTCCACCGTGGCCCGGTAGTATTCCGAAAGGCTCAGGTCCGCCCAGACGCGGAACGGTCCGTATTTATAGGACGGGGGATTAATGGTTTTCGCGCAGACGATGAGCTTGGCGAGAATGCGATACTCAGACAGACCAGAGCCACCGACAATGCGCGTAAAAAGCCAGAGCGTTTGACCAGTGTTAATGGCACTATGCAGCCTGGGTTGTTTGCTGTTGAAATGGAATCCTGCGCCTTCGTCGAGGTCCCGTCGATAATTGTCAATTCGCCAGTACGCCAAGAGGTCCATGGAATCCGACTCCCTTCAAGTCGGCGGAACATCATCAACTTCGGACTCGCCGATACTCATGTATTGCCGTCGGCTCGCAGTGTCTCTCCACGTACGCTCGAATCTGGTCGTACACGCCGTTGGAAAACTGGAAATCACCCGACCCCTGCGTGAAACCAACGCTGGTCCAGTACTGCTGGCCGTTCACGCGGATTCGATTGTAGATGGAGGAGCGTCCGAGCGCAGAGGTCGTCGTTACCAACACCAGATGCGGCGGCCGTGTCTCCTTCCTGATGAGCGACTCGTGCCCGTCGTATTTCCGGTGGAAGGCGTTCCTGACCTCGTTGCTGCAGACCATCATCGCCACAAGTTTTCCACCCAGCAGGAACGAATAGGGGGGAACTGCACCGAGGACATAGGCGTCCATGACGTGGTAAAGGCGGTTGGCCTTGGCCTCTTTATTCCAGCCGATCCACTGGTCACGCGCCTGCATGGCATAGACCGGGTCGCCCAGCCCAAAGAGGCCAATCAGTTTGCCGTTGCTCTCGTCGAGCACGAGGAACCGCAGCCTTCTCCCGTATCCGGCGGAGACGGGGATGCTCCAATGGAGACATGCGTAACGGAACAGCCGTTCATGTTCGGATTCCCGTTGGACGAGAACGAGTTTTGGGGTGATCCCCCGTGGCTCCACATCCCACCCGTTGGCGATGTACTTCGTGAGGAGGTCGTCCTCATAAGGTTGCACGCCCGGTCCACACTTCTCGTGCTTCTTCCTGACGGCCATCGCATTCAGAGCACGATAGTCGTCCTTCGACGGGTTCCTAGGCATGCGAATAAGGCCGCGCTTCACCGAGTATCCCTGCTTCCGCAGAGACCGGAGAATGGCGCCTCGCAGATGTTTTGCGGAGGGGGCCTTACTCACAAGTCAAAGTCCTTTCACCCGCCGTATTCCCCCGACGTATCGAGCACTAGGGACCGGCAGTAGTTTCCGACTTGACCGAGGTCTGTGAAATTGGTGCCCGCCCCTCGCTTCTGCTTACACCACAGGAGCATGTGCAGGAAGATAGCGCCGAGTGACACCCCGCGCAAGGCCCATGGGAGCGGCTTCTTGTGCCTGCGGCACCCATGCCGTCCTGGCTGGCCACGCCAAGAAACGATATATGATATGCACCTAGTGCAGTTCTGGACAAAGACGCAGGCCCGACCGTGCGGGGTTGGGGGGTAGGGGGCCAAGCGGCAGAGGGTCGCGGCGGCGAAGTCTTCACACAAGGTGCAGTCTTGGACACGAGAAAGCGGCTGGATGGTAGGCGCGCTGCGCACCGTGCAGTTCTGGACACGGGAAGAGCTGCGAAGAGGCTGGCTAGGTGGGGAGTTCGTAGAGGCCGTCGCCGGCGTATCTAAGGCGGCCGAGCTTGGCCAGTTCGTCCCAGACTTCCTGGGGGAACTGGCGGGGCGGCGTGATGGCCACGATGCCGGACTGCGTGCCCTTGCTCAGCGGGCCGGCGATCTGGCGGGACTCCTTGTCAAGGCGCAGGACTTCGAGGCGCTTCTTGAAGGCCTTGAGGGCGCGCTTGAGTTCCTGCGGCGCAATGGGCTGCTGGGGCGTCGTCGGAGCCGGATCGGCCATAGTACACTCTCCCCCCTACACTGGACGGGCAGCCTGCGGCAGCCCGCAGCACACTCCCGGCTAGTCCTTCGGATGCCTTCGCGCGATGAAGAGGACCTTGCCGCCCTCGCCCTCAACGACCGCCACGCGACCGTAGAAGTGGATCTTGCTATCCCCGGAGGGCATGGGGGGCGCCGCTGCCGCGCCGTACTTCTTGACCACGTCGGCTATCGTGGCATTGCACGGGTCCACGAAGACGTAGAGTATGGACCTTCCGCCGATGGTGTTGACGCAGATAGCACTGCCCACGAGGTCCGGGTCCATGAGCATGCGCGCCTCGATCGCGTCGGTTGCGGGAGCGGGCTTGGGGCCGAGCTCCAGGTCCACGACGCCGGCGAGCATGGCGGTCTTCGCCTTGAAGGCCGCCTGCTGCGCCGGGCTCGGCTTGCGCCAGATGGAGTCGAACTGCAGGCGCGGATCGTCGGGTTTGAAGGCCAGAGCGTTGGCTTTGAGCGCGGAGTCCTTGGTCTGAATGGCCCACTGGATGTACCGTTCGACGTCATCCATGTCGCCGGTGGGAGGCGGCGGCAGCGAAAGTGGTCGGGCTTCCGGCGGGGGCGTGTTCTGCTTCTGCGGCGTGGGATCAGAGATCGGGCCGGACGGCAGACCAGGAGGCGGCGCGGTCGGTTCTTCGTGCCGCGTGACAAGATACACGCTGCTGGCTATCGCTACCATGAGGAGCAGCGAGCCGGCCGCGATCAGGTTGCCCTTGCTGAGCAGCTTCGGTTGCTCGCGCTGGCGGCGCCTCGGTGCTGGAGCGGCCTCCTGTTCGTACGCGCCACCCTCGTCCTCCCCGGACTCCGCGGGTTCGTCACCGGTCATCACCTCGACGTCGGACTCGGGGATCATGAGGACCTTGCCGCACGCCGGACACCGTGCTTGCCGCCCGGCATACTCGTCCTTGGTCTGGAACTTCCGACCGCATTGGCAGGAAACGACAATCGCCATGGGGTACTCCTCCCGGCCATATCCGCCGCAGACGTGATTCTACTGCCGCAGGGCAGTGGTCAAGTGTTTTAAGGAGATAAGGAGGCGACGTTACAGGTTCTGGGCTATCGGTCGGCGTGCTTCCTGCGCTTGAGCCCCCGTCGCAACCTCCCGGGCGCTCGGTTCGTCGAAGACCGTTACATCGAGCAGGGCGCCGCAACGGGTTGCGGAGTCTGCGCGACGGTAGCTCGGATGGCCGCGAGGACGGTGCCGGATGACGGCCTCTGGCTATAGGGAATCCGGCCGCTATCGCGGCTCGCACGACGCCCAGGCTGACGGCCGGCCCTGCAATCCGGGCACTGGATCCGCCCGTCCAGTTCCGCGTAGCGCACCAGAACACCGCAGGTATCGCAGTAAGTGATGATACTCATGGCCCCACCCCTCAATCGCGACCGTCTTGCGCCGCTCATCTCTCCTCTTCCCGGTATGTAGACGCACGTGTGCAAGAAATGTTCCCACAAAATTCCGCATTTTCCGTTTTTCATCGCATCTTTCGGCGACCACGAAAGTTAACCTCGCGATGCGTTGGCCGAACGAGTACCTGTCATGGCAAATTGCACATGCGCCCGGTAAGCTCGATGCAGAGGCAGCAAAAGGTGGTCCAAAGTCCGAAACGCTGGAATCCGCACGATGGCCTGTAAGCTGGCGCCCTTGCTTCTCTCTGCCATGTGCGGCCTCGCCCTCATGCTGCCCTTTCGCAGCTACGATGGTTCGCTGCCGGCCTGGGTTGCACTTGCGCCGATGTTTTGGCTGACGGCGCGCCTCGAGAAAACGCGCTGCGCCGTGCTGTGCGCTTTTGTCTTCGCGCTCGCCTGGACCGTTCCCTCGTTCACGTTCCTGTGGCACCTGACCGCGCCGGGCACGGTGGCATTGGCGATCTACACTTCCCTGTTCTACGTTGGGGCGCTGCTGGCTGTCCGGCGCCTGGCGCGCTGCGGGGTTGTCCCTGCGGTGTTCGGCACAGCGGCTGTCTGGGCGCTGGTCGAGCTGCTGCGCGCCACGGTTCCCATTCTAGGCTTCCCGTGGTTGCTGCTGGGGCACACGCTGCTGCACGCCGAGCACCTCCGGCAAGGCGCGGACCTCCTCGGCGTGTACGGGCTGAGCTTCCTCATCGCTGCCGTGAATGCCTGGCTGGCGTTCGCTCTGCCGGCGTGGCTGCCGCAACGCTGGCAGGCGGTGCCGCACGCGGACCGCAAGCGCCCCTGGCCGGTGAGCGTCCTGACCGCAGCCTTGCTGCTGTCGGCCTTCGTGTATGGCGCAGCCCGCATCTCGGCGCTCAGACCGCGGCTGCAAGCCGGTCCGCTCATCGGCGTTATCCAGGGGGACATCGCGCAGAAGCTGGGCCGCAGCGATGAGGAACTGGGCGCCCAGTTGCGCGGACACCTGGAACTGCACCGCCAGGTTATCGCCGCCGCCAGGCAAGCAACGGGTGATCCGCCGGCGCTGGTCTGCTGGGCTGAGACCATGGTGCCAGGCTCATTGAACGTGGACGAGTGGGGCGCCGCGTTCAAGCGGGAAGTAGCGGCGAGCGGAGTGCCGACGCTGGCGGGGTCGAATCTCTGGGTGTTCGCTGATGCCGCCGTGCCGGGAGCGGAGCCGCGCTGCTACAATGCGGCGTATCTGTTCGATGGCGGCGGCAATGAGCTTCTGCGCTACTTCAAGCGGCGCCTGGTGCCGTTCGGCGAGTACATTCCGCTGGCGGAGCGCTTCCCGGTGCTCAAGTGCCTCCGTTCGATCACGCGCGATCAGTACGCGCCCGGAGCTGCGCCGTCGCCTGTGTGTACCGTTCCGCAGACGGCCGCACCGGGCACGACCGGCTACCGGATTGCGGTCAATATCTGCGTCGAGGACATCCACCCGGACCTTGCCCGTGAAGCCGTGCTGGCCGGCGCCGACACGCTGGTCAACCTGACCAACGACGGCTGGTTCTACCACACGTTCGGTCCCCGGTCGCACATGGTGGCCGCGGCGTGGCGCGCCATCGAAGTGCGCCGGCCCCTGCTGCGCGTGACCAATACGGGGAGAACTGTGGCCGTTGACCCCTTGGGGCGAATCGAGACGCTCATCCCCGCGGAGACGGTCGGGACAGCCTGTGTGCGCCTGCAGCGAATCGCTGCCGACGAAGCGGCGCGATCCGCCGGATCGCCCCACACGGTGGCGCTGTGGCTTGGCGACCTCGGGATGGGAGTCGTGTTCCTGCTGGTGTTGGGCGGGAGCCTGCTGGCGCGCCGAACGCCGCCCTTGACTTTCTGCCAGAAGGGCGATACAGAGAGCGGTGGAACACATGCAACTGTCATCCGAATAATGATTTAGAGTTTTCTTGCAGCAAATAAAGGAGCTCGCTCGTCACAAGGTTAAGGTGCAGTTTAACCACACCTTTCCAGGGGGTGACTCGAATGGAAAATTTCCGGCGTCCTCTCGCTGTGGTCGCGGCGTCTCGACCTCAAGCCGTCGCCTGTGACCGGGCTACGCTGCATATGGCGCTCTGGCTGGCCGTGTTGGCACTGTTGGCCGGTTTTCTGTCGAGCCGCGTCTGGGGCGAAGAGGATCCGGCGAGGGCCAAGGCGAAGGAACTCGACGACCGCCTTAAGGCCGACCGCGCCAGGGCCGAACTGTTAAGCGACGCTCAGCGCGCCCTGACCCCTGAGCAGAAGAAGGCACTCCGCGATAAGATGACGCAAACCAACACGGCGCTGGAGAAGAAGCAGAACGACGCCAACTACAAACAGATTGTCCTGGACAATCTGGGCGCGGTCAAAGAGCAGTTCGCCAAGGCCGAAGACTCCTGGAAGAACCAGAAGTTCGGCGAGGCGGGCGCTCTGTACAGCTCCGTTTCCGGCGCCACAGTACCAGGCTCGGAAGAAATGGTGGAGACCTCGCGGGGCCGCCTTGTGGAAATGGAAGACCTGGCGAAGACGCATCTGAAGGCCGCCGAGGATTGCGACTTCAAACGCGAGTACGTCAAGGAGGTCGAGGAGCTCTCGCTGGTCAACAAAGAGTTCGCGCTGACCAAGACGCGGGAAGTCGCGCTCCGGCGCCTGATCACGCTCAAGAGCAAGCCGGAGGTCGCCGGCTACGTTGAGATGGCTCAGGCTGAGGGCCTGGAGACCGACGGCAAGCTCATGGAGGCCATTGGGATCTACCATGCCGTCGCCAACAA
>JAPLOD010000717.1:0-2765 GCA_026692735.1 Planctomycetota bacterium | reverse complement strand
CGCTACGAGAATACGGTTCCGGCGCTGAAGGCCCGCCGCAAGCTGGAAGAGCTCAATAAGAACGAAGCCACGAAGGCCAAGATCAAGGCCGAGGGGGACGCCAAGGCGGACAGGGAAGCGCCGCTCCTGCTTTACGCCGCCAAGAACTTCCTGGCCAACAACTATCCCAAGCAGGCCATGGAGAAGCTGCAGCAGATCGTTGACAAGTTCCCCACGAGCAAGTGGGCCGAGGACGCCAAGAAGCAACTGGCCGACCTGAAACAGTAGAGCACGCAGTAGACGGCGGGAAGCCTGAAACCGGGGCGCAATAGTCTGCGCCCCTTTTGTTTTGCGGTTTACGTTCTGCTCCGCTCGTTCTATCCTGCTTGCATGCCCATCGAAAATCTTCGCGATTTCCTGCAGGCCCTCGAAGCGCGCGGCCAACTGCTGCGCGTGAGAGAGAAGGTTTCGCCTGTTCTCGAGATCACCGCCTGGGCTGACCGCGCCGTCAAGAGCAAAGGCCCCGCGCTGCTCTTCGAGAACGTGGACGGCTCGGCCATGCCCGTGGCCATCAACCTCTTCGGCACGCCTGCCCGCACCGCCCTGGCGCTGGGCGTGCAGGACCTGAACGAACTCGGCCACGCGGTTGACGAACTGCTGCGCCAGCGGCCGCCCGGAACCATGCTCGACAAGCTGAAGATGGTTCCGCTGCTGCTGCAGATCGCGAGCTACCCGCCGCGGAAGGTCTCCAGCGGACCGTGCCACGAGGTGGTGCTCCAAGGCGACGCCGCGGACCTCACCGCGCTGCCCGCGCTGCAATGCTGGCCGGAGGACGGGGGCCGGTACCTCACGCTGACCAACGTCTTCACGCGCGATCCTCAGGGCGTGCCCAATTGCGGGATGTACCGGATGCAAGTCTTCGACCGCGCCACCGCCGCCATGCACTGGCACCTGCACCACGACGGCGCGCGGCACTTCCGCGAATGGGAGCAGGCCAACCGGCGCATGCCCGCCGCCGTCGCCATCGGCGGGGACCCCGCGGTGGTCTACAGCGCCACGGCGCCCATGCCGCCGGGCATGGACGAAATGCTGCTTGCCGGTTTCATTCGCAAGAAGGCCGTCGAGATGGTCCCGTGCGTGTCGCAGCCGGACATATTCGTGCCGGCTCAGGCGGAGATTGTCATCGAAGGCTATCTGGAGCCGGGCGAGCGGCGGCGCGAAGGGCCTTTCGGCGACCACACGGGGTTCTACTCCCTTCCCGATGACTACCCCGTCTTCCACGTCACGGCCATCACGCACCGCAAAGACCCGATCTACCAGACGATCGTGGTCGGCATGCCGCCGATGGAGGACACGTACCTGGGCAAGGCCACCGAGCGGCTCTTCCTGCCGTTCCTGAAGCTGACGCTGCCGGAGATCGTGGACTACAACCTGCCGGAGTTCGGCGTGTTCCACAACTGTGCGTTCGTTGCTATCCGGAAGTCCTACCCGCAGCACGCGCGCAAAGTCATGCACGCGCTCTGGGGACTGGGCCAACTCATGCTCACCAAGGTCATCGTGGTTGTGGACGAACACGTGAACGTCCAGAACCAGGACGAAGTGCTCTTCCACGTCGGCGCCAACTGCGACTTCAACCGCGATCTCGAACGCGCCACCGGCCCCGCCGATATTCTCGACCACGCCAGCCAGCACCCCGGCTGGAGCGGCAAACTCGGGATTGACGCCACCCGCAAGTGGAAGGAGGAAGGCTATGGGCGGGAGTGGCCGGGCTACACCGTCATGGACCCGGCAGTGAAGAAGAAGGTCGCGGAGCAGATGAAGAAGCTGGGGTTGTGATTTTCAACTGCCAAGAAAGCCACGGTTGTAGTATGCTTGTGGCCGCTTACTTGGCCTCTTACGTTTGCCCCTGCCTCGAGGGGGGAGCGACAGCATGGAGGAGAACGGCTGTGGCTGGCAAAGAACTGCTCGTCAAGGACCACATGCGCACGCCCGTCTACACGATCTCGGCTGAAGCGGGGCTGGACCGTGCTTTGCTCATCATGCGCTCGCAGCGCGTCCGGCACTTGCCGGTGGTCGAGAACGGGAGCATGATCGGGCTGATCAGTGACCGCGACCTCCGTCTGTCCATGCAGGAGATGGAGCAAGGTCCCGGCGGCGCGCCGAAAGGCTATTACCTGCCGGCACTGAAGAAAGTCAGAACGGTCATGGCCACCAAGGTTGTCACCGCCGCGCCCGAGATGACGCTCGTTGAAGCCGCGAAGATCATGAGCGAGAACAAGTTCGGGGCGTTGCCGGTGGTCGAGCCGGAGAGCAAGAAGGTCGTCGGCATGATCACCGAGACCGATATGCTGCGGCTGCTTATGAAGCTTCTCCAGGACAAGAGCACGGAAGGATGATGTCCCAGGCACCTCGTTCCACACGTTCACGCCACACGCGGCCTGTCGCCCGTGTGTGCCTGTCGTCCCCATTTTCTGAAAGCGTGCCATGCCCGCTCCCGTAGACCAGCTTGCTCCACAGGCGCCCGATGTTGCCGTCGCCGCCCCGGCCACATTCGCGGAGTTGAACCTGTCCCCGGCTGTGCTGCAGAGCCTGACCGCGGCCGGCTTCGTGAAGCCTACCCCCATCCAGGCACAGTTCATCCCGTTGGTTCTGGCCGGCCGCGACGTGATGGGCCAAGCCAAGACCGGAACGGGCAAGACCGCCGCGTTCCTGGTGCCTATGTTCGAGATGTTCAAGCCGCGCCGGGGCAACTGCCAGGCGCTGATCCTGGCCCCCACGCGCGAGCT
>JAPLOD010000716.1 GCA_026692735.1 Planctomycetota bacterium | reverse complement strand
CTCGAAGCGGGTGGCGCGCTCCACAGCCGGCGCGCCGCCAGAACCGGAAGCCGGCACGGCCGGCCGGATGAGGCGCAACTCGGCGGGCTTGCCGTCCTCGCCCTGCAGAATGCCGAGAGCGGCCAGGCTGCCGCGCGCGCCGGCAAGGGCGCCTTTCCGAGCCTGGCCTTCCGGCGCCACCAGGAAGGCCTCAATCTCCGCCTGGTTTCCGCAGTAGAAACTCGAGTCCTTGACCCAGCCGGTAAGCACACGGTCGGCCAAGGCCTGGACCGGCACCGCGAGGCCCTCTTGCTTCTGGGTGAGGATGTTTTTCGCCGCTTTCTGCGCGGCGTCGAGAGCGGTCTGAGCGGCCTTGGCTTCCTGCTCCGCCTTCTTCTTCTCCTCGGCCGCGGCTTTGTTCTTTACGGCCTCGGCCGCCTTCTGTTTCTCCTGTGCCGGAGCGATGGCGTCGGCCGCGGCCTTGTAGGCAGCGCGCCGGCCCGGACGCGGCGTCTGCCTTCAGGAGCGCGAAGAAGGCGTTCCAATCGTTCACGGACAGGTACGTTTCGCCGGTCTTGTAGCCGATTTCGAGGACGCGCCCCTGTTCGTCGTACGCCCGCGCCTCGTGGTCCAGGAAAAAAAACGTGACGAACGAAGGCGGCGAGTAGTACTTGCCGTTGTGGACGAAGACGCCAATGTCCACACGGTTGGACTCCAGGGGCGAACCCTCCGCGACGGGGCGGCGCTCGTGATAGGGCACCAGGAGTTCGGCCACGGAGCCGGCGGCGTTCTTCGGGACGATCTTGATGCGGGACGCGTCGCCGCGGAGGACGACCCAGTGCCAGGCCAGGGGGCGTTTGTTCACGTCCATGCTCGCCTCGGCACTGACGACCATGCGGTGGACGTAGTGTTTCGCGCGGAAGATGCGGGCGACGACCGCGGGCGTGTCCGCGTGCCTCTCGGAGGCGCCGGGCTCGAAGAAATCGCGGCCGTCGAGCGGCGTGTCCTCCTCCGCGACCTTCAGCAACGCGATCGGGGGGAGATCCTCAAGCGTGATATCGTGCGTCATCTGAACCATCTTGAGGTCGTTCACCCATGAGCCCTCGAAGACGCTGGGGTGCGCCTTGCCCGTGAGGTACTGCTTGGCGGGGTCGGTCAGATGCTTGTTGGTGATGCGGAAGAGCATCTGGATGGTGGGCATGAGCAGGCCGGTCTCGGCGAGCTTCTTCTTCACGTCGGGCCGGAACGCGGCGAGTGTGAACGGGACGGCGCGCATGAAGGGCTGATCGGACCCCGACGAGCCCTGCGAGATGATGACGTAGGGTGTATTGGTGGGGTAGAGGTCGCCGAAGCCGTCGGGCAGGCCGTTGTGCCCGGGATCGTGGTCGCGGTGCTCAGGGTACATGTACACGTTGTTGCCCCGGTACTGGCGGTACAGCACCTCCACCCCCTGCGGGTGTATGTACGCCTGGCGCGGGTTGCTGCCGCCTTCATAGGCGCCGGCCGAGGTGGACGAATTGCCGAAGACCACAGCGGGCCTGACGCCGCCGAAGAAAGCCCAATCGAGGCGTCTGTCGAGCTCTTCCTTCGAATACTGCCACTTCTGGAGTTGCGGGTAGGGGCCGCGGTTGAGCTCGGAATGCGTGCGGTCGCGGTTGTCGTAGAAGTCGCCCTTGTTGCCGGCGGCTGTGCCCTCCGTGTACCATTTGCGCAGCAGGTCGCCGAGCTCGCCCTTGGCAGTCGTGATGGGTTTCTCGTCGGCCGCCTTCGGCTCGCCGGCGGGCTTCTGTTCCTCGGCCTGTCCCCGTGCGGCGAGCGACAAGGCGAGCACGGCCAGTACGGCGGCCAAGCGACGGGTGGAACCTGGCGCGAGGGTCATGGAGTGCCTCCGGCGAAACCTGGCAACGATCCATGACTGTTATCGTTGACGCGGGGCGGGGCGTCAAACGGAGAGCGGCTGGTTTGTCCGGGGGCCGAGGGCGCTGACAGTCAAGGGCGGCTACCCGTTGCAACGGGGAGGCGCGCGGCGTATCATTAGATTGGTCACCACACTCGCGGAGCGCTCAGCCATGACAACCACCGCCATGCGCGTCCAAGCCGCCACGAAATCCACGAAGCGGCTCGGCAGTACCTGTGTTCTGGGCATGCTGTTTCTCGGCGCTCTCGCCACGCAGAGCTGGGCGGGGGATGCGGCATTCGAGCTGAGCCTCGACGGGCCGCCGAAAGTCGGCCGCTACGAGAAGATTGAGTTCGCCATCAAGACGGACAGCGTCGGCGCGAACCCCTTTGACGCCGCCGACATTGACTTGAGCGTCGAGTTCAAGACGCCGTCGGGCAAGACGCTGACATTGCCGGCGTTCTACGTCCAGCCGTACGAGCGGCGCGAAGTGCCCGGCAACAAAGACTGGATGTACCCATCGGGAATGCCGGGCTTCCGGGCGCGCTTTGCGCCGGCCGAGGTCGGCGCGTATTCGTGCAAGGCGGTGCGCAAGGACAAGCGGGGCGTCGCCGAGTCCAACGCGGTGTCGTTCGAGGCCGTGGCATCGCCCCGCAAGGGCTACCTGCGCGTCTCGACCGTGGACCCGCGCTTCTTCGAGTTCACGGACGGCACGCCGTTCTTCGTTGTGGGGCAGAACCTGGCCTTCATCGGCGATGCTCAGTACATGAAACTGCAGAAGGCCGAGGAAGCGTTCCAGAAGCTGGGGGCCAACGGCGCGAACTTCCTGCGCGTCTGGGCTTGCTGCGAAGACTGGGCCATGGCGATCGAGGCCCGCAAGAGCGCCTGGGGGCGCTCGTGGGGCCCGAAGCCGACGTTCGTGGACGTGCCCGCAGGCGAAGGCCAGCCGGCTTCGCGCGCGGTGCAGGTGGGCGGGCCGAAGGCCGAGGCCATCAACGTTCAGCCGGCGCATCAGGTGACGCTCAAGCCGAACACGCAGTATGAGCTGTCCGCGCTGGTGAAGACGGAAGGCGATGCGGCGTTCGCCATCGAACTGAGCGGCAAGGCGCTCGGCGATCCGGCGAAGAGCAAAGACCAGTGGAGCGAGTACAAGCGCACCTTCGCCACGACGGCAGACCAGTGGTCGCTGGGGCGGCTTGATTTGCGCGCCAAGGGCGGACTCGCGCAGGTGCGGAAGCTGTCGTTAAAGGAGGCCGCGGGAGGGCCGGAACTGCTGTGGGAGGCGGACACCGACCGTGCGACCCGCGGCTACTTCAACCAGCCGGACTGTTTCATGCTGGATTGTCTTGTGCAGGCGGCGGAGAAGAACGGCATCTACCTGGAGCTTACCATCGTCACGCGCGACCTGTACATGAAGACGCTGTCCAACGAGACGGCGGCTGAGTACACGCAGGCGGTTGAAGACGTGAAGCGGCTGCTGCGGTACTCGGTGGCGCGCTGGGGCTGGTCGCCGAGCGTGGCCATGTGGGAGTACTTCAACGAGATGGACCCCGGCAAGCCGACGAACCGCGCGTACCGCGAGTGGGGCGAGTACTTCGAGCAGGTTGACATCTACCATCACATGCGGGCGACGAGTGACTGGGGACCGAACCCGAAGAGCTGGACGCACCCGAAGCTCGACGGCGCGGACCTGCACTGGTACCTGCGCCCGGCGTGGGGCGAGCTGTCGAAGGATGCCGCCGCCGCCGCTCTGGACCGTGCCAAGCTGGTGCGGGATTCGGCGAAGGAGAAACCCGCGCTGCTCGCCGAATTCGGTCTGGCCGACGACAAATGGGGCTTGAGTCCCTACATGAACGAGGACAAGGGCCATCTGTATTTCCACGACGCGCTGTGGGCGTCGGCGCTGTCGGGTCTGTCGGGCACGGCGATGTTCTGGTGGTGGGAACAGCTCGACAAGAACGATGCGTACGGGCAGTACAAACCCGTGGCGGCGTTTGTGGCCGACATGCCGTTCGCCGCGGCACACCTGAAGCCCGCGGCGGCGAAGTCATCCGCGGAGCAGCTTCGCGTTGTGGCGCTCGCAGGGCAGCTTGGCAAAGCGACCCCCAATGGCAACAACTGCGTGTATCTGTGGGTTAACGACGCGCGCTTCACGTGGTGGAAGGTCGTGGTGGACAAGGTCGCGCCTGCCGAGGTCCGCGACGCTACGGTGACGGTGGAGGGCCTGGAGCCCGGCGCGTACAAGGTCCAGTGGTGGGACACGCAGCAGGGCAAGGTTGTTAAAGAGGAGACGGTGCAGGCCGCAGCGGGCAGCGCCACGCTGACAGCGCCGCCGTTCACGCGGGACGTGGCGTGCAAGGTCGTGCGGGCGGGGCAGTAACGACGGGTGCGCGGCGTGCGGCAATGCCGCGGGCGGGGCGGGGCGCCCGCGGGGACAAAGAAATGAATGGGAGCAAGCTTATGCAATACGTCACATTGGCGAACCTGAATATCTTCTTTGCGTTGTTCGTTGGCTGCTCATCTACGGTCTTTCCCTGTCGAGCGGAGGACAAAGACTTGCCGTCCACGGCAGAAATCCTGCTGGCGGTGAACGGAGAGAAGGCCGATCGCCTTGAGTCCGTCGCAAACAAGCATTTCGTCGCCCGCGCGTCGCTAGGGAAGGAGCTCATAAGCGTGCTCAGCTCCGAGAAATCGTCCAGCCTGCAGAAGTTTGCGGCTGCTTACTTTCTCGGCGAATTTAGGGTTAATGAAGCGATACCCGTGTTGTTGAGCAATATCAGTCTGCGCTATGAAGGGGCTGACATTCACCGGGAAAGTATCATTCCCGATTGCCCCGCCGTTGACGCCCTCATCAAGATCGGGTTTCCCTCGCTGGTTCAGGTGCTGAACTTCTGTTTCAAGTCTACTGCGGAAAACGATAGGGATAGATGCATCGTGGTTCTGTGCGTGGTCGTCGGGAGAAATCGGGCAATCGCGAAAGCGCTGCTTGGCGATGCCGCGAAGAAGGCTGGCGCTGAGGCTCAGCTTCCTGCGCTCAACGATCTCGTCATCAAGTACACGGAGCCGTACGGGAGGGATGATGCGGCTCCTGTCGGGCGCTAAGAGGGGCATGGTACAATCGGTACGGCGCGTGGGCGCGGTCTGACAGACGAACGTTGATCGCGCTGCCCGGCCACCCGCGGCTCCAGGAGGAGCGGTTGACATCTGTCGTACACTGTCGTATACCCACCAGAAGGGACGGCGTGCGACCGGAGGGTGTTGGTGGCTGTGGATCAAGACGATGTCCCGGACCTGTCCATGAAGATCGTCGAGACGACAATCCTCACGAAGCAGATCGAGAAACTGATCGGGGACGACGAGAAGCAGAACCTGCTGGACGAGTTGATCATTGCTCCCGACGCCGGCGATCTTATCAGGGGAAGCGGGGGGCTCCGGAAGCTGCGATGGAGCGCCCCCGGAAGAGGCAAACGGGGCGGAATACGGGTGATCTACTACTGGAACCAGGGGCAGGTGATGTACCTGCTCGTGGCGTACCCGAAGAACAAGAAGGATGACCTCTCCGCTGATGAGTTGCGAGTTCTGAGCGCGGTCGTGCAGGAGGAGAAAGCGACATGGAGAAGAAGCTCTTCGGAGACCTGATTGCGAGCATCAGGGAGGCGGGGCGGATATCCCGTGGCGAGACAAAGGCCAAGCACGTTCATTCCTATGCATGCGAACGGGTGCGGCGGATGCGGCGCAACTTCAAGCCAGCCCAGATTGTGAAGGTGCGCCGGCAGTTGAATATGTCACAGAGCGAGATGGCGAGAGCGATGCTGATCCCCAAGGCCACTCTCCAGAGTTGGGAACAGGGGCGGCGCCGTCCTGAAGGGCCGGCCCTTGTTCTCATACAGGTGATGAGCAGGAACCCGGACGCTGTCGTCAGTGCCCTTCACGCCTGATGCCGCAGGCCGTCCCAGCCATCGCAGCAGGCAGTGCTCTAATGCCGCTGAGCGGCGGAGCGAGCAGCGCTGGTTGTGAACCCGGAGGCGCGTCATTTGCTTGGCAGAGAGTCTGCGAGGTATAATCGAGGTGGGTGCCATGTATGTACGCCGGCGGGGGGTGTATGGTCGTCGCGGTTCCGAAAGAACACTATCCCGGTGAGACGCGCGTGGCACTCACGCCCGCCGCGGCGAAGACCGCGGCGAAACGGTAAGGGCTACTTCAGCTTGTTCTCGAACCAGACCGGGCCGCCCCACTTTCCGGTGACGACGATGTCGAGATCGCCATCGGCGTCCAGATCAACCAGATTGATGTTCATGCCCGAGCCGATCCCTTCGTTGTACGAGATGACGTGCTTGGTCCACTTGAGCTCCGGCTTGCGCGTGAGCTTGTAGTAGTAGAGGCCCAGCGGACCGTTTTCATCGGGGTCGCTGCCGTTGTGGGCCATGAAGCGTTTGCCGGCAACGAGCTCCAGCACGCCATCGCCGTCCAGGTCGCCGAGCGCCAGGCTGTGGGCCTGCGACCACGTGTCGTCAATAAGATGCTGCTTGAAGCGGATCTGGCCGCCCTCGCGGACCTGTTCATACCAGAAAATGCCGTAGCCGTGAGCCGAGCTGCAGATGATGTCGTTCAGGCCGTCGCCGTTGACGTCGTAGACGAGAATCTGCGCGGTGTGGTCGGCCTTGCCTTCCTGCTTGTGGCCCAGGGCAATGGGATGCTCGATCCACGCGCCGTTCCTCGGGTCGGCGGGGGCCTCAAACCACGCGTCCGGCCGGATTATGTCCGGGCGGCCGTCGCCGTTGACGTCGCCGACGCCCACGCCCCAGTTCATGGCCTTCTTCGAGACCACGTGCGTGGCGAAGGTGCGCTTGCCGTCCGGCCCTTTGACGACTTCATACCAGGCGGTGTGGACGACGGCGGGGACGACCTCTTCCGCCTTGCCGTCGCCGTCAACGTCATGCAGGCCGGCCACCTCGAAGTTGCCGTTCACCTCAATGACCGTGAGCGGCCATTCGCCACCCGCCGCGCCGGTGTTCCGCAGCCAGACGGCGCGCTTGTCGAACCAATCAACGCTGACCACGTCGGGGAGGCCGTCGCCATCCACGTCGAGAGGGAGGTTGGCGAAATCCCAGCGGTAGCCTTTGCCCTTGTCGTCCACAGTGCCGCCGATGGTGCGAATCTTGACGGGCTTCCAGTCCGGCGCGAGGTAGAGGCACTCACCGGCGAGGATGTCCAGCTTTCCATCCTTGTTGAAGTCGGCGACACAGCAGGCTTCGCTGCGGAACGTGCCGACTCTATGCATGACGAACTTGAGTTCCTCGCCAGCGCTCACAGCGGGAGCACTGAGAAGAACCAGAGCGTACAGACCGAGTGCGGCAATGAGCGTTCGGGTCATGAGGACGTCTCCTTTATTGGTCATTTGTACACCTCCACCTCGCTCAGCCCCGTCTGCCCACCGTTGAAGGAGAGCACGCCAAGCAGCTTGAGGTCCACGGGCTGCGGCAACGCGAACAGGCACCAGAACTGGTCGTTGCCGACAGCGCCGGCGATGACGCGGCTATTCTCTGCGTCGAAGTTCGAGAGCAACGCGATGTTGCGGCTGACTTCCGACTGCCTGGCGGCGCGCTCGTAGGTGGCCGCGAGCGAGAACCTGACGGGCTTGCCGAAGTCGAGCGTGAACCAGGCGCCCATGAAGTTGGTGAACATGGGAGGCTCCGCCGCCCACGGCGCCACCTTGCCGTTGCCGAAGCGTTTGCCATCCACCATGGCCAGACCGGAGACGCGCGGCTTGAGCCACTGGCCGGCGACCTTGTCTATATCGGGATTGGGCCACCAGATCCTGCAGTCCTTCATCGCACCGACGGAGACCTTGCCGTCTTCCAACTCCAGCGCCAGGTCGCCCTTGCCATCGTCCTTCTTGCCGGTGTCAGCGAGAAGGTCCACATCCACGCCTGACTGGCCGGGCTGCTTGACGAACGCCAGGTTCGGCCCCGGCCAGCGGATGCTCCAGAGAGAAAACTCCGCGACCTGGAGCGCGCCCGCGGGCGTGACGGTGGCGGACGCCTTCGGGCCGCGGATGGGGATGCACACCGCGCGATATTCGGGCGTGGGGAGATCGAGCTCGAACGTTTCCTTGCCGTCGCCGCCGGAGGTGGAGATGGTGAGCGCTTTGCTGTCGGAAGGGCGGCGATAGACGAGGCGCAGGAAACACTCCTTCTCGTCGCCGGCGGAAAGCGTGACGGGCGCGCTGAGCGGGTAGAGCGTCTGCCCGAAGGCGGCCTGGCCTTCGCCTTGGGGTTGCCAGGCGGCGATCTGTTTGGCACCGAGGTGTTTCTGGGCCAGGGCGAGAGTACCGCAGTCGCGGTAGTCCGGCGGCGGGGGCAGCCGCTTCAGGTCCGGAGGGACTGCCGGGACGTGCTTCTCCTTGTCGGCAGCGGCAGCGACGTTGGTGCGGCGTATCTCCTTGCCGTCCTTGTCCAAAAAGACCAGTTCGCCGGCGCTGGTGGCCACGAGCGTTTGGTTGGCGCCGACCGACGCGACGAACGGCCCGACGTTCTTGGCGGCGAACGTCCATTTCGCGGCGCCATCGGGGGCGAAGGCCGTCACGTCACCCGATTCGAGAGCGGCGACGGCCAGCGTTCCGTCTTCGGCGACGCAACCGGACACCATCGCCGCGACGGGAACGCGGATGATCTTCGCCGAACCGCTTGCTGACGCGCGCGGCTCGGAGGCGAGGAGAAGGAGGTTGCTGAAGCCATAGGCCGCGAGCGAGCCATCGTCGGAAATCCATGTGCCGACGCCGGCGGTCGGACCGTTGCGTCCGCGCGAATCGGCGGGTGGCACGGATTCGGCCTGCGCGAGAACCTTGCCGGCCTTGTCCACGAGGTAGGCGATGCCGTTCCAGTCGGTCAGCGCGGTAAACGCGCCATCGCGCGAGAGAGCGACGAAGCCGGGATGCGCGGCGTACGTGGAGGCGAGAGAGTCCTTGCCACGCAGGCTCCACAGGCGTTTGCCCGTGGCCACGTCAACGAGGACCGATTCGTTGCCCATGGGACGGATCGCGCGGCCGTTCATGCCGCCAAAGGGCTGCGGACGGGTGTCCATCGTGAAGAAGACGCGTGTGCTGTCGGGGGAGAAGGTGACGGCCACGGGGAAACGCGGCGTGCGGACCTCGAAGTTGTCGCGGACGAAGGGCAGGTCGTCGCAGGGCGTCCAGGCGGCCTCACCGAGTCTGCCCAGCAGGAGACCGGCTTTGCGGCCGAGGAACGCCGTTGTGCCATTGGGCGCGACGGGGAACGAACCTTCAAACCACCATTCCGGCGCGATCTCGCTGGTGTCGCCGTCGTAGAGCACGGCTTCTTTGCCGATCTTGCCGTCCGGCGCGATGCATTGCGCGATCACTGTGTGCGACGTGGCGAAGTGCCAGGCTTCGTTGAAGGAGTTGGCTTTGCGGATGTAGTGCCACACGTTGCCGGCGTCGTCGAGGAGATCGTACTTGCGGATGGCGCCGGCGTTCTTCTCGGTGCACTCAGGCGCGACCGTGGAGGCGATCTTGCCGTTCTCATCCACAAAGGCGAGCGTGTCGTTGTTGCCTTTAAGGAAGACGGCGGCCTTGCCGCTGCGCGTGGCCAGGAGCCGTTCGACGCGGCGCACAGGCGTGAAGTCGTGGAAGGGATGGACGACGGGCTTCGGTTCGACGACCGCCGCAACATCCTTCATGTCCGCCACGTGGAGGGTGACGGTGTCCGGCGCCTTCTTGGCGAGGTATTCAGGGAGCCGCTCCGCCGCCTTGGCCAAACCCGCGGCGTCATTGCCGATCACAGCGACGGCCATCTTGTCCGCGAGGAATGGACTGAAGACGGCGACGAGGCGGCCCTGGCCGCGGCCGGGGACGTTGGGCGTGTCCATCCACGGCGTTACGGCGCGGAGGCTTTCGGCGAGACGGCCGCCGGAGAAGACGATGCAATCGCTGCCGACCATGTACGGCGGATCAATGTCGGACCAGCCGCCTTTTTCGGGGACGTGGGCGCGCAGCTTCGTGTCAATATACGGTTTCAGATTGCCGCGATAGCCGATGAGCTTGCCTTCTTCGATGAGTTTCATGCGCGCGGTGTCGTAGGGGCGCGGATACCAGCGCAGCGGAATGGTGTCGTACTCTTCAGGCTTGACCTGCCACAGGCGCGCTTTCATCCCACCGGCATTGAGCGCGTCGGTCAGTTTCTGCGCGACGGGCAAGAGCTTCTCCTGGCCTGGCTCGACGATGATCCATTTCTCCGCGGGACGCTGCGCAAAGGCGCGAAGGTGCGCTTCGTTGACGACGTGGACAGCGGCGATCGGCACGACGGCGGGTCCGGGCTCGGCCGGTTCAACGGTGCACTGCGCCGTGGCCGCCAGCCCGGTGAGCAGTTCCTGGGCCGTCACTTTCCACGTGCCGGGCGTGTCGTGCGCGGCGATGGGGAAACGCGCCTGGTCGCCGCCCGCGCGGTAGATGGTCTCGCGCTCCCTGCCCGCGGGGTCGGTGATAGTGAGGCGCACGGGGATGGGGCGGAGAGACGTGCCCGATTTGTCCTTGGCGGCGCAGGAGAAGAGCAGATCGCCGCCGAGTTTCGTGCCACGGGCCATGCTCACGGTCAGCGTCTCCGGCGGAGCCTTGTAGAGCGCCAGGATGGTGGTGGGCTCGGTGACAAGGTCCACCGCAACGGTTGTGCGGCCGTCTTTCTCCTCAGTCTTGAGTGTTGTCTGCTTCACGAGGTCGCGAACGGTCCAGCCTGTGCCACCGAGGGAGACGGGAAGCGCGGCGATGGGTTCGAAGACACCGGAGGCCGCGCCCTTCTTGTCAGCGATGACGACGACGTAGCGCACGGGGCCGGCGGTGAGCGCGACGGCGAGGCCGCGTTCCCAATCGGCGACAGCGAGAGGCGCTATGCCTGTCTTGGCCAGTGCGGCGGAGAGCGGCTGGCGGATGTTCTTCTCGAATTCCTCCCACATCTCGCCGTGAATCTTGCCGGTGAAGCCCGACATGTCCCACATGCTCTTGATCTTGATGGGGATCGTGGCCGCGCCTTCGACTTGGACGAGACAGTCGCTGGTCGCCAAGAGGTGGCCGCCGTTTTTCTGGAAGGTCTGCAGCGCTTCGAGGACTTTCGGTTCGAGAGGATCTTCCTCGCGGCACAGGAAGAGGACTTGCGTGCCGGCGGGGATGCCGGATTGCGCAACGTCCTCGTCGGCAACAAGCACGGGTGGGTAACCCAGGCGCGTCAGGTGGTAGTAGAGCGCGTGGTAGTCGTATTCGCGGTGGCCGCCCCGGAGGACCTGATGGGCGGCGGTGGTAAGGATGGCGACACAGTGGTCGGGGCTGGCGCGCGCAGCGATGGCGCCGTACATCCCCAGGAACGCCATGCCTGTGCCGCGGCGGGCGATTTCCTTGAGGCCCGCTTCTTCCTGGAGCGGCGCGCCGCCACCCGCGAGGCCGCGGCCGAAGGCGTGGAAGAGGCTCTTGACCTGGCCTTCGGACGACGTGCCCCAATCGGTTGTGAGCCACACGCGTTTGCCGGGATTCTGGCTGCGCGCCCAATCCGTGGTGAAGGCGGCGGACATGGGCCATTCGCCGAAGTCGGTGTAGCTTTCGTAGCACGCCGCGGCCATGTCGTTGAAGAGCGCGCGCGTGCGCTTGCCGAGGTCGTGGCCGGCGTTATCAAAGAGCGCGAAGGTGGTGTCGGGGCGCACTTCGCGGACGGCGTCGTTGTAGAGCTTGTTGTGCCTGCCCCAGGCGAGGTCTTCGCGCGCGTTCCAGAAGTTGACGGCTTTGCGCATGATGGCGAGGGCCTTGTCGCGCGTGGCCTCCTCAGGGCGGCCACTTGGGGCCGCCCCTACGGTGAGCTTGTTCTTCTCGTACCAGTCGCGTTCCTCTTTTGTGGCGTCGGCGAAACCGGCCTGCTTGACGGCGACGGCGAGGGCTTCGTTGCGGTCCTTGGTGTGGGCATCGGTGGGCACGCCGCCTTCCGTGTAGCCCCACCACGCGGGGAACCAACTGTAGTTGATGCCGTACCACGCGGGATAATCGCCGGTCTGCTGCGTGAAGATCTGCATGCGGCGTACCGTGCGGTCCACGGACGGCTTGTAGCTGTGATGGTAGCTGAGACTTTCGTTGTAGAACGCAGCGGCGCGCACCGTCGCCATCTCGATCAGGCGGATGCGGTGGCGCAGCATGCGTTCCAGGAAGATGTCGTTGGCCGCTGGCCTCAACGATACTTCGATGGGCGCGCCCGCGGGAGCGTCCTTGCCGAAAGCCGGCATGGCGAGGTCGAGGCCGCTGTTGAACCCCGAAGCGGTGGCCATTTCGAGGCCCGACTTGCGCAGGATGTCCAGGCCTTCGTCGGACGTGGGCCAGCGTCCTGTGCAGCCGCTCATCGTGTGGACGAAGAACGGGCTGCGCGAGATCTGTGCGGGGACGATCGTGAGCGGCACGGGGAGGCTCTTGGCTCCGGCCGCTTCCAGCCACAGACGATAATCGCCCGGTGGGAGGGCGCCGGCGTCGAGCGTGAAAAGGCGGGAATCGAAGCCCGGCGCGTCACATGACGGCAATGTCAGAGCACCGAGAACGGCGGGGCGACCCTCCGGGGTCGCGCCGAGCAGGCTGGAAGCCCGCGGTACA
>JAPLOD010000715.1 GCA_026692735.1 Planctomycetota bacterium | reverse complement strand
GATCTGGCCGGGCTGCTGGGCGACAGCACGTCACCGGCGGGCGCGCGTATCCGCGGCCAGGTACGCTACGACGTCTCCGCTCGCAGCGGACCGCCGCCGGAGGGGGCCAGCCTGGGGCCGATCGCCTTCAGCGGCCAGTTCATCCTCGACGACTTCCACTGGCCGCTCACGCCGACTCGGGCGCTGGATGCCACGGAGCGGGTGATAGACCTGCGCGGCAAAGCCACGCCGGGCGCCGACCCGGAAGCGCTGGCCGTTGTTGACAAGCTGTTCGTGCGAGTGGACAGCGTCGGGACTCTGAGGGGCAGCGGAAAACTGCCGCTTACGCCGGGGCCGTTCGTGAGCTTGAGCAAAGTCCATGGCACCGTGGATGCCGAAGGCCTGAACCAGATCCTCACGCCGCGGCTGTGGGGCGACAGCGTCACCATCAAGGGCAGCCTGCAGGTGTCGGAGCTGTCGGCGGCATTGCCGCTCGCCGCCGACGCGCCGCCGTTCTCCCTGTCGGCCCAGTTGGTCACCAGCGGCGCGCGGATTGCCATCCGCGACGTGGGCGAGCTGCCATCATGTGATGCCAATGGCACGCTGGCCTGGCCGGCTCTGAGGAACGTCGTGGCGACGGTCGGCGACGTCGGGAAGATCATCTTCAGCCTGAACGACGTGGGCCTCGCGGCCAGCGATTCCTGGCTGGCTCTGGGCCGCGGCGCGGTCGTGCATCACGTGAAGGTGGACATCGGGCGTTTCCTGGAAAGCGAGTTCGGGCGGCGGCTCGTGGCGGGAACGTTCGAGCAGGACAAGCTGCCGCCACCCGTGACCGACCTGCCGTATATCCTGAAGGGCCATCTCAGCGGCACAGGCGTGAAACTGACGCTCGACGAAAGCGCTGGCAAGCCCACGGGCGTTACCCTGGAGAATCTCAGACTGCTCGACGCCAGCATCGCCAAGTGGCCGTTCCCGTTCAACGTGCCCGCGCGAAAGCTCTCGGGGCCGGTCAGGATCAGCGCCCTGCTAGCAGGTGGCGCCGTGCAAGAGGTCACTGCACAGGCGTCTCTCAGCTCGGGCGGAGCCAACGAAGCCGCCAGCGCCAGCGTTGAACTCGAGGAGACCTGCCTGCCTCAGGCGCCCCCGGGCAAACGGCTCGGGCCGATCCACGTGGAGAGGCTTGTCCTGCCGCTGGAAGATCTGGACCAGATCTTCGGCCTGCGCGACCTTGCGGGGCTGAGTGGAACCGGAACGATCGAAGCCGGCGACGCCGTCTACGATCCGGGCACCGGCAGCATGACAGGCACCGTGGAGCTGAGGAACGTGAAACTGACCGTCGCGCTGCCTGCCGGCCTTCAGGCCGCGATGCCGCCGCTCCTGAAGATGGCCGACTACGCGGTAACGGGGGCGGTGCTGGAGAAATACCCGATCAAGACGGTGACGTTCAGCAATGTCAGCGCGCGGCTGCAGGCGGAGGTTAAGGAAGGCCGGATGACGCTGAGCGGAGACATCGAGCCGCTGGACATCCGGCCCGACCTTCCCGCGCTCGGCGACACCAAGCTCGCCACGCTGCCCGCAACCAAGTTGGCAGTTCAACTGGACGTTGCGCCAAAGTCCGGCGGCCGGACGTGCACGGTAGGTCTGGAATGGGGGAACGGAACGAAGCTCAACGTTACGCTCAAGCGTGAGCCGCCGCCCGCGGCGGAAGCCGAGAAGGGCGCGCCGGGAGGCGGCTGGCGCGCGACCGGCGCATTGACCGCGGCCGCGCTGGGGCCAACCGCGGCAACGTTCGACGTTCCCTTCGACCTTGCTCAGCAAACGGTCGGTCCGTCCACGTTCACGCTCCCGGATGTGGACCTGGCCAGACTCAGGAAGATGCTCGACGGGACGGGAGTGCAGGAGACGAAGGGCCACCTGAAGGACCTGGAGCTGAAGCTGAAGGCGTTCTCCTTGAACAGTGTGTCAGCGGCGAAGCTCGCGAACGGCGACGTGAGCGGCGTGCTTGCCGGCGTGCATGTGTCGAGCGGGCTCGCGGACGTTGACCGGTTGAACGGCGATTTTCGCGTCGTGGTGAGCTCCAGCGGCGAAACCGCCTACGTGAACTCGACGATACGGTTGTCCTCCTACGAGGCGTTGCTGGGCAACGGGGAGTTCCACATTCCACCGCCTGCCCAGGGACAGGGCGGCTGGCTGCGTCTGGTTGCGAAGTGCACGCGGCGCGAGAGCGGCGCCGACGTACAACTGGATTCATGCCAGGTCAACCTGGGGGGCGAGGTCAAGCTGGACACCGCCGGCGCTTTGGCTTTCACCAAGACGGGCCTGTCGAAGATCAATCTGGAAGTGCTGAAGCTGTCCATACCGGATATGGCGCAGGCGTGGAAGACCTTCGGCCCTCCGAACCTGAAGAACCGCGACCCGTGGTTCGGCGACATTGGCCTTGCGGGCACCGGCCGGTTTGACGGCAAGCTGCTCTGGGAGGCCGGCGGCAAGCTTGCGCTGGACGGCAAGTGTCTGTTCGACGACAGCACGTTATCGCTCGGCAAGCCAACCGTCTTCAAGCTGGAGAAGATGAGCGGGGAACTGCCGCTCGTCGTGCGCGCGGGCGGAGGCGCCGCCGCGGGCGACAAAGGGCCGGTCCCGGCGGAATTGCGCGGCCAGATCAAGCTGGGGCCGCTCCAGTGGGTGCAGAATCCCGCCAACAAGGAATGGGTGCAGAAGAAAGATCTGAAAGAGTAGGCCCAGCTACTTCCTTCCGGTGATGCCGTACGCTACCGCGTGCAGCGCGTGCTGTGAGACATCCTCGGACAGCTCGGCCAGCCTTTTCGTTGTCGCGCGGACGCGCTGGGAGGCGATGCGGCCGAGGTTGACGCCGATGCGGAGGGCCACCAGGTTGTCCCGGTCGAGCTTCTCAGCGAAAAGATCCCTGGGCAGAAAGCCGGCGATGACGTTGCTCTTGGCGCGCACGCCCGCCGAGCGCGCCTCTTCCGCGTTCAGCAGGCCCAGTTCGCCGAACACCGAGGGCGCCTCGAGTTCGGCGACAACCAGGGGGCCGGCAGCAGTGCTCTTGACGACCTGCGCGTCGCCGCGGGCGAGCACATACAAGCCGTCTGGCGGGTCGCCTTCATTGATGATGGGGTCGCCGAGCGTGTATTCCCTGCGCTGCAGCCAGGTGCTTACCTCTTCTATCTGGTCCATGGTGAGGTGATCGAAGACCGGGATTCCCTGCAGCGCCGCCTTCACCATAGCCCACCCCCTTGCCTCGGCCGCGTGTTCCGCCGGAAACCTCCGTCGTTCCTGGCGTTCCGGAAAGGAGTCTTCTGTCTATGCCAAGTTAACGCCGCGCGCCCGCCAATGTCAAATGGCGGGAGCGTTTCGTCCTTGCAATGAGGGCCGCTATCGTTGAGAAAGTACGCTCGGAAGGAAGTGTTCCATGAAGCGAAGCTGGTCCATCGCGTTAAGCCTTATTCTCGTGATGGCACGCACACACGGCGGCCAGGACAACGCTCCGGAGCCCCGGCCGCAGGCGCTCCCCGTCTACACGTTCGCGGAACTGCTGGCCAAAGCGGAACGCATCGTTGTGGCCGATGTCGGGCAGACCAAAGACGGCGTCGCCACGCTTGTCGTGAGGGAGACGCTGAAAGCGCCGGAAAACGACGCGAAGTATATGGAGCCAGAGCGGCTGAAACGGGCCGCCGATCTGCTGAGCAACGACAAGCTCGACCTGCCTCCCCTGCCGCCGAGGCCGCAGGCGCCCGCCAGCGTCCGCGCAGTCATCGAGGGCGCCCGCCTGCCGCCGGAGGGCACGCAGGCCATTTTCTTCCTGTGGGACAAGGTCGGCGGCGCGTCCGGCCAGGAGCAGGCGTACCGGGTCGCGCATCCGCAGTGCCTGTACGACATGGAAGTCGTGGCGCAGGTCCGGGCCGCCATCGCGCGCCCGCGGTCCGTCGCGGACGGCCGTTACCTGCGCGAATGGGACCGCGACATGGCCGCACGCGCGCGTGCGCGCCAGGCCAACGAGGCGCTGCTGAAGGCGAAGGGCGGCGACGTGGTCATGGGGCTGCGCATTGTTGCCGCAGGACCCATGCTTTCCCTGCGCGGCGACAACAGTTTCAGCGTGACGGCGCGCATCGAGAACACGCGCAGCCGCGAGCAGGCCATCTACGACGGACCCATGGGCGGCTATGGAGTGCTGCTGCGGCCCAAGGGCGCGCAGCCGGGCGCAGGTATCGTGCTGCACAAGCCCGTGAGCACGCTGGGCGCCGACACCGCGGTGCTGGGCATCGCCGACCTGATAGACTTCGCCACGGTGAAGGGCAGCGGCGTTCTGACCAAGGAACTGTTCTTCGACGCCAAGGAATGCCCGGTCCTGCGCGGCCTGGAAGGGGAGCACACCGTCAGCGCGTTCTTCTCCACGACTCAGGACGGCCGCGGCCTGGACCTGGGCGCGCCGGTCTGGACGGGGACGCTGGTGTCCGAGGAAGTGCCGCTGCAGTTCCAGAAGAGCGGCCGAGCCGAGGCGAAACCGTAGCCACAACACATTGGCAACAGGCTATTAGCTACTGGCTATTGGATTGTGGCCGCGCGCCGCCAATAGCCAATAGCCGCTTTATGCGGCGTTGCTGACCTCGACAAGCTTCTTGAGCGCTGCTTCGGCGCGGCCTTCGTCAATACTGCGCTCGGCCGCGGCGAGCGCTTCCGGCCAGTCCGTGGCCTTGCCCGCCACAAGCGCCGCCGCAGCCGCGTTCAGGACGACAATGTCGCGGGCCGGACCTTTGTGGCCCCCCAGCACGGCGGTGATCAGCAGCGCGCTGTCTACGGCGCTGGCTGCATGGAGGACGTCGGGCGGCGGGACGCTCAAGCCGAGCTTTTGCGCATCAACCTGCTCAACCGTGACCGCGCCATCGCGCAGCCGCGCGATTGTCGTCGGGCCGAAGGTCGAGACTTCGTCCAGGTAGCCGCTTCCGCCCGGCCCGGTACCGCAGACGATCATGGCGCTGCGACTGCCGAGCAGCTTCAGCACCTGCGCAAACTTCTCGCACAGCGACGGCTCAAAGACGCCCAGGAGCGACAGCTTGGCGCCGGCGGGATTGGACAGCGGACCGAGCAGGTTGAAGACGGTGCGCACGCCCAGTTCCTTGCGCACGGGCGCGGCGTGCATCATGCCGGGATGATGTTTCGGCGCGAACATGAAACCGATGCCGGCCTCTTTGAGGCAGCGGGCGATACGCTTCGGCGAGAGCTCAATCATGACGCCCAACTCCTTGAGCACGTCGGCCGAACCCGAGCCGCTGCTGACGGCGCGCCCGCCGTGCTTGGCGACGGGGATGCCCATCCCGGCGGCAACGAACGCCGCGGCCGTGGAGATGTTGAACGTAGCACTTTTGTCGCCGCCCGTGCCACAGGTATCGAGCGCGTCGTCGGGGGCCTCGACTGCCACAGCGTGCGCCCGCATGACGCTGGCGAACGCGGCCAGTTCCTCGACAGATTCCCCCTTGGCGCGCAGAGCGATCGCCACCGCGGCGATGCTGGCGCCCGCAAGCCGTCCGAAGATGAGGGCGGCCATCAGCTCTGCCGCTGATTCGCGGGAGAGATCCTGCCGAACCAGCAGCGTTTCGAGATGCCTGGAGACGGAGTATGGCGGAGGCGAAGGCGTCGGCGCCTCTGGCGTCTGAGTGCTCTCTGCTGGCGCCTTCTCAGCGCCAAGGAACTCCATGACCTCCTGGCGGACGCCGTCGAGGTTCAGGCCCAGGTTCAGCAACACGTGCGCGGCGAGCCCTTCCTTTTCCCGGAGAAGCCCCAGCAGCAGGTGCTCCGTTCCCAGATAGTTGTGGCCCAACCCGCGCGCTTCATCAATCGCGAACTCCAGCACCTTCTTGGCGCGCGGC
Organism: Planctomycetota bacterium; assembly: GCA_026692735.1. GTDB lineage: Bacteria > Planctomycetota > SZUA-567 > H5-PLA8 > H5-PLA8 > JAPLOD01. The sequence continues at coordinate 8,645 of JAPLOD010000715.1, read as the reverse complement.
GTGAACGGCAACTGGCCCGTGGTGACGACATCGGGCGCGGGCTTGACGAGTTTCTCGACTTTGAGCCGGACTATCTCAAGGTCCACATCGAGGTTCTCAAGAACGTTGGCCGCGACGCCCGAACCTTCTCTCACCAGGCCAAGGAGAATGTGTTCTGTCCCGATGTAATCGTGGTTCAGCGCCACGGCTTCCTGCCGGGCGAAGCTGATGACCTTGCGGGCGCGATCAGTGAAGCGGTCAAACATAGTCACCCCGTCAGCCGGCGGGACTGTCCTGGCCCGGCCCGGCAGGCTCAGCCGCGGCATTCGATTCGCTGACCGTTTCCGGCCGCAGCTTGATGCGCAGCTTGTCGAGGAGGCCGTTGACGAAAGCGCCGGCGTCCTCGGAGGAATAGCGCTTCGCCAGTTCGACGGCCTCGTTGAGGATGATCTTGTGCGAGGTGTCGGGGTGGACCGTCAGCTCCGCCAGCCCGAGGCGCAGGATATTGCGGTCCACGACGGCCATGCGTGCGACGTCCCAGTTGGCCGCCACCGCTGCGATGTCCGCATCCAGTTCCGTGAGATGCTGCAGCACGGCGTCCACGAGCTGGCCGGCGAAGGCCGCGCTGTCCGCGTCGGGCGGGGGATGCTGCTGGCCGAGCCAGACGGGGAAAGGCGGCACATCCTTGCCGGTGAGGACATCGTGCATGTACAGGTACTGGAGAGCGGCTTCGCGGCCGGCGGTGCGTGGATGACTCATGGCGCTTGGGGGTGGGGGATGAGCGGACTGCGGAATGCGGATCGGCAATTGGGTGACCCGCGCAGCGCCGTCCGCGACGCCCGTTTCTCCTCTTGCGGACCGGACCTCTTACCGCTTGGCGATCTTGCCCAACAGATCCGCCAGCTCGATCGCACTCAGCGCGGCTTCCCAGCCCTTGTTGCCGCCCTTGGCGCCCGCGCGCTCCAACGCCTGTTCGAGGCTGTCACAGGTCAACAGGCCGAAGCCCACAGGCATGCCTGCAGCCAGCGCCACCTGCGCGATCCCTTTGCTTGCCTCGCCCGCTACGTAGTCGAAGTGCGGCGTGCCGCCGCGGATCACACAGCCCAAGGCGATAATGGCCTGGCAGCTCTTGGCGGCACATAGCGCCTGAACGACAACGGGCAGCTCAAACGCGCCCGGCACCCGTACCACGGTGATGGTAGCCTCATCGGCGCCGTGCCGTCGCAGGCAATCCATGGCGCCATCGAGCAGCCGTTCGGTGACTAAGCTGTTGGTGCGCGAAACAACGATGCCAAAGCGCACGCCCTTCGGGACTACAAGTACGCCCTCGATCACTCGTGACATGATCTCCCCCCCTACCGCTGTCGCCCAGCCACTTTACCACCTTGCGGCCGGGAAACAAAGGAAAGCCCGGAACCTTCTTGCGGTGGGATGCGCTTCATCTCGACCAAGCAGTGCCCGCTCGGAGGCCTGTGCTATGCCATTCGAGGGGAGCTATGCATGGCCCATAAAGAACCTGTCCAGGATTGCACTGGTGCACAAGGCCGGCCCCTTGAGAGACCGGCACTTATAGCTGCGGCAAACAGCGACACTATTTGTCGGTTTTCGCCCCGCCCTTCATCTCTGCAAGCTTGCGCTTGGCGGCTAGCGCTTCTCCCTTGGCAGCCGCAGCGTCCTTGATGGTGGCGTCGCGCACACCGTCCATTGCCCTCTTAACCTTGTGGAATTGCTTAGCTTGGTACAGGCAGGCCAACACCGCAATCCCCAAGCCCACAAGCAAGCCAATGTAGAACCCGCCGCGCGGGGAAACGTGCCCCGGTTTGAGGCCCTCTTCCGCCTTTGCAGCGCTCTCTGGCTTTGCAGCTTCCTGCGGCTTTGCCACTTCCTCGGCCATGACTCCCCCTTTCCCGAAAATACGCTTCCTGCGGTAGCCCCAAAATACGCCACTCTTAGGCGCTGTCAATGACTATTGGGAAGGGGCGCAAATGCAGGGCCGAACCATGACATGACAGGTCGTTCCAGGTGGTGGCCAGGTGGGGCTTGCGGTCGGGTGATCTCATGGTGCCTGCTTGCAGGAGCGTTCCTGTGAAGAACCTGCCGGCCGGCCCGTCTATACGCTGAAGAACGCGAAAGCGGATTGCCAAGCGCTGCAGCTATCGCATAATCTGCAATCCGTAAGAGGTCCTGTCCATGGGTCGCGCCGTGCCGAGCACATCTCTGTTCGTGATGTTCCCTGCCATCCTTGCCGTGGCGCTGGCGCGTCCGAGCTATGCCGAGCAGACCGAGCAGGTGACGTTCGACCTTGCCGATGAGGTCGTCTGCCGTCTCAACACCGAGGCGATCAGCAAGCGCCAGGTGGAGGAGCGGATGGACCAGATCATTGACAAGCTTGTGGGCTGGAAGCATTCGCTGGAGGCCGCCGGGCAGTGGAACGTGGAGATGCGGAAGAAGTACGACGAACTGTACATCCCGCCGTTCCGCGACGCGTTGCGGCGCGTTGTCCGGGAGCGCCTCATGCTCCAGTACGCCAAGGCCGATCCCAACATCAAGGTTGACCAGCGGCAGTACGAGAGGCACCTCAAGGAGACTCTGGACAAGCTCAGGGCTCAGGGGCTCCTTAACAGCAAGAACTTCACGCTGGGCGAAGTTGAGAAGCGCGTCCGCGACAACATGCTGCTCGAAGCCTTCCGCTGGAGCAACTTCTCGACCGTGACGGAACTGCCCAGCAGACCCGAAGTGCGGAAGTACTACCAGGACAACGTCAACCGCTACCAGCGTCCCGCAGGCATCAAGGTCCGCATCATCCGCATTGACCGCATCGTCACCAGCAAGCTGACCGGCGAGCGGACCACGCAGAAAGACGCGTACCAACTGGCCAAGAAGCTGCGCGACGACGTCAAGTCGTACTCGGGGAAGTTCGAGGAGACGGCCATGATGTACTCCAATGATGAGGAGACCAAGGCGAACGGCGGCCTCATCATACTGAACCCCAAGGACCACTACTTCAACCCCGAAGGCTATAACGCCAAACTGGCCGAGGCGCTCCGCGGCCTCGAAGTGGGCGACATCAGCGATGTGTTCGAGCTCGGCGAGAAGAGCTACGCCTTCGTGAAGCTCGAAGACAAGCGCGAGGCCGGCCCCGCCCCGCTGGATGGCGATCTGTACGAGGAAATCTACAAGACGCTGTCGCAGCAGAAGACGCGCAAAGAGGAAGACGTATGGTTCCGCAAGGCGCTGTCCAAGAGCCTGGTCGTCCACGTCGTCGAAGGAGTGGAGAAGCCGCTGCCGGTTGAGTTCTTCTTCCTGGAGCAGAAGGACGAGACCGCCACCGAGCCGGGCAAGGCGCCGGCGCCACAAGCCAAGACCGAAGCCACGCCGAAGGGCAAGGGCTAAGAGCGATTTTGGATTGTGGATTGTGGACTGAAGTATCTGCCCTTCGTCAGCCTGCGTGTGGTTTATACAACACTGACGTAGCACGGTGTTCGCCACGGAGTCCGCGGCCTATGAAACGGCTGATCGCGCCGCTTGCTGTGCTCGCCCTGCTGCCGCTCCACTGCGGCCGGGCAGGCGAGAACCTGCTGGTCAATCCGGGATTCGAAGCGGGCGCCGCTGTTCCGCCGGAGGGGTGGAGCGCGTTCTGGTCGCGCGCGCAGGGCGCGGGCAGCATCGCGCTGGACGAACAGGTGAAGCATGGCGGCGCGCGTGCACTCAAGATCACGCACACGGGGGAGAAAGACTGGAGCGTCGCGCAGCGCACGCCGCTTGCGGTCAGCGCCGGCGACATCTTCTTGATCGGCGCATGGATCAAGTGCGACAGCACTGCGTCAATGGAGGTCAGCGTCACCACGCGGCGCGCGGACGGCGAGGTGCTCGGCTGGATAGTCGGCGCCCAGCGCACGGGCGGCACGCATGACTGGCAGGCAGTGGCGGGAAAGCTTGTCGTGCCCCCCGCATGCGCGACGCTGCAGTTTCGCGTCACCGGCAACGGGAAATGCACTGCCTGGGTTGACGACGTGACGCTGGTCAAGGAGGGCAACGTGAGCGCCTTTACCGGGCCGCTGGCGGGAAAGACACTGACCGTAAGCAACGCGCTTCTCGACGTGCGGCTCAAGGCCGAAGACGGAACGCTGTCGGTGACGGACAAGCGCGGTGGCCGCGTGTGGGAGCAGAAGCCGTTCAACGAGGGCCTGGTCGTGAAAGCCGCCGCCATGCAGGGCGAGGCGGCGATGAAGGTTGACCTGATGGATGTGCCCAACGGCGCTGACCGCCAGGTGACGCTGGCGCTGGTCGCGGACAAGCCCGAGCTCGGCGTGACCGTTGATGGCGCCGGGCCGCTGCAACAGCCAATCGGCTTTCCGCACCCGTTCGTCACGGCCAAGGGGACGTGGCTGATCGTGCCGATGAACGAAGGCATCAGCTATCCCGTTGACGATGAGAGCATCTCGCCGCTGTGGCTGGTGACGTACGGTGGCCACGGCATCTGCATGCCGTGGTTTGGGGCGGTGGACCCGCAGAGCGGCGCGGGGGTGATGGCGCTCTTCGAGACGCCGGACGATGCGCATATCGAGATCACGCGGCAGCCGGGCACGGGCCTCTTCATCCGCCCGGTGTGGGAAGCGTCGCGCGGCCAGTTGGCCTATGCACGGAAGATAACGTATGCCTTTTTCGACAAGGGCGGCTATGTCGCTCAGGCCAAACGCTACCGCGAGCACGCGAAGAAGACCGGCCTGTTCAAGACTCTCGCGCAGAAGAAGGCTGAGAACCCGAACGTGGATCTGCTGATCGGCGCGGCCAATATCTGGAACTGGGACATGGGCAAGGTTGACCTGTGCAAGGAGATGAAGGCCGCGGGCATGGACTACATCCTGTGGTCGGGCGGGGGCAAGGCGGCGGAACTCGAGGAGATCAACAAGCTGGGCTACTTGAGCAGCCGCTACGACATCTACCAGGATGTGATGGACCCGGCGAAGTTCAAAGACCTGCGCTGGACCCACGGCGACTGGACCACCGAAGGCTGGCCCAAGGACCTCATGCTCGGCCCGAACGGCGACTGGATCCGCGGTTGGGAAGTCGAGACCAAGGACGGCAAGATGTACCCGTGCGGGACGCTCTGCGACCGCCAGGCGCCGGCCTACGCGGACAAGCGCATTGGCGAGGAGTTGAAGACCAAGCCGTACCGCTGCCGCTTCATTGACACGACCACGGCCAGCCCGTGGCGGGAATGCTACGACCCGAACCACCCGCTCACGCGCGGCGAGAGCCGCCACTGGAAAATGGAGCTGCTGCGCCTGGTGTCGGAGAAGTACAAGCTGGTGACCGGCTGCGAGACGGGCCACGACGCCTCGGTGCCGTTCCTGCATTACTTCGAGGGCATGCTCAGCCTTGGTCCCTACCGCGTGCACGATGCCGGCCGCGACATGCTCAGGATCGTTGACCCTCCTGAGCCGCAGGTCGTGAAGTTCCAGCTTGGCCACACGTACCGCGTGCCGCTGTGGGAACTGGTCTATCACGATTGCACCGTCGCGCAGTGGTACTGGGGCGACTACAACAACAAGCTGCCCGCGCTCTGGGACAAGCGCGATCTGTTCAACATCCTCTACGGCACCCCGCCGATGTACATGTTCAACAAGCGAACGTGGGGGAAGGACAAGGAGCGCTTCGTCCAGAGCTACAAGAGCATCTGTCCGCTGGTCCGCAAGATCGGCTACGACGAGATGCTGTCCCACGAATTCCTCACGCCCGACCGCGCCGTGCAGCGCACGCGGTGGAGTTCGGGTGTCGAGGTCACGGTCAACTTCGGCGACAAGCCGTTCACGCTGCCGGATGGCAAGGAAGTGAAGGCGATGGGGTGGGCGGTGGCGGAGAGGAAGTGACGCGGCTGCACTGTGCGGCCTTGCTGAATCGGGTGCTGCCGAGAAGGAGTAAGCTGGACATGAAGCACTTATTCTGGGTTCTGGCGGCGGCGCTGCTCTCGTGCGTCGCGGCGGAGGCCGGCGAACGCGTCCCGGTCATCCATTGCACTGACCTGTATCATCCGCACGTTGACCCCGATGACCATTTCGATCTGGCAACGATGTACGCCCTGGCCGAGGTTGACTTGAAAGCCGTCATCCTCGACCACGGCGCACAGCAGGCCAAGCGGCCCGGCCGCATTCCGGTGTCGCAGATGAACCGGATCACGGGGCGCGACGTGCCGTGGGCGGTGGGTCTGGCGCGCAACCTGGCGCGGCCCGATGACAAGGTGGCGGAGGACAAGCCGGAGTATCAGCGTGGCGTGGAGTTGATCCTCAAGGTCCTGAAGGAATCGCCGCGGCCGGTCTCGATCGTAACGCTGGGCGCCTGCCGTGACGTCGCCGCAGCCTTCAACCGGGAGCCTGAACTGTTGCGCAGCAAAGTTGCCAAGCTGATGATCTTCATCGGCGAGGCGGACGAGACGAAGCAGAACTACCGCGAGTATAACGTAGACTTGGACCGCAACGCCTACATCTGCATCCTGCGCTCCGGCCTGCCGGTGTACTGGGTCCCATGCATGGATGGCGGCGTCTTCAAGAACAACGGCCACGCCTCATTCTGGGACGCCAGACACTCGGACCTGCTGAGTGCGTGCGCGCCGGAACTCGTGCAGTACTTCATCTATGCGCTCGAGAAGAAGGACCCCGCGGCCGCAGAGCCGAGAGAGTTCCTGTCGCAGCCTGTGAATGCGGCCGAACGCACCCGGCTCTTCGCGGGCCGCCGCAACCTCTGGTGCGCTGCCGTCTTCACGTACCTGGTGGGTAAGGAGATCGTGCGCGACGGCGACAAGTGGGCTGCGCTTCCGGCCGGCTCCGTCAAGGCCGCCACGCCCGTCTTCGGTTTCAGCGAGGTGGAGGTAGCGATCAGTGATGACGCCGCGACGAGCTACAAGCAGACGGCGACGTCCCGGAAGGTGATGCGCTTCGACGTGCTCGACAAACAACACTACGCGGCGGCCATGACTGCCGTCACCGCGGACTTGCTGGCCAGCCTGCGGACGAAGCAACCATAACGTGACGCAATCCGGCGGATTGCGCTTGCCCTGGGAGGGCACCACATGAGAAGCTTGGCAGTGTCGGTAGCTGTTATGTGCGCCGCAGCGTGTTGGGGTGAAGACGCCCCGAAGCCGCTCTCGGACGTCTATGCGCAGTGGAAGAACGGCGTGCCGTCGTCGCCGGACTTCTTCCCCATCGCGGTCTGGCTTCAGGACGCCAAGAACGTGCAGAAGTTCAAGGACGCGGGTATGAACCTCTACATCGGCCTGTGGAAAGGTCCGACGGAAGAGCAGCTCAAGGCGCTCACCGACGCCGGCATGCCCGTGATCTGCGACCAGAACGCGGTGGGGCTCAAGCACACGGACGACAAGATCATCGTGGCGTGGATGCACGGCGACGAGCCGGACAACGCGCAGGCGCTGCCCGGCGGCAAGGGTTACGGCCCGCCGATCCTGCCGCAGAAGATCCAGGATGACTACAAGAAGATCAAGGAGGCCGACCCGTCGCGCCCTGTCATTCTCAACCTTGGCCAGGGCGTGGCGTGGGACGGCTGGTACGGCCGCGGCGTGCGCACGAACAAGCCGGAGGACTATCCCGAGTACATCAAGGGCGGCGACATCGTCTCCTTCGATATCTACCCGGCGGTGCACGACAAGAAGGAGATCGCGGGCAACCTGTGGTACGTGCCGAAGGGCGTGGACCGTCTGCGCCAGTGGTCGAACGATCAGAAGATCGTGTGGAACTGCATCGAATGCACGCGCATCGGCAACCCCAACCGCAAGCCGGCGCCGCACGAGCTCCGGGCCGAGGTATGGATGTCGCTGATCCACGGTTCGCGCGGCCTGATCTACTTCGTCCATCAGTTCAAGCCGAACTTCATCGAGGCGGGCCTGCTGGCCGACGCGGAGATGACCCGGGCGGCCACGGCCATCAACAAGCAGATCAAGGAGCTCGCGCCCGTCCTGAACAGCCCCACGCTGAAGGACGCGGCCACCGTGAAGTCATCCGCGGCCGACGGACCCATTGACATCATGGTCAAGCGCCACGGCGGCGCGACGTACCTGTTCGCAGCGGCCATGCGCGATACCGCGGCCAACGGCACGTTCAACGTCTCCGGTCTGAAAGGCAAGGGGAAGGTCGAGGCGCTCGGCGAGGACCGTAAACTCGACGCCGCGGACGGCCAGTTCAGCGACGACTTCAAAGGCTACGACGTTCATCTGTACAAGATCACGACCGAGTAGCGCGGCCGTCTACTTCCTGTAGTGCTCGATCACGCCGCGGACGGAAGCCTCCACGTCGTTCAGGTCCCACTTGACGCCCAGCTTCTGGCAATGCTTCGCCAGCGCGTCTCCCCACAGCATGCCGTAGAGGATCTCGCGCGGCTCGATTCCCAGATCGCGGATCTTCTCGGCCCATTCCTTGCCTTGCACCTGATGTGTGATTGACAGTGCAAACCGCAGCGCGAACAGCCCGTAGTTCCCGCCGTAGTTCAGGTCAGCCATGAACTTCTCGTATTGCGCCGCCGTCAGTTCCGGCTTGGCCAGCGGCGGGCGCCAGCCATCGTGGAAGATGAGGTCCACGGCACCGGCGAGCCCCGCGGCAGCGGCGTCTTCGCTGAGCGGCTCGGCGGCCGCATCGTGGAACTGGATTTCCAAGAGG
>JAPLOD010000714.1 GCA_026692735.1 Planctomycetota bacterium | reverse complement strand
GCATGAAGCCGCCGCGGACCTGGACGGCGCGGGCGTCACAGCGGGCGTGCGCGCGCAGACGGTGAACCTGCTGGAGACGATCGAGGCGCTGGAATACGGCTCGCCCGCGGCGCTGGACGGCGCGACCCTCGTGGCCACGGCCGAGAACCTGATCCCGCAACTGCATCGGGAACTGGACGCGAAGCGATGAAACGCTGCGCCAAGAGGATCACCGCGTGCGGCCTGGCGCCGTGCCTGTTGATGGCGGCACTGTGCGCCGCCTGGCCCGCCGCCGCGCAGGAGAAAGGCGCGCGCGAACGGACGTTCGTGCGCGGTCTGGAACTGTTCGACACGGCCAAGACGCCGGCCGAGTACCGTGAGGCCGCGGCGCTGTGGGAATCGCTGCTGGTGGACGGCTACCAGAACGGGGCGGTGTGCTACAACATCGGGAACGCCTCCATGCGCGCGGGAGACTACGGGCGCGCCATCGCTGCCTATCGCAAGGCCAAGCTCTACCTGCCGCGCTATCCCTACCTGGAAGCCAACCTCAAGCAGGCGCTGATGGCGGCGCCCGGGCGGCTGCCGGAGCCGCCGGCGCCGTGGTGGAAGCACGTGCTCTTCTGGAGCGATTGGCTGTCGTATCCCGAGAAGTTCCACGCGGCGTTGGGCGGCTTCGTGGCGGCGGTCATCCTGGCCACGCTCGGCCTGCTGTGCCGCGCGAGGAAGCTGTACTGGTTCAGCGGCGGCGTGGTCGTCGTGGCGTTGTTCCTGAGCGTTGACGCGGGGCTGGCATACGTGGACGTGAGCCAGTCGCGGCATGCGGTGGTGGTGGCGGAAACGGTGGCGCGCAAAGGCACAGGCGAGAAATATGAGCCTGCGTTCGATCAGCCGTTGAAAGATGGGGCCGAGTTCATCATCATAGACCGCAGCGGGCCGTGGGTCTTCGGACACTTCGAGGGCATCGGTGATGGCTGGCTGCATCGCGACGCTGTCGTGGAGTAGCGATTTTCGTCTGTAAGCCGGTCCCGTCTCGGACGTCACTAAAGTCGTCCGCTAAGAGGCGTGCTGGTCTGCACAATGTGCTGCGGTTGAAACGCGAACCATGGACGAAAACGCCGAACGCAATCTGATCACACGTTTCCAGGCTGGCGACCAGAGCGCGTATGGGGAGTTGTTCGACGGGCATCAACGGCGCGTTGTGCAACTGGCACTGCAAGTTCTGAGAAACGAAGAGTCCGCTCTGGACGTCGCCCAGGAAGTCTTCATGCGGGCGTTCGAGGAGCTGCCGCACTGGCGCGGCGAGGCCCGGTTCAGCACCTGGCTTTACCGCACTGCGCTGAATGTGTGTTTTGAGCGGATTCGGGCGGAGGAACGGCAACGCCGCATCCGTGAGGACCCTCCGCCACGCGAGCAGCAGGAACCACCGGAGTCGAGTGTTGTCGGCACTGAAATCACCGCGGCGATAGACCACGCCGTGCGGTCCCTGCCGCCGCGGCAACGCGTGATCTTCGCGCTGAAACAGTACCAGGATCTGCGCTTCTTTGAGATTGCCGAGTTGCTGGACATCACCGAGGGCGGCGCGAAAGCCAGCTACCACAAGGCCTTGCTTGCCTTGCGGGAACGGCTGAAGGATGTGGCGCCGGAGATCGCACGGATGAACAGGAACGCGCCCGGGAGGAGCGATTCAGAAGGTCTAGTTGAAGATGCAAGTTGATTGCTGGCTTGTACTTATGTCACAGGCCGTGGTTCGTCCACATGGTGCAGCGGAAAAGGTAATCTGTATCTCTCGGCCACTGCACTAATTATGGAGATACTGTGGGGCGGGACGTGGAACATAGCGTGGACATCAGAGAGCTGCTCAGCGCATACCTGTGCGGCGACGTGCGACCGGAAGAACGCGCGGTCGTCGAGCGGCTACTGTCTGATGACGCCGCCCTGCGAGCTCTGGCCCGTGATCTGAAAGCCCTTCTGCCGCTGCTCAAGGCGGGTGCGCGCCCCGTCAGTGAGGCGCTGCTGGCGGCGCTGCATTCACGCGTAACGCAGATGCTCGCCGCCGGGGCAAACACTCCGGGCATCGGCGCGCTGCTCTGCGCCAGCCTCAGTGGCGACCTGAACGCCCAGGAAACGGAGAGGCTGACGAGGCATCTCGCGGAGCATCCAGAAGCGAAGGACGAACAGCAGGCGCTGAAGGCTCTCCTGCAGGTCCTGAGAAAGGGCCAACTGCCTGTCAGCACCGACTTGGAGAAGAGGCTGACCGAGCGGCTCAGTGCCAGTCTGCCTGCCGCGGCTGGGATCGGGAAGGCGGGCGGCAGGCGGAGGGAATCGTCGCGGCGGGAGACCGTGCGGGCCATTGTCGCGCCTCAGCTTCCGTGGCGGGCGCGCCTGTATTGGATCGGCGCCGCGGCGGCCGCGTTGCTGCTCCTGGTCTTCGGCCTGGCGCGCGTGCTGGGGACGCCCTCGCCCACCGTGGGCACTGCTGCCAAGGAAAAGGGTGAGCCGCCCGCCCCGAAGCCGGAAGGCGTGCGCCCGGAGACACCCGCGGCGCCGCGGCAGTGGGTCAACGAGAAGCCGGAGGACGCCACCCGGAGAGAGATCGCCGTTAAGAGGCAAGGACCTGACGAAGTGCAGGCGCCGCTGGCGCCCGATGTCGTTCCAGAGGACAGGAACGTCGCCAGGACGCCCGAGCAGACGCCGCAGGTTCCTCCGGCCCCTGACACAATCCGGAACGAACCGGAGAAAGCCGTGGCCAAAGGCGGCGCAACGGCGCCCCCGCGCGAGAAGACCGTGACGCAGAACAACACGACGAAGCAGGAGCCGAGTCCTGGTGTTGGCGTAGCGCCCGGGGTGCAACGATCGCCGGGGCGCACTTCCACGGATGGAGTAGCCATTGCACCGAGCACGACGGCGACCCAGCAAAGCGTCACCCCTACGGCACCCGTCGAGCCCGTCGCGCAGGACAACGCCAATATCGCCCCCGTGGCGGGCGCGGCCAAGGTGCTGATCGTCCAGGGAGGCACTGCCGAGGCGACGACGGCGGCCGGCCCGCTGACGCTGACCACGAGCGTGGTCGTGCCGTCGGGGTCCAAGGTCACGACTGGCCAGGGCCGCGTGGGGTTCGTGCTGCCGGGTGACGGGCGCCTGTGGGTCAACAGCGGCTCCGCCCTGACGCTCACGCTGAGCGGGCTCGACACGATCGTCAACCTGACCAAGGGCGAGATCGCGTATCGCGCGCCTGCTGGCGGCGGCGACCTGACGGTTCACTCCGGAAGCGTGCAAGTGACCCAGGCCAAGGGGGTGGATGCGAAGCTGCAGGCCAACGCGCTGGAGGTATGCGTGCTCAAGCAGCAGGCTACCGTCAGCACCAAGGGGAAGGCGCTCAAGGCGACCAGCGGCTACCGCGTTATTGCTGCGCTGAGCGGCAACGAGGCGCTGCGCAAGGAACCGTATGGAGCGCCCGCGCCCGACTACTGGAGCAGCGACCTCCAGTTGTTCGAAAAGCAGACGACGGGGGAGAAGAAAGACGGACGCAGCAGAACGCGCGGCCGTCAAACCCGTCCCTAGGAAACCGCTCCACAGGGCGGCCCATCGCAGGACACGCTGAATAGTCGCCCGGAGCGGTGTATTCATAACGTCTTATTGTTGGAGCCTATCTCGGCAGGCCCCTCTCCCGACCCTCTCCCACACAGGGAGAGAGACAACAACGGCTGCCTACCGAGATAGCCTGCCCCCGCCGGAGCGTTGACTCTTGGGGCGGGTTGCTGAATAATGGAACTGCACGGGATTCGGGGACGGGAGTACAGCCGTGGCCAAGCTCGTCGTAAGATCGGGGCGCAGCGCCGGCGAGGAATACGCCCTCAACAGCGACAGGATGATGATGGGCCGCCGGTCCGCCTGTCCGATCCCTATTGCCGACGTCAAGGCGTCGCGCGAGCACGCCGTCGTGTTCCGCAAAGACGATGACTTCTTCCTGCAGGACCTCTCCCGCAACGGCACGCTCCTCAACGGCCATCCGGGCAGCAAGTCGGAGCAGGGCTCGCCCCTGAAGTTTGGCGACCGCATCAAGATCGGCGATACGGAACTGGAGCTGGTGGATGAGAAGAGCGAGCCGGTCAACATTGACATACCCGGCTACCAGGTGCTGGAGCGCATCGGCGCCGGCGGCATGGGGACCGTGTACAAGGCCAAGCAGCAGTCCATGGACCGGATCGTCGCGCTCAAGATCCTGAACGAGCGCTATTCGGCCAATGCTGAGTTTGTGGACCGGTTCATCCGTGAGGCGCGGGCCGCCGGACAGCTCAACCACCCGAACGTGATCCACGTGCACGACATCTCGCGGGCCAACGGGCGGCACTATTTCTCCATGGAGTTCGTGGACGGGCCGTCGGTCAAGGAGTTGCTCCGTCTGGAGAAACGCATCGGCGTGACCCGCGCGCTGGACATCGTGCTCCAGACCGCGAAGGCCTTGGAGTTCTCGCACGAGAACAAGATCATCCACCGTGACGTGAAGCCCGACAACATCATGCTGACCAAGGAAGGCATCGTGAAGCTCGCCGACCTTGGGATCGCCAAGAGCTTCGACGAGAAGGGGCCTTCGCCCAAAGAGCACCGGCGGGTCATGGGCACGCCGCACTACATGGCGCCTGAGCAGGCGCTGGGCAAGGCCATTGACCACCGCGTGGACATCTACTCGCTGGGCGCGACGTTCTACCACATGGTCACGGGCAAGACGCCGTTCTCGGGGAGCACGGCCAACGAGATCCTCAAGGCGCACATCCAGGAATCCCTGCCGCCCATCCAGGAGCTGACCCCGGACGTGCCCGATCCGGTGTGCTTCATCATCGAGCGCATGATGGCCAAGCTGCCGGAGAAGCGCTATCCGGACATGGCCAAGGTGATCGCCGACATCGAACGCGTGCAGCGCGGCAACGTCGCGGGCATTGACCGCATCGAGGCCGGCGAATCCACCATCATGCGGGCCCTCCAACGCAAGAAGGAGAAGGAAAAGGAGGCGGCGAAGGGGGAGAAGGGGGAGGAGAAACACGAGGAAGAGTCGGAGGCCGAGAAACGGAAAGGCGACACGGCCGAGTTGCCGACCGGCGCGCAGCGGCGGATTCCGCGCATCGTCCTGAACATGGGGCTGGCGGCGGTGTTCGTGGCGGTCGTCGTCGGCGTGGTCTTCGTCGCCAAGCGCTTCAAGCCGACACCCGGCACCGATACCGACACCGGCACAACGCCCCCGGATACCACGAACGTTGAGCCGGGCGAGGAAGGCCGCACCAACCCCGAGGCAAAGAAGCTGCTCCAGTCCGCCATTGACGCGCAGAAGGCCAACGATCTGGCGGAGTACGACCGCTACCTGAAGGCCGTGCGCGACCGTTTCTCGACTTCGGCGGAAGCCGTGGAAGCCAAGCGGCGGCTCGAGGAAATGTCCACCGCCACGCGTGACACCGAACGGCGCGCCGCCGAGAACGCGCTGACCGAAGCCAAGGCGTATGAAACGGCAAACCCGAACGACGTGGCCGAGTGCATCAAGAAGTACACAAAGGCCATGGAGGCGGGCAAGAACACCCAGACGGTGTTCGACGCCGCGCGGGCCAGGATTGACGCCCTGCAGAAACGGCTGGACGACGAGCAGGCCAAGGCCACGGCGGCGGCCTGGCGCGCGGCCGAGGATGCCTCCAACAGCGCGAAAATCAAGAACGACTACGACGCCGCCCGCAGCGCGCTGCAGGACTTCATCACCAAGCAGCCTGCGGCGCCGCAGAAGGCGGACGCCGAGGCGGCATTGGAGAAAGTGGACAAGGAAGCCGCGGCGAAGCTCACGGAAGTCAAGGAGGCGGTCGCGACGATGGAGATCGCGCCGGCGCTGGCCGAATGGGCCCGCTACGCCGGCCAGGTCAAAGACGCCAAGGGCGCCAACGAGATCGCGGCGGCGCGCCAGGCGCTTGAAGCCAAGGCGGACCAGCAGGTGCAGGACGAGGTGACCAAGAGTTCCGACAAGGCGAAGAAGTACCTGTACCAGGATGCCCTGAACGGCCTGCGGACGCTGACGAGGCGCGTGGCGGGGCTGAAGAAATGCGAAGACGCTCTGCACGCGAAGGAGGAGGCGATCCGCCGGCAGAAGGACCTGCACGACAAGTTCCTCGCCGCGGCCACCAAGAAGCTGGAGGGCGGCCCCGTGCCGCTGCCGTTCAACATCGAGACGAAGTTCGGCGACGTGAAATGGAAGGTCGCCCGCGTCACCCTCGACCAGGTGACGCTGGATTCCATGTCCCCTGAGAAGGCGCCGGGACTGCCCAGACGCCTCGCTGACTTCAAGCCGGACGAGCAGTACAAGCTGTACCTGTTGTTCCTGCCCCCGCTGAAAGAGATGAGCGCCGACGACCACAAGTCCCTGGCCGCCTTCTGCCTGGAACGCGGGCTGGCTGCACAAGCGGAAATGCACACCCAGAAGGCGGAAGGCGGCGCGCCCGCCCCACCGTAGGAACCGCAGACGGACGCAGGTGAACGCGGATGAACGCACAGACTCGATGATGAAGGCCACTGCGCAACTCTCGTCTGTGTCCATCCGCGTTCATCCGCGGTTTCACGCGATGAGACTGGAGACCGATGTCCGAACAGGCTTCTGAAGTTCCCCCCGCCAGTCCGTCGCCCGCGGCGGCGGAGACGGCGACAGCGTTAGACCCGGTCGAGCCGTTGCATGGGGCCGTCGGCGCAGGCGAGATGCCGCGCAGGATCGCTGTCGTGGGCGAGATACCTTTCGCCGGGCGCGCGTTGGTGCGCGCCCTGGTGCGGCGCTCTCTGCCCGTTCGCGTCTTGTGTCCCGATGAGCAGGCGGACCAGGCGACTCGAAGCGCGGGCGAGGTGCAGGTCGTCCCCGAGACGTGGCCCAAGGGCACCCTGGCCGTCGAGGTCGCGCGCGGCGACTTGGATTCCCCGACAGCCCTGGCGGCAGTGCTGGAAGGCGCATACGGGGCGTGCCTGCTGTCGCCGATCACCATGGACGGCCGAGTCTACAGGGCGCAGCAGCACCTGGAGGACGTCCGGCGGTTCGTCCAGGCCGCGCAGAACGCCGGGGTCCAGAAACTCGTGTACCATTCGGCGCTGGGCGCTCACGTCAAGGCGCTGTCCCTTACGTTGCGCGCGGCCGCCGCGGCGGAGGAAGTCATACGCCCGGCGCAGTGCAGGAGCTACTTGGTGCGTACGGGACCGCTGGTGGGGCCGGGCGATGGGTTTCTGTCGAACATCGTGGATGCAGTCCGCAGGCCGTCTCCGTCCGTGATCGTGTGGGGTTACGGCAGTACCACCGTCCAACCGCTGCATGTAGACGACATGGGGCGGTGCATGGCGCGGCTCCTCGTTGACAAGCCCGAGGAATTGCAGCCAGGACGGTATTCGCTGGCCGGTCCTGAAACCGTGACGCTGCTGGAACTGCTGGACAGGGCGGCGGCACGCCTTGGCCGCAGCAAGCTCAGGTTTCATATACCCTTGTTCGTGCTGCGGCTGGCCGTGCTTGTGAACCCCAGCCAAGGGTTCAGGGAGCGGGTTGACCTGCTCTTCGACGGCTTCTGCGCGGAACACAACGACGCCCCGCGCCTGCTGGGCCCCGGCGACGAACTGGTCCCGCTCAAACAGACGCTGGACGCCCTCCTGGCGGCGCCATCTACGGTTTGAGCTTTGCTTCTGTCGCCACACCATTGGTTGGGCCCGCCACACATGGGTGGCGAAGCTGGCCCCCCAAAGGAAGCCCGAAGTTATCGGAAAACTGGAGTGCAAAGGCGTAGCGGTATGCGCCCTGTTCGTATGCTGCCAGCCCCAAATCTGGCTGCCGTTCACGGGCTTGCTCGTCTCTCTATCTGCTTGCCTGAAAGTGATTTATGCTGTGTCTGGCACGCGAATCGCTTCCCAAGTGCAGATTGCCACTGGTTTGGGCCGGTGGTTTGTTAGGTGGAAAACAAGTTGACTTTCTGGTGAGGGGCGGTAGGAAGAAAGCCACGCCAGCGAAACCTGTGGGAGCAGTGGAGCTAAGCACATGGTGTCTATGTGTGCCGAAGGTGAAAGTCTGGCGGCCCTGCTGACTCGGCGTAGGACGGACGGTCAGCTTTTCCGACTCGCCCTGCAGGAAGCCGAGAAGCATAAGTGGATCGAGTCTGAGAAAGCCGGTCGTGACCTCGGCGAAGCGGCGCTGTACGACTGGTCGCGGCGCTACTGGCGGTACTGGTGTCGAGACCGCTGGATCGAGCATCTCTCCGGCGAACGGTATTGGAGCGAACTCGATCAGCAGGACTTCGGACTTCTCAGGCACGACTTCCATCGCAACACAGCCCTTATCGCTCAGATTGTCGAGCATATCAAGAAAGGCGGCGAGAACCTCGATATCATCTGCTGGGCTCAGAAGAACAACCAGGACATGAAAGACCTGCTCGAGATCCTCCTCCTGCTGGATATCAACTCCCGGCGCCTGTCGTTCTGGCCGGCGTAGCAACGCCCCCAAAGCCGTTCCTGATGCACTTGCTTTTGCCCGGCACTCATGCCACTGTTGCCGCACCGGCGCAATCGAGCGGCCGGGTGCCACGCCATCATTGGCGTGGGCGGCGAGGTCCTCCCATGAGCTACCAGATCGGCATTGACACCATCCACCTGCGGCCCACGCCACGGATCGCGCACACCGAATACTGCTCCAACGATCCGCTGATACGTGCCGTGACGAAGGGGCGCAAGAGCTTCAACGACGCCTGGGACTTCGACTTCATCTGGAACAGCAATGACGGCCCCGTCGGGTGGGGCGAGCGGGGCCGCGTGACCGACATGGGCCACGCCGAGTTCCTCGAAGGCGGCGTGGACAGGCGCGAGCCGAAGCCTTCGCCGTTCAAGAGCGTTGAGGAGGTCCTCGACTTCGATGCCGTCAAGGAATACGGCCTGCCCGACTTCGCCAGGCTGGTCGCGTACTACGAGGAGACCTACCGGAAGTCGCAGGCGGCCAACCCCAACCAGGTCTTCCCGGGCGGCTACTACAAGACGGTTGTCTCGGGCGCGATCGAGGCCTTCGGCTGGGAGATGCTGCTGCTCGGCGCCGCCGACAAGGACCGCTTTGAGCGCGTCCTCGATTCCATCTTCCAGCTCAGCCTGCACCACTACAAAGCCTGGGCCAAGACTTCCATCAAGGCCTTCGTCTCGCACGACGACATGGTGTGGAGCCAGGGGCCGTTCATGCATCCGGACTTCTACCGGCGGGCGATCTTTCCCCGCTACAAGGCCCTGTGGAAGGTCCTCAAGGATGCCGGCATCAAGGTGCTCTTCTGCTCCGACGGCGATTGGACGCCCTTCATTGATGACATCGCCGCCGCCGGCGCCGACGGCTTCATCTTTGAGCCCATGACGTCGCTCGACAAGGTGGTCAGCCACTACGGCGGCACGCACGTCATCGTCAGCAGCAGAGTGGACTGCCGGACGTTGACGTTCGGCACGAAGAAAGACATCCAGGGCGAGCTTGACGCCACGCTGCCGCTGGCCCGGAAATGCCCGGGCTTCGTGTTCGCCGTCGGCAACCACATCCCCAGCAACGTCCCCGTGCAGAACGCCTTGTTCTACTTCGGTTACCTCAAGAAACACTGGCGGCGCTGACCTCCTTGTACCGCAGGCATCCTGCCTGCATCGTCGTACCGCGGCGTCCCGCCGCCGTGTCCGTCTCCCGCCTGTCCACAAACGCACCTCGTGCCGTTCTTCCGTGCCGCTGCAACCTGAAACCTGTAACTTGAAACCTGTAACCATTTCTCTTTTGGGCGTCCTTGGCGCCTTGGCGGTTCGTTCTTGCTGTCCAAGACTGCACGTTGTGACTTTCTCGCCCTTGCCACCCCCTTCCTGACCGCGCGCAGCCCGACAACAACCCCCTGCCGCGCCGCCGTGCAATCCCACGGTAGCACGTTCTCCAGGATTCGTGTCACACTCGCGAATCCCGCCATGGCCTGGCAGCCCATGCTATGGTTGTACCGCCGGCGCTGTCCCGAGCCGCGCGCTTCAGCAAGCGGTCCGGGAACCGCTCCCTCACGGTCGCGGCTCTGAGCCGGCTGTAACGCAGGCACCTGCCTGCTCACCGTAACGTGCGCGGGCTACAGCCTCCCCGTGCCGTTAACCTGTAACATGAAACTTGTAACCTGAAACTCGCTGTGGGCCGGCCCGGTTCCGCCCGTTGCCTCGTCGAGACAAGCCGGACTGTATATGGTTCGGACCAACCAAATATTACCCTACCATACGCCCGCGCCTTCCGCAACCGTACAGGCGAAAAAGCTTGTCGCAGCACCTACGCCCGCTACACTCGGCGGCGATGAACGCAGCCGCCTTCGACGAAGCCTTCCAGCGAGTCCGGCAACTGGCGGACACGTTCAAGGCCAATGAGCAGCGCTACCTCTCCGCCGAGTATCAGGAAGCCGAAGCCCGCAAGGATTTCATTGATAAGTTCTGGATGGCGCTGGGCTGGGACGTCAACCACGACCAGCAGACCAACCCCTACGCGCAGGAAGTCAAAGTCGAGCGCACGCACGGCCACACCCAGCGCCGCGCCGACTACGCCTTCTACCTCGCGCCGAATTACCGCGATGTCCGCTTTTTCGTCGAAGCCAAAAAACCCTTCCGCGACATCGCCCGCGCCGACAACTACTTCCAGACGCTCACCTACGGCTACAGCGCCGGCACGCCGCTGGCCGTGGTCACCGATTTCGCGCAGTTCCACGTCCTCGACTGCCGCTACGAGCCGAGCCTCCAGACCGCGCTGCAGCACGCTGTCGCCACGTGGCATTACAGCGATTACAGCGACCGCGAGAAGTTTGCACTGCTCTACTGGCTCTTCTCTCGCGAAGCCGTCGCCGGCGGCTGGCTCCAGAAATGGGCGGAGGACCTTCCCAAGCCGCGCGCCAGGCCGGGGAAGGGCCGTGCGTTCGTCGGCGTGTACAGGCCCGCGGATGAGGCCCTCCTTGCGAAACTCGACGACTACCGCGAGGAACTGGCCAAGGCCTTCAAGAAGTGCAACCCACGGTTGGACAGTGACACACTCACCGAAATTACGCAGCGCGCCATTGACCGGCTTGTCTTCCTGCGCTTCCTCGAAGACAAACAGATCGAGCCGACGCCGCTGGTTGACCAGTTCGGCGACAAGGCCCCCGCGTGGGGGGAGTTCATTGCTGCCTCACACCGCTTAGACGGCATCTACAACGGCGTCGTCTTCAAGAAACACGTCGTCCTTGACGATCCCGCGTTCCGCGTGGACAATCGCACGTTCGCCGGCATCTGCCAGCGTCTCTCCCACGCCAACTCGCCCTACAACTTCGACGCCATCCCCATCCACATCCTCGGCTCTATCTACGAACGCTTCCTCGGCAAGGTCATCGTCGCCACCGACAAGCGCGTCCGCGTCGAGGAAAAACCCGAGGTTCGCAAGGCAGGCGGCGTCTATTATACCCCCGAGTACATTGTCCGCTACATCGTGGAGAACACCGTCGGCAAACTCATTGCCGGCAAGACGCCCGATCAGATTGCCGGGATGCGCTTTGCCGACATCGCCTGTGGCAGCGGCTCATTCCTCCTCGGCGTCTACGACCTGCTCCTTCAGTATCACGGGACGTGGTACAACGCCAACCCCCGCAAGGCGCGCAAAGGCGACTGCATCGAGTACGACGGCAAGCTCTACCTCTCGCTCAACAAGAAGCGCGACATCCTGCTGAATAACATCTTCGGCGTGGACATTAGCAGCCAGGCCGTCGAAGTCTGCCAACTCTCGCTCTACCTTAAGCTGCTGGAGGAAGAAACGCTCGCCAGCACCAAGCAGTACCTCCTCGACTTCGCACAAGAAGCCTTGCTGCCGCCGCTCAACAGAAACATCGTCTGCGGCAACTCGCTTATCGGCCGGGACGTTCTCGAAGGCCAGCTCTTTGACAACGGCGACGAGCGCGAGCTCAAACCCATGAACTTCGACGATGCCTTCCCCGAGGTGATGAAACGCGGGGGCTTCGATGCCGTCATTGGAAATCCACCTTACGTCCGCATCCAAGGTTTTCCGCGCGAGCAGATCGAGTATCTAACCCGCCACTATCGCTCCGCGACCGGCAACTGCGACGTTTATGTCAGTTTCGTAGAGCGCGCCTACGGGTTATTGAAGCCTGGTGGACGGCTCGGGTACATCGTACCCAACAAGTTCTTCCGGACTGATTATGGCGTCGGCTTGCGGGAACTGCTGGCGACTAAGAACGCAGTCATGCGAATCGTGGATTTTGGGGCAAACCAGGTGTTTGGCGCGACGACCTACACTTGCCTGTTATTCCTCGCCAACCAGCAACAGGGCGAGTTGGAGTACGCGCAGATCCCCGCCAGCGGTGAGGCTCTCGCATCGGCCAGTTTCAGCACGATCGCCGCTAGTGCGCTCACAAGAGAACCATGGCTTTTCACTGAGGGAGGAGTCGCCGTCCTGGCCCGCCGGCTGGCACAGCAGGGCAAGCGTCTGTTGGACTTGCCGGTTGAGATGAGCCGCGGTAGCAGCACCGGCGATGACCGGGTCTTCGTGGTGCCAGCCAACACGCGGATTGAAAAGGAAGCCCTGCGCGTTCCGGTCTACGCAACAGATATCAAACGCTACCTTTTCACGCCGAATCCGTCCTGGCGTGTCATTTTCCCGTACGAGGTCAGTGGCCAAGAAGCGCGCTTGCTCTCGGAACCGGGGTTCCGCCGACGATACCCCAAAACCTATGCGCATCTCAGGAATCACCAGGCGCAGCTCAAGCAGCGAAAACAATACGCGGAGTGGTTTGGCTTCAGCGCGCCCCGTAACCTGCCACTGCACGACTGTGCACACATTCTTGTGCCCCTCTTGGCGGCGCGTGGCCAGTTCGCCCTCATTCCGGAGGCCTGGCGCGGAAAACTGTGCCCGATGGCCAGCGGCGGCTTCACCATCACCGCGCTGGCAAGTTGTCCTGTGCGCGCGGAGTATCTGCTGGGTCTTCTAAACTCGCGCCTGTTGTTCTGGCGTCTCCAGCAGACGAGCAACCTATTCCGTGGTGGTTGGGTCACCTGCACCAAGCAGTACTTCGGCGAACTCCCCGTCGCGATTGGCGACGAAGCGCGCCAGGACCAAATGGTGCGCCTGGTCAAGCAGATGCTGCACGCCAAAGAGCAGTTGGCACGGGCTACGACAGAAGAGGACCGCAGCTTCTACACGGCCAAGTGCACCGGCCTCGGCCGCGACATTGACCGCCTCGTCTACGACCTCTACGGCCTCACCGAAGAGGAAATCGCGCTGGTCGAGAAGACCGCGACATGAAAGCCCGCCCGCCAATCGTCAGTAGTCCGCACGCCCATTATCGTTTACAAACCCGTACCGATGGCACTGCACGGCACTCACAGGCATCGCAGGCTGACCTTCATTGTGCTGGCGCTGTCTGCTCTGCTTGTCGCTCTGACGCTCACGCAACTGCGGCCCGCCGTTTCCCCCCGGCCGGGACAGGCTGCCGGCCGGTCCCTGTCCGGCGCCGCCGCCTACGCCGGGTCGCAGAGCTGCCACGAATGCCACGAGAAGGCTTTCAACGAATGGAACGGCTCGCACCACGCCCTCGCCGAACGGCCCGTGGACCCCGTCGCTGACAAGCCGGCCTTCGACCCGCCGCGCGACATCAAGCACGCGACGCAAACGTCCAGAGCGCAATGCAGCAACGGGCGCTTTGAGATCGTCACCCGCGGCGCGGACGGCGTGCTCAAGCCCTTCGTCCCCGAACGCGTCATCGGCGTGAACCCGCTGCGGCAGTTCCTCATCCCCGCCCCCGGCGGACGCTTCCAGGTCACTGAGCTGGCGGTGGCCTCGGAGAAGAACGAGTGGTTCGACGTGTACGGCAACGAGGATCGCCAGCCCGGCGAATGGGGCCATTGGAGCGGCCGCGGCATGACGTGGAACTCCATGTGCGCCGAGTGCCACAACACGCGCTTGCGGAAGAACTACCAGCCCGCCTCCGACAGCTACGACACGACGATGGCCGAGCGCGGTGTGGGCTGCGAAGCTTGCCACGGTCCTCTGGCTGAGCACGTCGCCTGGCAGAAGGCCCGCGCCGGGGAACAGCCGCGCCCGAGGGACCCGACCGTCGCACGATTCACGGGCGACCAGTACCTTTCCACCTGTGGCGGCTGCCATGCTCGCCGCGCCAACCTGACGGGCGACTTCGTCCCCGGCGAACAGCTCCTCGACCATTTCTCGCCGACGATCCCCGACGAAACCGACCTCTACTATCCCGATGGCCAGGTGCGCGATGAGGATTTCGAGTACGTCCCGTTCCTGGGCAGCCGCATGTGCGGCCTCGGCGTGCGCTGCACGCACTGCCACGACCCCCACACCGGCAAGACGCGCGCCCCCGGCAACTCGCTCTGCCTGCAGTGCCACGGCGGCAAGGTGGACCCGGCGGCTCACGGCCACCACAAGCCCGACACGCCCGGCAGCTTCTGCGTGGACTGCCACATGCCCCAGACGCCGTACATGCAGCGCCATCTCAGGCGCGACCACGGCCTCACCATCCCCGACCCGCTCCTCACCAGGGAATTCGGCATCCCCAACGCCTGCTCGCGCTGCCATGCCGACAAGGGCCTCGCATGGAACCTTGACTACGCGAAGCAGTGGTACGGCGACAGGCTTGAGCGTTCCACGCGCACCCGCGCCCGCCGCGTGGCTCGCGCGCGCGCCGGCGCGGACGACGCCTGCGTGGGCCTGCTGAAGATGCTACGTGACGAGCAGAACCCGTTCTGGAAAGCGGTCGCGGCGGGGCTGCTCGCGAACTTCAGCGCCAGGGACGACGTCCGCGATGCGCTCCTGGCCTGCACGCACGACCAGGCGCCGCTGCTGCGGGCTGTGGCGGTGCGCGCCTTGACCTCGCGCGGCTTGCACCCAGGCCTGCGCGCTCCCATCGCGACATTGCTGCAGGACCCGGTGCGGATCGTCCGCGTGGATGCGGCGTGGGCGCTCCACGCGCATGCGGATCTGACGACGACGGCCGGGCAGGACCTTGTCCGCTTCCTGGGCCTCAACGCCGACCAGCCGGGCGGCGCGCTCCAGTGGGCCGTCCTGAACCTCGACCGCGGCAAGACCGAGACCGCTCTGGCCTGGCTGAAGCAGGCCATCACCTGGGACACCCATTCGCCGCCGTTGCGCCAGGCCTACGCAACGGCGCTCAGCGTGGCCGGGGACAGTAAGGAGGCCGTGCAGCAGTTGAGAAAGGCCTGCGAGACCCAGCCGCGCAACGCTACGATCTGGTACGACCTCGCGCTGGCGCTGGGCGAGACTGGCGACCTCGACCAGGCGTTGCGCGCTTTCAAAGAGACAGTGAAGCTGGAGCCGACCTTCGCGCGGGCGTGGTACAACCTCGGTCTTGCCCACGCCAAGCTCAACGACATGCCCGCCGCGCTCGACGCTCTGAAGCGCGCCGAATCCCTTGACCCGAACTGCGCGGACCACCCTTACGCCCGCGCGACCGTGCACTTCAACATGGGCCAGACCGCCGACGCCCGCGCCGCCGCGAACAGGACTTTGAAGCTGGACCCCGCCCACGAAGACGCGAAGGAACTGCTGCGACAGTTGGATCAGCAGAAGCGGTAGCTCCGGCCTTGGCAAATGCCCGGGGACGGGGTATATTTTGACCGTTGGGTAAGGGAGAATTGGCCATGACACTTGAGAAACTTCAAGAAGCGTACCGAGCACGCCCGTTCCGCCCATTTGTCCTGCATCTGGCTGACGGGCGGCACATTCGCATCCGGCATCCGGAATGGATGGCAATCTCGCAAAGCGGCCGGACGATCCATGTCGAACAGCCAGACGATTCGTCCAGCACCATTGACCTGCTGCTCGTGACGGAATTGGAGGTCCCCGCCAACGGGAGGAAGACGCGCTCGGCGTAGAGTCGCTACTGCCTCTTCAGGTGCACCAGCTCCGAACTCTCCGTCTCCCCCAGCGTCACCGTCACGCCGTTCTGCATCAGTTCCGCGCCGGCCTGCACGCTCGGCTGGCTGGAGCCGTCTTCAAAGGTGAGCTGGTAGCGCGCCGCGGGGTCGAGGCCCTTCAGCGTGAAGACGTGCTTGTCGTCGGCCGTCTTCCCGCGGAAGGCGAACAGCACGCCTTTCCCGGCCTTCGCGTCCACGTACAACATGCCGTCCCAGCGCTGGCCGTCGGGCCGTTCGGACACATGGTACAGGTCCGCGTTGTTGATGAGCGGCCGAAGCGTCTTCTTGTAGATGTCGAACTGCTTCTTGCCGGCCGCGCGCTGCTCGGGCGTCCACTTGCTCATGTCCAGCATGATCGTGCACCAGCCCATCATGCCGCTGCGCAGCATGTACACGAAATTCGCCAGCGTCTTGCCGGGATGGTTGGCCACGTAGCATTCGCACATGCTCGCCGGCATGGCATAGGACGTGTCGTAGAAGGCCCGCCGGTTCGAAATGGGATCGTAGGTGTCGGTGATGCTGATGTAATGCGTGCGCCGCACCACGCCGTAGTCCACCATGTGGCCGCCGTTGACGCAGTTCTCGAAGAGCAGGTTCGGGTTTTCCGCGCGCAGCGTGTCGTAAACGCGGTAATAGCCGCGCGCGGCGTGGTAGGCCACGTCCAGCGGCGACTTCGTGTGCCGGTGCGTGTCCCGGGAGCATTGCTCCACGATCATGACCTGGTCGTGCTCCAGCAGGTCCAGCTTGTACTCCTTGACGCAGCGGCGCAGGTCG
This sequence comes from Planctomycetota bacterium, assembly GCA_026692735.1. Taxonomy (GTDB): domain Bacteria; phylum Planctomycetota; class SZUA-567; order H5-PLA8; family H5-PLA8; genus JAPLOD01. The sequence continues at coordinate 4,056 of JAPLOD010000714.1, read as the reverse complement.
CGCAGGCACCATTCTTCCGCCTTCGGGTCGGCGAGGCACGCCGTGGCGCCGGTGAAGTCCGAATTGCGCCACGTCTCCGGGTAGTCGCGCGTGAACCACGACTTCATCGCCGGATCGTTGACCGAGAGCACATCGCCCTTGCCCGTCTCGCCGGGCTGGTGCCCGCCCTGCGTCCAGCCGATCCACAGGCCGAACTTCAGTCCCTTGGCGTGCGCGGCATCCGCGATGGGCGCAAGCCCCTCGGCGAACTTCTTGTCGTCCGGATGCCAGTTGCCCACGCCGCGGAACCAGCCTGCGTCAACATGGAAATTCTCCAGGCCGACCTCGACGGACGAGTCAATCATCTGGCGGGCAAGTTTGTCGTCCACGCGCATGCCGCTGCCCCAGGAGTTGTTCGTCAGGAGCGGCAGGTTGAGTTGACTCTGCGGCCGCACGTGCTTCTCGACCCAACGCCGCAGCCTGTTCGCCCCGTCGTCCACGTCGCCCTTATAGCAGCCCACGAACACCGCCGGCGCTTCGAAGCTCTCCCCTGGCGCAAGCCGCGTGCGGAATTCGCTCTCAAGCGCATCAGTCGCGCCAAGGCCCAGCCCGACGGATAGCCCCGTCACACGCTCGTTCTCGCCCGCCGCCTGCACGTTGATCCGCACAAGCGCCGAGGACTCAATGCCCACGTAGAAGCCCTGCCGGCCCTCGACATCCTGGATGCTCGACCACGGAATCGGATCGCGCGGCTTCTCGCGGTCGTAAGGATGAGAAACAAGCGACGCCGAAAGCTGCGGCCCGATAGGGGTGCGATGCGTGCCGGCGGGCGTGGGCGTGTTTGAGCCTTTCTCCACCCACCATTGTTCCAGCGTGTGTCCGGGCGTGGCCTGCATGTTCAGAGCCAGGCTCTTCTGCAGCGGCAACAGGACCGGCGCGCCGCCGGTGTTCTTGATCGTGATGCTGTGTTCAACCGGGCCAGGCCCGGGTGCGGCCGTCCAGATCGAGCGCAGTTCCAGCGGCGGGTTCTCAGCGACGAAGACCAGCACGTGCTGTTTCGGCGGTCCCTCCGTGACGGTGGCCTGCTTGAACTGCCACCGCAGCGGCACGGCCTTGCCGTCCACTTCCACGGACTGGATGAGTGGCAACGGCAACGGCTCGGCGTTGGCTGCGATCCAGTCGAAGCCGGTCTGCGAGCACTTCAAGGACGTGATAGCCAGCGCGTTGGCGCGTGCTTCGACCTGCACGATGGTGTCCTCGCTGGAAACCGTGATTCTCGACTCCGGTTCAGCCGCACCTAGCGCGACGGCGGCTGCGACGAAAGCGAGCAGTGGCAGGAACCAACATGACGTGAACATGGCACGTCCCTTCCGCTTCGCGTTACAGGTCTCAGGTCCGAGCCGCCCCGTGTCAACTAACCTGAAACGTGAAATCTGAAACCTTCTACCTCACCGTCGCCTGCCCGCCGGCGACGCAGATGCTCTCCAGGCGCAGTTCCTGTTCGCCGTCGCCGGCGGCAAGCGGCTGGGGGTCGGCGGCGAAAACAGGCTCGATCTCGAGCGTGTGTTCAATGGCAGGGTCGAGGCCCGTCGCGATGACCTGCGCGTGATGGGTGTTGCCCTTCACCAGCTTGCTCAGCTTGCCGCCATCGAATTCCTGCAGCACGTCCTTCTTCTGCCCTTCCTGGTGCTCAACAAGCTTGCCGTCAATGTACGCGCGGTACTTGCAGGACTTCGGCGTCGCTTCGCCGTACAGCATCACCATGCTGCCGCTGAACTTCACTTTCAGGCGCGCAACGTCCTGCGGAACGGGCTTCTTCTTCCCGTTCTCGGTCACTTCCTTGCGGTTCGACGCGATCGTCTCGTCGTCCAGCCAGCGCGACATCAGCATGTCGAAGAACGCCGAAACCGGATTCGGCACGCCCACACGCCAGCCCTGCGGCAGCTCGCCAAGGGTAGAGATGCGGACGCGGGCGTTCTTCATGTAGGTGTCCGGGTTCAGCATCTTCTCGGGCGGAGTGCAGACGAGTCCCTGCTCGACGCCGCTCTGAAACGCCTGCCACGCCGCATCCGCAAAGAGCACGTAGCCGGCATCGCCGGGGTGCACGCCGTCGAACGGCCACAGTTGCGCGATGGTGGTTTCCTTGGCCTTCACACGCTGCTGCGCCAGCGCGATGGCGTCGCCCACCGGCACGTTGTAGGCCTTGCCGATGGCGATGTGCGCATCGCGGCGTTTCATGCCGCCCAGCGAGCCGCCCGAAACGTTCCACATGAACGGGAAGATGACCTCCACGATGGGCGCCTTGGCGTCGAGGATAGTGCGGCGGACGAGCGATTCGTACGAGGCCAGCGTTTCGGCGTCGTTGCCGTAGATATCGTCGTTGGCCGAAAAATCGAGAAAGACCAGGTCCGGCTTGCGGCGCAGGACTTCGCGTTCGAAGCGGAAGACGCCAAGCTGCGAGCCCGTGCCGCCGATCGCGGCGTCGTAGAACCTGAAGCGCGCCTGGGGGTATGCTTCCTCCAGGCGCCGCCCGATCAGCGCGCGGTACGACGTGAGCTGCGGATCGCTGGCGTTGGCGCCCCACGTCAGCGAAGCGCCGAAGAAGACGACGATGAGCCGCTCGCCGGCCTTGGCCCGCCGGTCGAACTCCTTGAACGCCGGGCTCCGCTCCCCTTCCGCAGACATTGCCGCGCACGTTACCGCAAACAGCAACCCGCCTGCAACCACACGTAGTCCGCTCATCAGGTATCTCCCGAGCCTGCTGCGCACAGGCCGCCGGATGAACGCGACCGCTACTGCGCCACCTCGCTCCACGCGCTGGAAAACGCACGCAGAACTATCATCTCCTTGCGTCGGACGTCAAGATTGTTTTGTATCGCCGGCATCTTGCCGGCTGTACGGGCGGCGTCTCGCCGCCCGCCGCGGTGCGCCCTTCCTTGCTCGATTCGCAGAATCGCGTTACAGTGCGCCTATGGCGGACACCGCCCAGATATTCAACGTCGTCATCGGCACAGCCGGGCACATTGATCACGGCAAGTCCACGCTCGTCCAGGCGCTCACCGGCATTCACCCCGACCGCCTCAAAGAAGAACAGGAACGCGGCATCACCATTGACCTCGGCTTCGCGCCCCTCGAACTGGCCGGCGGCCTGCGCGTCGGCATCATTGACGTCCCGGGGCACGAGCGCTTCATCAAGAACATGGTCGCCGGCGCCACGGGCGTTGACTTCGTCATGCTCGTCGTCGCCGCCGACGACGGCGTGATGGCGCAGACGCGCGAGCATCTGCAGATCGTCCAGTTGCTGGGCGTGCGCGACGGCCTGATCGTCATCACCAAGAAGGACCTCGTCGAGGCGGACTACCTCGAACTGGTCGTCGAAGACGTCAAAGCACTCGTTGCCGGCACCGCCCTGGCCGATAAGCCGGTCGTCACGGTCTCCTCCAAGACGGGCGAAGGCATCCCCGGACTCAAGGCGCTCCTCAACACCGCGCTCTCCAAGCTCGCCCGCCGCCCCAGCAGCGGACCGTTCCGCATGCCGATCCAACGCGTCTTCGCCAAGGAAGGCTTCGGCACGGTCGTCACCGGCGTGCCGCTGTCGGGCCAGGTGGCTATCGGCGACACCCTCGAAGTCCTCCCGCCCGGCTACCAGGGCCGCGTGAAGGGCCTGCACGCCTATCAACACCCCATCACCCGCGGCCAGGCGGGGCATTCGACCGCGGTGAACCTGCACGGCCCCGACATTGACAAGCAGGACGTCCGCCGCGGCATGGTCGTGGCGACGCCGGGCATCTTCCGTCCCTGCTCGCTCGTCACCGCGCACCTCACCCCCCTCGCCGGCACGCCCTGGCCGCTCACGCACCGCGCCCCCGTGCGCTTCCACGCCGGCACCGCGGAGATTCAGGGCCGCGTGCTGCTGCTGGAGGGCGATCAACTGCCGGCGGGCACGGACGGCTGGGTTCAGGTCCAACTGGCCGAACCGACCGTCGCCGCGCCGGGCGACCGCTTCATCCTGCGCCACCAGACGCCGATGCTCACGCTCGGCGGCGGCGTAGTGCTCGACGTCGCCCTGCTCAAGCG
>JAPLOD010000713.1 GCA_026692735.1 Planctomycetota bacterium | reverse complement strand
CAGTGGATTGCTTCGTCTCGCGCTCATGTCCGGTTCCCCGTAGTGGTCCTGGTAGGCCGCAAAGTCCCGCCGGCGCGCCGCCTCCAGAATGGCGGCGCAGGCCTTGCGCAAGGCCGCGCATTGTCCCTGCAGGCGAGGGGCCGCCAACCGCCCTGCCATTGTGCTCTATCATATATGATAGTATCGTGCGGTCGCGACATGTTCAAGGGAGGCGGAAAACGTGCGCCGGGGAAAGCGCCGCGTGTGGTTGCCCGGCGCCCAAGCCCGTCTGACGCCACGGGCGGGACGCCCGTGGTACCACGAACGTCTCGTTCGTGGTTCGCCGTTGGATGAGTCCGCAAAAGGCCGCACTATCCGCTTGCCAGGACCGGGCAGATGCCGACAATCGCGGCCAGGTCGAACCACCATAACGGCATAAGGCGGGAAACCAGGAAACGCAGGCGTCGGTGCAGTGCCGGCCTCTACGCGACCGTTCTCCGGGGGGAAGGGCCAAATGTCGAGTCGGGACGAACGCAGCGCCGCTCTGGAGCGGGAGGTTGAGCGGCTGCGCGCCAAGCTGGACGAGCGCACGCGGGGGGAAGAGGCGCGTGAGAGAACCGTTTCCCTTCTGCGGGCGGTGTTGGAGTCCACGGCGGACGGCCTCCTGGTCGTGGACGGCTCCGGGGCGATCTCCGACTACAATAGGCGCTTTGCCGAGATGTGGCGCATCCCGGAGACGGTGCTCAGCTCGCGCAGCGACCAGCAAGCTCTGGAGTTCGTTCTTGCGCAACTGAAGTATCCGGAGCAGTTCCTGGGGAAGGTGCGGGAACTGTACGGCCATCCGGAGGCGGAGAGTTTCGACCTTCTGGAGTTCAACGATGGCAGGTTCTTTGAGCGGTACTCGCGCCCTCAGCGGATCGCGGGCCGGCCCGTTGGGCGCGTCTGGAGTTTCCGCGATGTCACGGAGCGCAAGCGGGTCGAGGAGGCGTTGCAGGAAAGCGAAGAACGCCTGGCGCGCATCGTGGAGACCACTCCCGACGGGATCGTCGTCCTGGACAGCGAGGGACGCATCACGTTCGCGAACGCGGCGGCGGAGAGCATCCTGGGACTGCCGCGCAGCGCCATGCTGGCGCGCACGTGCACCGATCCGGCCTGGAGAATCACCTCGGTCGGCGGCATGCCCCTCCCCGACGAAAAGCTGCCGTTCGCGCAAGTTAAGCAGACCAATCTGCCGGTCTACGCGGAACAGGCTATCGAGCGCCCCGACGGCAGCCGCGTGATACTCGAGATCACCGCCGCGCCGCTGCATGACGGAGCCGGGAGCTTCGCCGGCATGGTGGCGTCGCTCAGCGATATCACGGAGCGTCGCGGAACGAGTGAGAAGGTGCGGGAAAGCGAACGCTTTCTGTCGAATCTCTTCGCCAGCATCCAGGACGGCATCAGCGTGCTGGATACGGACATGAGGATCGTCCAGGTGAACCCGACCATGGAACACTGGTACGCTCACGCGCTGCCCCTCGTGGGCAAGAAGTGCCACGCCGCTTACCACGGGCGCAACCAGCGCTGCGAGGTCTGCCCCACGTACCGGACCCTGCAGACGGGCGCCACGGCCCACGAGATTGTGGCGAAGCGCGGCCCGGGTGCCAGCGTGGTGGGCTGGCTGGACCTGTACAGTTTCCCCCTGGTGGACAGGGCCACGGGCAAGGTCAGGGGCGCCATCGAGTACGTGCGCGACGCTACCGAGCGCATTGTCGCCGAGGAGGCACTGCGGCAGAGCGAGGAGCGTTATCGCGCCGTTGTCGAAGACCAGACCGAGCTGATTTGCCGTTTCAAGCCCGACGGCACGCTGACGTTCGTCAATGATGCCTACTGCCGCTACTTCGGCAAGGTGCGGTCGGAGCTCATCGGCAGCGGCTTCATACCGCTGGTTCATGAAGAGGATCGTGGCAGGGTGTTGCAGCAAGTCGCCGCGCTATCGCACGAACGGCCGGCGTGTACTGTCGAGGAACGGGTGTTTGCGCCGTCAGGCGAGATCCGTTGGCAGCAGTGGCATAACCGCGCCGTGTTCGGCGCGGACGGAACGCTGACCGAGTATCAGGCGGTGGGCCGCGATATCACCGAGCAGAAGCGGGCGGAAGAAGCGCTGCGGGAAAGCGAGCAGAAGTACAAGGCTTTGGTCGAGACCACCGAGACGGGCTTCCTGATTCTGGATGCGCAAGGCAAGGTCGTGGATGCTAATGCCGAGTACATCAGACTCACGGGGCACAAGGCCCTGGATGAGATCCTGGGACGGGCTGTCGTCGAATGGACGGCGCCGCACGATCGCGAGAGAAACGCCGCGGAAATAGAGAAATGTGCGGCGACTGGCCAGGTGAGGGATCTGGTCGTTGACTATGTTGGTCCCAATGGCGTCATCACGCCCATCGAGATCAATGCCACTGTGGTGCAGACGGCAGGAGGCACAAGAATCCTGTCGCTGTGCCGCGACGTCACCGAGCGCAAGCGCGCCGAAGAGGCGCTGCGACGGAGCGAGGAGAAGTACCGCACGCTGGTTGACCAGGCGCTGGAGGGGATCGTGATCGCCCAGGGCCTTCCCCCTCGTCTGGTGTTCTGCAATCCGGCGCTCGCCAGGATTCTGGGGTTTAGCGTGGATGAACTGCTCTCCCTGTCAGGCAAACCGGTGGAAGGGCTGATCCATGCGGATGATCGCGAGTTCTTCTTCAGGAACTATGTGGAGCGGGTTGCCGGAAGGCCGGCGCCTGCCGGCTACGAGTTCCGCGGCATCCGCAAGAACGGTTCGGTATGCTCGCTGGAGATCTCCGCGCGCCGCATCGAATACCAGGGCCAGCCGGCCGTGCTGGCAACCTTCGTGGACATCACGGCCCGCAAGCAGGCTGAAGAAGAGCGGCGGAGACTGGAAGCGCGCATGCAGCACGTTCAGAAACTGGAAAGCCTGGGCGTGCTGGCCGGCGGCATCGCCCACGACTTCAACAATATCCTGACCGTGATCCTGGGCAACGCCGGCCTCGCGCTCCTGAAGCTTTCGCCCGCTGCCCCGGCACGGGAGAACATCAAGGACCTGGAGAGCGCGGCGCTGCGCGCCGCGGAGCTCTGCAAGCAGATGCTGGCGTATTCCGGCAAGGGGCGCTTTGTGGTCGAGCCGCTCGACCTCTCGGAAGTCGTCCGCGAGATGGCCCACCTGCTGCAGATCTCCATCTCCAAGAAGGCCGTGCTGAAGCAGGACTTCCCCGCCAACCTGCCGCTGATGGAAGGCGACGCCTCGCAGGTACAGCAGGTTATCATGAACCTGATCACTAATGCGTCGGAGGCCATCGGGGACGGCGACGGCGTCATCGCTGTCGCGACCGGAAAGATGGACTGCCCCGCGGAGTACCTGCGGGACAGCTACCTGGACGAGCAGTTGCCGCCGGGGACCTATGTCTGCCTGGAGGTGACCGACACCGGGTGCGGGATGGACAAGGAAACCGTCCACCGGATCTTCGAGCCGTTCTTCACGACCAAGTTCACGGGGCGGGGACTGGGGCTGGCGGCGGTGCTCGGCATTGTGCGCGGCCACAAGGGCGCCATCAAGGTGTACAGCGAGCCGGGACGCGGCACCACGTTCAAGATCCTCTTCCCCGCCGCCAAGCGCGTGACCGAGAGCCAGAAGATCAAGCTGCGGCCCGCTGCGCACTGGCGCGGGACGGGCACCGTGCTGCTGGTGGACGACGAGGAGCATATCCGCGTGACGGGCCGGGGCATGCTGGAGTGGGCGGGCTTCACCGTGCTCACGGCGGCAAACGGAAACGACGCGCTGGACGTTTTCAGGAAGCACGAAAGCGAGATCGCCTGCGTGATCCTGGACCTGAGCATGCCGCAAAAGGACGGCGAGACAACATTCCGCGAGCTGCGCCAGATCTCACCGGGCGTGCGCGTGATCATGTCGAGCGGCTACAACGAGCAGGAGGTCACGCAGCGCTTCGTGGGCAGGGGGCTGGCCGGCTTCGTTCAGAAGCCCTACACCGTGGACGCGCTGCTCGGGAAAGTGCGGGACGTGCTGGAAGGACGGTAGAGCGGGGACTCAGCGGACACCATGCCTCTACTGTTACCGATCTACTGGGCAGTGAACCGCTAACCCCCGGCTTCAGCCGGGGGTGGGAGCAACAAGGAAGAACCTGAACCATCGTTCACGATGGTTACGTTATGGGCTGAACGGGTTTCAGGCGGCGGCGTTGAAATGAGCCACGGATTCAAAGGCGAAGCGGTGGCTGGCATTGATGTGGCGTGAACAGTTGTGGGCAAGAGCCTTGGCCCAGCGGCGGGCGTGGTAGTGACGAACTGCG
>JAPLOD010000712.1 GCA_026692735.1 Planctomycetota bacterium | reverse complement strand
GGCTGGAAATCGTGCGGAATCCGAACATGCTTTACATCGCCATCGGCATCCTCGGCGCCACGGTGATGCCGCACAATCTCTACCTGCACTCTTCCATCGTCCAGACGCGCAAGTACGAACAGACGGGCGCGGGCAAGGCGGAGGCCATCAAGTTTGCGACCATAGATTCCACCGCGGCGCTGATGTTTGCGCTGTTCATCAACGCCGCGATTCTGATCGTTGCGGGCGCGGCCTTTAACTCCAAAGCGATCAGCGTGGAACGGATTGACGAAGCCTACAAACTGCTCACGCCGCTCCTCGGCGCCGCCCCGGCCAGCATCCTCTTTGCGCTCGCGCTGCTGGCCTCCGGCCAGAACTCGACGCTGACCGGCACGCTGGCCGGCCAGATTGTGATGGAAGGGTTCGTCGAGATCCGCCTGCGCCCATGGCTGCGGCGGCTGCTGACCCGCGCGCTGGCCATAATCCCGGCGGTGGTATGCATCGGCGTCTACGGGGAGCAGGGCGCGGACAGGCTGCTGGTGTTCAGCCAGGTGATCCTGAGCCTGCAGCTTGCGTTTGGCGTGGTGCCGCTCATTCTGTTCACCAGCGACCGCCGGAAGATGGGCGTGTTTGTGAATCCGTGGTGGGTGAAAGCGCTGGCGTGGCTGACTGCGGGGGTGATAATGGCGTTGAACGCCAAGCTGGTGCTGGACTTCTTTGGCATCACGCGCTGGCTGGGCTTATCGTGACGGTTGGAGCATGACGTATGTACCGGAAGATCCTTGTCACGCTTGAGAACAGCCGGGCCGATGAGAGCCTGCTGCCGCATGTGGCGGAACTGGCGCGGCTGCTCAAGTCGGAGTTGCTCCTGCTGCACGTGGCGGACGGCTTTGCGGCGCAGCATTTCGACACCCTGACGCTTGCTGAATCCGAAGAGATGAGGGGCGACAGGGAGTACCTGGAGGAGAGTGCCGCGAAGCTGCGGGCCCAAGGGCTGGAGGTGACGACGCAACTGGCGCTGGGCGATCCGCCGGCCGAGATACTGAGGACCGCGGAGCGCGAAGGATGCGATCTGATAGCGATGGCGAGCCACGGACACCGCGGGATCGCCGACCTGATCCATGGCAGCACGATCGCGCAGGTGCGCCATAAGGCTCGCGTGCCGCTGCTCGTGGTGCGCGCCGAGAGGAAGGGCCGCAGGCGGCCCGCAGGGGAGACCACGTGAGAAGTGCAACGCTACTGCCGGCGCTGTTGATGGCGGTCAGCTCGTGGTGCGGCGAAGAGGCGAAGGCGACGCCGGCGCGCGAGCCGCTGACGCCGCGCAACGACCTGCCCGGTCTGACGAACTACGCGAAAGTGTCGGACGCGCTGCACCGGGGCGCGCAACCCACGGCAGAAGGCTTTGCCGAGCTGAAGAAGATGGGCATCAAGACGGTGGTGAACCTGCGATCGTTCAACAGCGACCGCGATGAACTGGAGGGCCTGGGCCTGCAGTACGTGCACATCTACTGCAAGGCGTGGCACCCCGAAGACGAGGACGTGGTGAAGTTCCTGCAGGTGCTGAAGGACCCCAAGAACCACCCCGTCTTCGTGCACTGCCAGCACGGCTCGGACCGCACGGGGATGATGGTCGCGTCGTACCGCATCGTGGAGCAGGGCTGGAGCGTGGAAGACGCGGCCAAGGAACTGGAGCGCTTCGGCTTCCATAAGCTCTGGACGGAGATCGCCAAGTACCTGAAGAGCTTCGACAAAGATACCATGCTCAAACAGGTTGAAGCGGCGAAGCCCGTGAAGGTCGAGGTGGTGAAGTGACACCGTGGAAGGAAGACGTGATGAGTCGCGCGCGCCCGTTCTGGAGAGGCTGTGCCATGGTGCTCCTGCCGGTTGTGGGGCTCTGCGACGCGGCTCGCTGCGGGGAAGCGGCGGGCGGCGCGGAGCGGGAGGAGGCGGCGCTGAAGAAGGCCGGCGAGGACATCGAGAAGAACCGCAAGGCCGGCGCGACGGTCCGCGTCGTGGACGCGAAAGGGGCGCCCGTGGCGGGCGCGACGGTGAGCGTGGAACAGGCGCGCCATGATTTCCTGTTTGGCTGCAACATCTACATGTTCGACCGCTTCAAGAGCGCGGAGGAGAACGAGGCCTATAAGAAGCGCTTCGAGGAGCTGTTCAACTACGCCACGACGGGGTTCTACTGGAAGAGCTACGAACCTGAGAAGGGGCGGCCGCAGTATGCGTACACGGACAAAGTCGTCGCATGGTGCGCCGCGCGCGGCATCCGGCTGAAGGGCCACCCGCTGCTGTGGGGCCATGAGGCGGGCGTTCCCACGTGGTCGCAGGGCCAGCCCGCCGCGGATGTCCAGAAGCAGCGCGTGGTGGACATCCTGAAGCGCTACACGGGCAAGATCGAGTTCTGGGAAGTGGTCAACGAGCCGGCGCACATCCGCAGCGTCAAGATTGACGAGCCGTACCGCTGGGCGCGGGAGGCCGATCCGAAGGGCTATCTGATCGTCAACGACTACTACGTCATGGCCAATGGCTTTCCGCCGTTCCTGAAGCTGCTCGAAGAGGCCAAGGCCGGCGGCGTGCCCTATGACGGCATCGGCATCCAGGCGCATGAGCCGCGGACGATGCGCTTTCCGCTTGAGAACGTCCGGAGCACGCTGGACCGCTACGCGGCGCTGGGGAAGGAGCTGCACATCACGGAGTTCACGCCGTGTTCAGGCGGCCAGGACATCACGGGTTCGCATGTGACGGGCAAGTGGGACGAAGCGGCGCAGGCCGACTACGCGGCGAAATTCTACCGCGTGTGCTTCGCTCACCCCGCCATGCGCGCTCTCACCTGGTGGGACCTGTGCGACAACGGCGCGTGGCTGAAAGGCGGCGGAATGCTGCGCGCGGACCTCACGCCCAAGCCGGTGTACAGCGCGTTGCAGAAGCTCATCCATGAGGAATGGAAGACGCGCGCCGAAGGGCAGACCGACGCCACAGGGGCGTTTGCCTTCCGCGGCTTTCTGGCCACGTACCGCGTGAAGGTCAAAGCACCGGGCGGGAACGCCGAGGCGGAGATTCACGTGGCCAAAGACGCGCCCAACGAGTTCAAGGTGGCTTTGCCATAAGGGCTGAGGAAACGCCGGCCTGCAATGCCGAAACGAGTGCCTCCCGCCGTGGTCATCAGGCGGCCCCATCTGGTTCTGTGGCGCGGCCGCGCGACAGAGGGCGTCGCGTCGCCGGAGTACGTCGTTGCGCCGTTCGATCGCGCCGTGCTTTCCTGGAATGCCTCCGGCCCCTGCATCTGTGAACTGGAAGCCAACGGCGAACGCCATTGCATGGGGCTGTGGGGCGGGAAGCCGCGGAGCCGCGCAACGGCCTTCGTGGCGACTGACACGCTGACATGTCCCCGGATTCCCCGGCGTCCGCGTGCGTGGGGCAAGGTGCTCGCCGTCCCGGAACACTCGCAGTTCAGCGAGAAGAAGGACGCGCGCAGGATATGCAGCCCCACGGCGGTGGCGATGGTGCTGGAGTACCACGGCGTACGAAAGAGCACGCGTGCGGTCGCCAGGGGTGTGTACGATCACGCGGCGAAGATCTACGGCAACTGGCCGTTCAACACGGCGTATGCGCACAGCGTGTCCGGCCTGGAGACATTCGTCCAGCGCGGGACGGGGATCGAGGACCTCGAAAAGGAGATTGCCGCGCGGCGGCCCGCGATCGTCAGCCACAAGTGGAGGACAGGCGAGCTCGACGGCGCGCCGCTGCCGGCATCGGACGGGCATCTGATCGTCGTCGTGGGTTTCACCGAGAACGGCGATGTCGTCGTGAACGATCCGGCGGGCCAGCCCGGCGCCGTGCGCCGCGTGTACAAGCGGCGGCAGATCGAGCGGACGTGGCTGGAGCGGGGCGACGGTATCATGTACGTGATGCGCAAGACATAACACGCAATGCGTGAGACGTAACACGCAAGCCCCGCGCGCGGCGGTGGAGCGGCCGGAAGCGGATTGACGATTGCCGATTGCGGCACGCGGATTACAGTTTCCTCATCATCCATTTGCGACGCGGGACATTGCACGGCCATGGACCAGCCGCCGGAGATTCCTGAACAGATTCCCGCGTACACGCACTATCTGCCGTCTGGCATCGTCTCGCTGCTCGGCTTTGCGTTCTGGTTGTGGATGTGCGTTGACTGTTACCGCCGCATGGGATTGAACGTCTGGCACTACCTGTTTCTCTTCTTCTGGCCGTCCACGCTGTTGTATTTCGTCGTGCACATGCGGCAGATCTTCCGCGGCTCGTCCGGCCGAGGGCTGTTCGGCGGGGGACTGAAGAGCCGCATCACGCGCGCGGAACAGCAACTGCGCGTCTCCGACACGCTTGCCGCACGGGTCGAGCTGGCGGAGCTCTACTTCGAGGCCGGGCAGTACGAGGCGTGCGAGACCGAGTACCGGAAGATCCTGGCCGCCGACGCCGGGAACCTGGAAGCCGCGTACTACCTCGCGCTGTGCCGGCTGCAACAGAACGACGCGGCGGGCGCGCTGGGTTTTCTGGAACAGGTGATGCAGGGCAACCGGAAGCTGCGGTTCGGCGTGGCGTGGCTGCGGTACACCGACGCGCTGCTGGCAGTGGGGCGGCGCGACGAGGCGCTGGAGGAACGGCGCAAGCTGGCGCGCGCATTCCCCCGGCCGCTGACCGAGTTCGCATACGCTCAACTGCTGGCCGATGCAGGTCAGAAGGAGAAGGCGCGCGCGGTGCTGGAGGACATGCTGGCCACATCGCACGAAGCTCCAGCGGAAGACCGCGTGTGGTTGAAACAGGGGAAGGCGCTGGTGCGGCAGGTGACGTGAGGGGGAAGTGATGAGTAATGAGTGATCACTCATCACCCGTCACCCGTCGCCGCCGACGCTGGACGCCCCGCCGCCATGGGTTATCCTCTATCGCCCATGAGACTCCCGCACTGGGTCTGCTGCCTTGCTCTGGCCTGCGCGCTGGTGCGCTGTGCGGAAGACGCCCCGCGCCTGTCGCACATTGACACCGTGGCCCCTGACGTTCTGGGGATCACCATCGAGACCGGCCGCGTCATCTACGGCAAGCAGGAGCCCTACGTCAAACAGGAAGGCGACACGACCGAGCGCTGGGGCAAAGTCGGCAACGGCTGGCTCAAACGCGGCGGCAAACAGGTCGGCGGCCTCGTCGGGAAAGACGCCGCCATCCTGCGCCGTTTCGACGCCCTCGATGGCCAGCCGCTCGATACCGCGTGGGCCGACGCGCCCGCCAGTTACTCCATCTCCTCGCCTGACGATCCGGCCTACAAGGCCCCGGCCCAGCCGGTCGCCGTCTGCCGCAAGAGCAAGCCCTCGGACATGGCCCAGGTCGGCGGCTGGGAGTTCAAGTTCCCCATGACGCACAGGATCTACCTCAAGTTGTCCGCGCCGCTGGCCCCGGGCAAGTCGTACGCCCTTGCCTTCCAGGGCGGCCGCTTGCCCGAAGCGAAGTACGTCCACCAGCCGGACAGCAATCGCAGCGAAGCCGTCCACGTCTCGCACGTGGGCTTCCGCCCCGACGACCCGGCCAAAGTGGCATTCCTCTCATGTTGGCTCGGCAGCGGCGGGCCGCTGTCGTACACGGAAGGGACGGCGTTCAGCGTTCTCGACGACAAGACGGGCAAAGCGGTCTTCGACGGCACGACCGCGCTCTCCAAGGCCGCCGCCAGGAAGGACGAGGACCCCTACAAGCGCAACTACAACGGCACCGATGTCTACCTCATGGATTTCTCCACGCTCAAGGCGCCGGGCACATACCGTGTTTCCGTCACGGGCATCGGCTGTTCCTATCCTTTTGAGATCGGCCCCGACGTGTGGCGCAAGGCGTTCCTCGTTTCGGCCAAGAGTCTCTACTACCAGCGCAGCGGCATTGAGCTCGGGCCGCCGTGCGCCGACTTCAAACGGCCCCGCTGTTTCCATCCGGACGACGGCGTGAAAGTGTGCGCGTCCACTTGTTCGCTGATGGACAGCGGCAACGGCCTCAATGCCAAAGGCACGGACAAGAGCAATTTCGAGAACCTCGTGAAAGGCAAGACCGACGAGATCGTCCCCAACGCCTGGGGCGGCTACTTCGATGCCGGCGACTGGGACCGCCGCATCCAGCACCTCGACGCCACGCGCCTGCTGCTCGAACTGGCGGAGCTCTATCCCGACTTCGCTGCATCCGCGAAACTGAATATCCCCGAATCCGGCAACGGCTTGCCCGATGTCCTCAACGAAGCGCTCTGGAACCTGAACTTCTTCCGCCGCCTGCAGACGCCGGAGGGCGGCATCCGCGGGGGTATTGAGTCTGCTGCGCATCCGCAGTTCGGGGAGGCGAGCTGGCAGGAATCGCTCACCGTCATGACCTACGCCCCCGACCCGTGGTGCAGCTTCCTCTACGCCGCGGACGCCGCGCGTGCCTCCGGCCTGCTCGAACCGCTCAAGCCCGATCTGGCCAAAACGTTCCGCGAGAGCGCCCTCAAGGCGCTGGCCTGGGGCGAAGCCGAATACGCGAAGATCAAGGACCAGAAGCTGCCGCACGCCGTCCGCGATGCCCGCAACCTGGCTGCGGCGTCCTTGTTCAGCCTCACTGGCGACGCGAAGTCGCACGCCATCTTCCTCGAAACCACCGCCTTCAAGGACCCGCAGAACGACCTTTTCGTGTGGCAGAAACACGAGCAGCGCGATGCGGCGTTCGTCTACGCACGGTCGAAACAGGCCGGCGTTGACAAGGCCGTCCAGGAGAACGCGCGCAAGGCGATCGTGCGTGAAGCCGACGCCAGCGTCGCGCTCGGTGCGAACACCGGCTTCAAGTGGACCAAGCTCGCCGCCTACACCCCGTTCGGCTGGGGCACGGCGACCACGCCCGCGGCCACCACGCTCCTGCGCGCGCATTTCCTGAGCGCCGACGAGAAGTACCTCCGCGCGGCCGTGCTGGCGTGCCAGAGCGGCGCCGGCGCAAACCCGGTGAACATCTGTTACACGACCGGCCTGGGCCACGGCTCGCCGCGTCATCCGCTCCTGGTGGACCAGCGCGTCATGGGCTGGCCGCCGTCGCCGGGCATTACCTCTACTGTAACCGTTTTTCCTGAAGTTTCCTGGAAGGTATGACGAACCTCGTATGTGTGGGGGCGTGGAGGAGGCATGGTCATGTCCCTGCTCGA
>JAPLOD010000711.1 GCA_026692735.1 Planctomycetota bacterium | reverse complement strand
GGGCGAGACGCCCGCGCCACTGGTAGAATGTGTCTTAGCCACGGGCGAGGTACTCCTTCAAAGCGGCCAGCAACGCATCCGTCTCGGCATCGGTGCCGACTGAAATGCGCAGTCCGTCATCCAAAAGCCTCGCCGGGAAGTATCGGATCAGAATGCCGCGATCCTTAAGGAATCGGTACGCCCCTGCAGCCGTGGGCGGATCCTTCATCCGTGCGAAGATGAAGTTCGACTGGCTCGGAACCACGTCCAGTTTCAGCTCCGCCAGCGCCCGGCTCAGCCGCTCACGCGTGCCGCGCACTCTGCGGGTATTCTGAGCCGTCCATGCCACGTCACGCAGGGCCGCGGCCCCCGCCACGATGGACAGCCGGTCCAGGTTGTAGCTGTCCTTGACCTTCCCCAAGCCTTCCACGACCCGCGCGCTGGCAAACAGCAGGCCCAGCCGCATGCCTGCCAGGCTGTGGCTCTTCGAGAACGTGCGCAGAACGATCACGTTGCCCAGTTCCCTGGCCAGCGCCAGGCTGTTGCTGTCGGCAAACTCCGCGTACGCTTCGTCAACCACCAGAACGCCGTCGCCCAGCGATGCGGCCAGCTCGCGCAACTGACGCGACGAGTACACCGTGCCCGACGGCGAGTTGGGCGAAGCCACAAGCACCAGCCGCGCACCGCATCCGAACAACTCCCGCGGCAGGTTGAAGTCGCGGTCGAAGTCGAAGACCAGAGCCCGCGCCGCCTGCGCGTGAGCCAGCGTCTCGTACAGCACGTACGTCGGGTACGGATACGCGATCGTCTGGCCTTCGCCGACGAAAGCGCGGAAGAGCATCGCCAGCAGCTCGTCGGAACCGTTCCCGTGCAAGACCTGCTCGACCGGGAAACCGTACACCTCCGCGGCCGCCTGCCGCAGCGCGGTGGCCTTGGGGTCGGGGTACAGACGCAGCCGGTCACCGCCATTGGCCAGTTCCGCCTGGATCGCCGCGGCGACGTTCGGGCTGGGCGGATACGGGTTCTCGTTGGTGTTCAGCTTGATGACCTTGGCCCCCGCCGGCGGTTGTTCACCGGGAACGTAGGGCTGCATGGCTTCGATGTTGGGTCTGAATGTGGGCATGGTGGCTCTTGGCTACTGGCTACTGGCTATTGGTCAGAGGCGGCAGCGACATCCCACCGCCAATAGCCAGTAGTCAATAGCCGCTCTCAATCGCACCCGCAGAAACGCAGATCCAGGTCCCTGGCAGCCTTCGTCTCATCCACTTTCCCAACCGGCGCGGTGTGCGGCGCGTTGATCACCACCTCCGGCGACCTGACCGCCTCCTCGGCGATCTTCTCCATAGCCTCGCAGAAAGCGTCAAGCGTGGCTTTCGTCTCGCTCTCCGTCGGCTCCACCATGATGGCCTCTTTGACCACCAGCGGGAAGTAGATTGTAGGCGGATGATAGCCATAATCAATCAACCGCTTGGCAATGTGCAGCGTGCGCACGCCCTTGGCCAGCATCTCGTCCGTCGGCTGCAGGATGAACTCATGCATGCATGGCGCCTTGAACGGCCGCCGGTACGTTTTCGCCAGCCGCTGCAACACATACGCCGCGTTCAACACCGCGTACTTGCCGACCTCCGGCAGTCCGTCGCTGCCGTAATGGCGCATGTACGTGTAGGCGCGGATCAACACGCCGATATTGCCCTGAAACGCGGCAACGCGCCCAATGCTCTGCGGCCTGTCGCACGACAGCTCGTACCGCTCCCCCGCCCTTCGCACGAACGGCACGGGCAGAAACGGTCGCAGGCGCTCCTTCACACCCACCGGGCCGGCGCCCGGGCCGCCGCCGCCGTGAGGAGTCGAGAAGGTCTTGTGCAGGTTCAGGTGCACGACATCGAAGCCCATGTCGCCCGGCCGCGCCACGCCGAGGATCGCGTTCAGGTTGGCGCCATCGTAGTACAGCAATCCGCCCGCTTCGTGCACCTTCTTCTCGATGACGCGAATCCGCGTCTCGAACAGGCCAAGGGTGTTGGGGTTGGTGAGCATCAGGCCGGCAACGGTGTCGTCCAAAGCACGCTCCAGGCCCTGAACATCAACCTCCCCTTCTTCGGTGCCGGGAATGGTGACGATCTGGTAGCCGCACATGGCGGCGCTGGCGGGATTGGTGCCGTGGGCGGCGCTGGGCACAAGGACCTTGGTGCGCTTGCGGTCGCCGCGCGATTCGTGGTACGCCTTGATGAGCAGCATGCCTGTGAGCTCGCCATGGGCGCCGGCGAGCGGGTTCAGCGTGACCTCATCCATGCCGGTGATCTCGCTCAGCCCCCGCTCAAGCTCGTACATGACCTCCAGCGTGCCCTGCGTGGTGCTCGCCGGCTGCAGCGGGTGCAACGCCGCAAAGCCCGGCTCGCGCGCCACGGCTTCGTTGATCTTCGGGTTGTACTTCATGGTGCACGACCCGAGCGGGTAGAAAATGCTGTCCACACCGACCTGGCGTTTACAGAGCGCCAGCACGTGCCGGACGAACTCCAGTTCGCTCAGCGCGGGCAGGTCGGGCGCGGCCGTCCGCAACAGGCCGCTCGGCAGAATCTGCGCGGCCGTCCGGGCACCCGCGGGATTCTCGGCCGGGAAGTAGCTCTGCGTTCGGCCCTTCCGTGACTTCTCGAAGATGAGTTCCATTGTCCGTTCCTGCGCCGTGCGCAACCTTACGCCGTCTTGTCCGGTTTGCGTCCCCCGCCTCGCAGGAGCAGCACGATCTGGTCGGCAACTCCCAGGACCGCGCCGGCCAGCACACCCAGGATGAGGCCAAACGCCCCACCCACCGCTGCCCCTTGCGCAGCAATGCTCTTGTCCGGGCTGACATTGATGCTTGCCGAAGCCTCCTTCTTGACCCCGGCGCCCTCCTCGGGCGCACGCTCAAGCTTCTTGTCCTTCGCCAGGTCCTGAGCCGACACGCCGAAGATGACATTCAGCGAGCTGGGCACGGCATAGCCAAGCAGCCCGCCGACCACCGCCCCGAATACTCCTGCGGCACAGATGGTCAGGCCCAGCACAAGACAAAACCGTCCAAAATTCATGGCTCAACCTCCTCAGCACCGCGGACGTCCGGTTTACCCAACCGCGCGCACGTACGCCTCAATGTCAGCTTCCGTTCTCTTCTCTGTCACCGCCACCAGAATCTGTCTCGCCCGTGCCTTGTCGAACTGCCCCAGGTCCAGGCCGCCCAGGATGCCTGCGCCGAGCAGCCGCTCCAGGACCTTGGCCGCGGGCTCAACCGTCTCGAACACGAACTCGCTGAACACCGGGTACTCGGGCACAGAGGCGACGCCCTTCGCGCCGCGCAGCTTGCGCCGCAACAGGTCGGCCTTCACCGCGCACAGTTCGCCCGCGCGCCGCAGGCCGTCCTGCCCGACGCAGCTCATGTAGAAGTGCGCCATCATGGCGCACAGGGCGCTGTTCGTGCAGATGTTGCTCGTCGCCTTCTCACGCCGGATGTGCTGCTCGCGCGCCTGCAACGTCAGCGTGAACGCGCGCCGCCCCTTCACGTCCACGGTCTGGCCGACCAGGCGGCCCGGCATGCGGCGCACGAGGTCCTTCTTGCACGCGACGTACCCGAGGTACGGGCCGCCGTACTGCAGCGGCACGCCCAGCGACTGCGCTTCGCCGCACACGATGTCCGCGCCGAGGCTCCCCGCCGGTTGGAGCAGCCCGAAGGCGAAGGGATCGGACACTGCGATCAGCAGCGCCCCGGCCTTGTGCGCGGCGTGGGCCGCGGGGCTTATGTCGCTCACTGCGCCGAAGAGGCCGGGATAGCCCACCACGATCGCGGCGACCTGGTCCGTCACGCGGCTCGCCAGGCCGGCCAGGTCGCTGCGGTAGTCGCCGGGCCCCGGCGCCACAATCGGCATCTCCACGCCCTGGAAACGCAGCAGCGACTTCACGGTCTCCAGATAGTGCGGATGCAGAGCGCCATCCAGAAGCAGCCTCGTGCGGCCGGTATGCCGCAGGGCCATCTGGCAGGCTTCCATGACGGCGGTACCGCCGTCGTAGAGGCTCGCGTTGGCCACGTCGCAGCCACACAGCGAGGCCATCATGGTCTGGTATTCGTAGATGAGCTGCAGCACGCCCTGGCTGATCTCGGGCTGGTACGGCGTGTACGCCGTGTACAACTCGCCGCGCAGGACGAGCTGATCCACGACCGGTGGGATGAAGTGATCGTACGCTCCCGCGCCGAGGAAGCACACCAGCTCGCCCGTGGACTTGTTCTTCCGCGCGCGGCGGGACATCTCGGCGGCGAGTTCCATCTCGCCCAGGCCCTTGGGGAATTTCAGGACGCCGCTTTTCACGTCCGCGGACAGATGCGCGAAGAGGTCGTCCAGCGTGCTGGCGCCAATCGCGGCCAGCATCGCGTCGCGTTCCGCCGGCGTGTGAGGAATGTAGGTCATCGCGCTTCCTTCGCTCCGGGACGATACGCCGCGCGTATGCCCCAGCCAACCGCCGCTGCCAGCCGCCGCTATGCCCTTACGCCTCGCTGATCAGCGCGGCATACGCCTTTTCGTCCAGCAGCGCGTTCAGTTCATCCGGCTGGCTGAGCTCGATCTCGGCAATCCACCCCTTGCCATAGCAGTCCTGGTTGATGATCTCCGGCGTTTTCACAAGCTCGCCATTCGCGGCGATAACCTTGCCACTGACCGGACTGAAGATGTCGCTTGCCGCCTTGACCGACTCAATAACGCCCATCGGCTTCATGCTCTGCACCAGCGCGCCGACCTTGGGCAGATCCACAAAGACAATGTCTCCCAACTGCATCTGCGCGTGATCCGTAATGCCCACGACCGCCTTGTTACCGTCCACCCTTACCCACTCGTGCTCCTTCGAATATTTCAAACCCGCCGGAACCTTGCTGCTCATCGCTTGCCCCTCGCTTGTGGCATGGGCGTCTCGCCCATGTCCACGGGCTGGAAGCCCGTGCTACGACGCCTTGCTCGGCTTGTGGAACGGCCTCTCCACCACCGCCGCGTCCAGCCTGTTGCCGCGCACTTCGATCTGCAACTGCGTGCCCACCGCGGCCGCGGAAGCCTCGACCAGCGCCAGCGCAATCGCACAGCCGACCGTCGGACCAAACGTGCCGCTGGTCACGACGCCGACCTGCCGCTCACCCCGGTAGACACGGCTTTCCGCCCGCGCCGGCTGGCGTCCGGCCAGCTTCAGGGCGGCCAGCGCTCGCGGGACGCCCTCCTGTTTCTGCCGGCGCAGCGCCGTCACGCCCAGGAACTCCTTCTCCAGCGACACCGCCCACTCCAGCCCCGCCTCCAGCGGGGTTATCGCTGTGGATAGCTCGTGCCCGTACAGCGGCAGACAGCACTCCAGCCGCAACGTATCCCGCGCGCCGAGACCACACGGCAGCAGGCCCGCCGGCCGGCCGGCTTCCAGCAACGCATCCCAGACCCGCAGCGCATCCTTCTGCGGGAAGAACAGCTCCACCCCGTTCGGCTCGCCGCTGTAGCCGCTGCGCGAAACCAGCGCGCGAACGCCCGCCACGTCGGCGGCCGTCATGCGGAACCGCTTCAGCTTGCGCAAGAGCGCGCTCGATACTTTCGCCAGAATCTCGAACGTCTTCGGCCCTTGCAGGTCGAGCTTGCACGTCTCCGGCTGCAGATTCCTCGCGGCGGCATCCTTGAGATGAGCACTGATGTGCACAGCGTCGCTCTGGAACGTGCCGGCATTCGTGACGACGTAGTACCTGTTCTCGGCCTGCCTGAAGATGACCAGGTCGTCAAGCACCGTGCCCCGCTCCGTCATGAGCAGCGTGTAACGCCCCTGGCCGTCTTCCATGCCGGCCAGGTCGCGGCTGACCAGGCGCTGCAGGCTTTCAAGCGCGCCCGGGCCTTCGACCAGCAGCTCTCCCATGTGAGCAGTGTCGAACAGCCCCGCCGCGGTGCGCGTCGCGGTGTGCTCGCGCAGAATGTGCGTGGGGTACTCCAGGGGCATGTCCCAGCCGCCAAAGTCAATGACCTTGGCGCCGAGCGCCACGTGGGTGGGGTACAACGCGGTTCTATTGGCCACAGCCGGATTTCTTACGACTGTAGGCGAGGAAATCAAGCGGCGATGTGGCGGCTGCAGCGACAGGCGGAACGCTTCCGTCCCGCGGCGGCGCGACAAGAGCGTTGCGCCTACTTATTCTCCGGCGAAGGGATGATCTGCCGCAGGTCGGACTTGGCCTTCTTGGCCACTTCCTCGCGCGGGCTCTTGGCCAGCTCCTCCAGCACAGCCCGCGCCTCGTCCAGGTTGTGCACGGTCTTGAGGGCCTCGACCAGGAGTTGGCTGCGCAACTCCTTGGTGCTCGCATCCCGCGTGCCCGCGATGGATTCCCGGTAGAACGGCACGGCCTGGTCCGCGCGTCCCTGCCGGCTCAGCACGTTGGCCAGCTCAAGTTTGCACAGGGCGAGGAGCTCGGGGTCGCCGCGGCGGCTCAGCGCGACACCGTCGCGGAGCATTTTCTCCGCCATGCCCAGCACATCACGGCGCTGCTCGCCCTGCAGGGCGTCGCCGCCGTTGTACAGGGCATTGGCCGCCTGGCGGAGCAGCACCGGCTGCTTCCCGTAGAGGTCCATGAATCTGGCATACGTGTCCCGCAGGCCTTCCATGTTGTGCATCCGCAGCCGCAACTGGAGGAGTTCAATATACGCCTGCGGGACCAGCGGCGAATTCGGGACCGCGGCGATATGCTGCAGCAGCAGCGCCTGGGCGCGCTCCAGTTTCCCGTCGTGGACGAAGTTCTGCACCGATTCACGGACCGTCGTCCATTCGGTGATGTTGCGGCCCGCCACGAGCTCCTGCTGTTGCCGCAGGATGCTGGTGAACTTAGTGACATCCTTGCCGGGCCAGTGGGACTTCTTCTTGATCTCCTCGCTGAGCCGGCTCAGGTCTTCGGCCCGCAAGCGGGCTTCCAGAGCGCGTTCCTCGGGGCTGGTGTCCGCCGCGAACTCCATCTGCGTGTTGGCAACCTGCAGGGCCTTGGCATACACCTCCGCGGCCTCGTCCATCTCATCATTGACAAAGAGGTAGTGGCCCAGATCCATATAGTGGCAGACGCGCTGCTTCTCGCGCTCCACCTGCCCGCGCAGCATGGCCAGGATTATGTCTTCCAGACCGAAGTCCTTGAACTCCAGCGTCTGCCCCGCCTGGATCTCGACCCGCTGAATGTACGGCTTGTAGTTTGTCTTGCGGACCACCAGTTCATGCACGCCCGCCGGCACGCTGGCCAGTTGCAGCGGCGTATGTCCCAGCAGCTCACCGTCGAGCAACACCTCCGCGCCCCGAGGCTTGATCTGCACCAGCAGCGAGCCGTTGCCGTACCGCAACAGCGTCTCCTGGACGATGATGCCCGCAGGCGGCACCTCAACAAACCGTGCCACCGGCGCGAAGCCTTCCTTCTCCAGCCGCAATGAGTACTTGCCGGGGTGCAGGTCGCGGAGGGTCAGCGGCGTGGCGCCGGCCACACGGCCGTTGAGCAATACCGTCGCGCCCGGGGGGTCCGTGCGCAGCGTCAGCTTAGTCGAGAACAGCGGCGCGACAGCCCACAGCAGCAGCGCCAGGAGCACGAGGCAGCCGATGGCCGCCCGGAGCGCGCCTGTCCGCGCCCAGCGTTCGCCGGAGCCACCATGTGGTGCGTCGTCAGCCATTCCCTCTTCCCCGTCTCCCTGGCACGACCTGCAGGACCCGTTACCGCGGCCGCAGTTTCGCCTTGTCCGCGGCGACGTAGACCAGGCCAGTCTGGGCACTCTCCCTGATATCCGCGCGCGCGCTGCCCTTGAGCTTATTGTAGAGGGCCTCCGCTTCCTCGATGCGCCCCGCCTTGCGGAGTGCGTCAGCCAACCGCAGGGAACGTTCCTCCGCGACACCCTTGTCCGCGGTCGCGGCAATGGATTGCTCGAACACCGGGACCGCTTCCTTCGGCCGCCCCGCGAAGTTCAGCACCGCTCCCAGATCGAACAGGCACTGCGCCCGCGACGTCTGGTCCTTGACCAGCGTGAGGGCCCGGCGCAACGCCTGCTCCGACATTTCGAGCACCTGCTGCCGGCCTTTGGCGCCCATGCGGTCCTGGTAGGGGTACAGCGCGCTGCCGCAGCGCAGCAGCGCCGCGTCGTTGTTCTGATACAGCGCGTAGAACTTATCGTACTGTGCGCGAGCGTTAACTACATCGCGCTGCATGAGGTACACCTCCATGAGAGCGACATAGGTCTGGGGCAGGTTGGGCGAATTGGGCGCGGCGGCGATGTGATCGGCGTACAGCCGCGCCGCGCGGTCGTAGTTGCGGTTGCGCATGTTCATCCGCGCTGCCGTCTCGACCCACTGCCACGATGCCACGTTTTTCTGACTCAGGATCTCGTGCGCCTGGTCCAGCTTGGTGCGGAAGGCGCGCGTATCCTTCCGCGGCCAGTTGCGGTGCTTCTCCAACTCCTTCAGAAAGCGGGATTCGTCCTCCCTCCGCAAGCGCACCTCCAGGGCCATCTCCTCCTCCGACATGTGGTCCCTGCCGCTGTACCCGGGGCCGTTGAAATCCAGCGGCGTCTGCATCATTTGCAGGCCCTGACAGAACACGTCCACGGCCTCGTCCATCCGGTCGTTGACAAACAGGTAATGACCCAGGTCAATGTAGTGCGCCAGCCGCTGCGGCTCTCCCTTCACCAAGCCGTCCATCATGGCGTATACTTTGTCCTTCAGCTCGAACCCCGCGAAGGTCAGCACCTCGACCGCCACGACCTCGATCCGCGCGGAATACGAGTCGTAGTTCGTCTTCCGGATCAGCAGTTCATAGGCCCCCACGGGGATGCTGTCGGTTTTCAGCGGCGTCGTGCCGATAAGCTCGCCGTCAAGCAACACTTCGGCGCCCGCCGGCTTGACCTCCACCACCATCGAACCTGTGGGGAGCGCCCCCAATTTCTCGTCCAGGCTCAGGCCGCTCCCGCCGACCTGGATGGTACGGCAGAGCGCCTTGCACCCGCTCTTCTCCAGGCGCAGCGCATAGCTGCCTGGCGGCAGCCCGTCCAGCAACACTGGGGTGGCGCCGACCAGGCGGCCGTTAAGCAGGAGGCTGGCGCCAGCGGGCTGCGAGACGACACTGAGGCGCGCGCCGGCAGCCCCCGGCGCCGCTTCCACCCGAATGACTCTCTCGGATGTGCCGGCTTGCGGGGCGGCGGCGTTGCGTTTGTTGCCGCGCGCCAGAACAATGAGCAAGGCACCGATGGCCAGAATGCCGCACCTCAGCGCCGCCTGCAGCGCGAGGCGCCCGGCCGGCCGTGGTCTGCGTGGCGGAGAGTCGGTGTCGGTCATGCCTGGCTGCGTTCCGCTCCCGTTCCCGCGCGCCGCTCTCCTGCGCTGTGGCGCCGGACGTGGCTCACTTGCCGTCGTATGGCGTTACAAGGGGTTCCGGCTGCCAATCCGGGTGCTCCGCCACGTTGCCGCCGTCGCCGGAGATGCGCACCCGGCTCAGCATGATCGCGTTGTCGTACGTCCAGATGGCGACATGGTCGCCCTGCAGCGGCTGCTCGTCCTCGTAGACCAACTCGGACTGCTTGTTGTCGCTGGAGAAGAAGCGGTCCACGCGGAAGGTCAGCCGCCCGCCCTGTTTCTCAACCTTGAACGCGAACCAGTGGCGGTGGTAGTTCATGTCCATGGGGATGCGCGCGCCGTGCCGTTTCACCTCCACGCCGTTGCGCAGGATCAGCGAGCCGGCGTTGTTATGCCCGCCGAACATGAACGTGTACCCCTTGGTGAGGTCGGAGCCCTCGGAGCCGATCGTGACGTTGATGTCGCGCACGTAGGTGTAGGGCTGGCCGCGCTCGCCTTCCATCTTGTTGCCGACGAAGAACTCCACCGTGACATCGCCCGGATACAGGTACTTGCTCCACAGCACCGCCGGCTTGCCCTTCCTGCGCTCGTTCTTCAGCGAGAAGAACGACCAGCGCGGGTCGCACTGCCAGCGGTTCGTCACCTCGGCGATGGCCGCCCCGGCCATCCGCCAGGCGGTGGGAGCGCGGGAGAAAAGGTCGTTGCGGAAGTTGTCGCTCGTGATCTTGGTTGCTTCGGAACGCACCACCACGCCCTGGGTATAGTAGGCGACCTTGTTGCCGACCAGCGGGTTCTCATCGCGGTAGCTCGCCACCGGCTGCCCATTGACGATGCCGACCACGTACTTGCCGCAGCGCCGGATGGCCGCGCTGGCCAGCGGCCGCGGGTCCTCGGGCAGCGTCCGCTCAACCTTTATCTCGCCCTGCCGCAGCACCTGGGCGATGCACGTGCGGCTGGCGCTGTCCGCGCCCTCGCCGCTCTTGTAGCGGAACACATACCCGTTGTTCTTGCCCTGCCCATCCTTGGCAACCGAAAGGGCGATCTCATAGCGCGGATCCTTGGAATCGGGGAACTCCCGCGGCTCCACCATCAACTCCACGTCGCCGGGGAACTGGCTGCGGTGCCAGAGCAGCGTCACCGGCCGCCCCTCGACGAGCAGTTGTTCCTTCGGCGGATACCATTCGCTGGTCGGGCTGGTCCAGTCGTTCATCGTCAGCTCGTCTTCGAAGATGGCATTCGTCGTGACCAGGGGCTCCCGCTCCGGCAGGAAAAACAGCCGGAACCTGCTGAACGCGCAGGGCTTCCCGCCGCGCGTGCCATCCACAATGAAGCCGGCCCGTCCCTTCAGCGACACATCCCCCGCGAAGGTCTCGACAGACACGGTGTTGTTCGCCACCACCCGGACGTGCCCGCGCCGGATTGACGCCTTCAGGTGCACCGGCCCTGTGGCCTCCGCCAGCGGCATTGAGTCCACCACCGTCACGCGCCCGTCCACCACGCTGGTCAGCCGCAACAGCTTGCCGTCCACTGTCGCGGAGTAGTAGTTGCTCTCATCGCGATGCAGGAAGACGATGCCCGCCGGCCCGCCGCCGGGCTGCACATCCGCCTCCAGTTCATACTGCGCCCACCGCCGGTCGCCGACCAGGGCCTTGGCCGATCCGGTCGGCAGCACACGGAGCTCGCCAGGGCCAACCCCTTTTGGAGCCGGGCACACCGTCCACTCGCCCGCG
>JAPLOD010000710.1 GCA_026692735.1 Planctomycetota bacterium | reverse complement strand
TTCGTCAAGCCCGACGTTCTGCTGGTGCTGGACGACATCGCTGTGGAGAAGCCCGCGGCGCTGGAGCTGCGCCTGCACACTGAGCAACGCCTCGAGCAGGCGCCCGACGGAACGTTCATGGCACGGGGCGCCAAGGCGCTGCTGCGCATTGAGCCGCTCACGGCCGACGGCCTGAAGATCGCCGTGGGGGAAGACGCGATCAAGGGCGAGCATGGGAGCAAGATGGGGAAGCTCTGCAGCCTGCGCATGGGCTGCCAGCGGACCGAGTGGCGCAACGCGGTTGCCTGTACCTGGAGCGCCGCGGGGCGCGAGCCCGAGCGTGTGAGCCTGAAGGTGACGGGGCAACAGTGGGCCTTCACTGCCGGGCCGCGCACGGTGCTCTTCGACTGCGTCACTGGCGAGGCGAAGCTGGGACGATAGCGCCCGACGATCTTGCCATAAGCGCCCGGACCCGGTAATCTGTTCTCGATGAGCTCGGCACTCCATCCCACCCCATCCCCGGCGCCCCTTTCGCCGCTCTCCTCCCGGGCCCACGGCAATGATGCCGTGGCACCCGCGCAGACAGTCGCGCCGGCCAGCGACACGGGCGGGGACGCCCGTGCCACGGGCAGCCGCGTCGTGGGCGAGCAGTCTGCCGCGGTGAAACAGAAGGTCGCCGCGCTGCTGGCCAACATCGAGACGGCCATCATGGGCAAGCGCGAGACGATCAAGTACACGCTGGTCGGTCTGCTGGCGCGCGGTCACGTGCTCCTGGAGGACGTCCCGGGCGTGGGCAAGACCACGCTGGCGCGCGCGCTGGCCAAGTCCATTGACTGCCAGTTCCGCCGCATCCAGTTCACGCCGGACCTTCTGCCGTCGGACATTGTGGGGGTGTCGGTCTTCGATCAGGGCGAGGGCGATTTCAAGTTCCACAGCGGGCCGCTCTTCGCCAACGTCATCCTGGCCGATGAAATCAACCGCACCACGCCGCGCACCCAGTCGGCGCTGCTGGAAGCGATGAACGACTTCCAGGTCTCCGTGGACGGCGTGACGCATGCTCTGCCCAGCCCGTTCATTGTGCTGGCCACGCAGAACCCCATCGAATACGCCGGCACGTATACGCTCCCGGAAGCGCAGCTCGACCGTTTCCTGCTGCGGCTGGCTATCGGCTATCCGGACCGGGACAGCGAGCGGCAGGTCGTGCGCAGCCAGCGCCTGTCGCACCCGCTCGATTCGCTCCAGCCCGTCGTCACCGCCGCCGAGGTCCTGCAGCTCCAGGAAGCCGTCCGGCAGGTGCGCATGGACGAGGGGCTGCTCGATTACATCCTCGAGATTGCGGCTCGCACGCGCGTGCACAAAGGTCTCGCACTGGGCGTTTCGCCGCGCGGCTGCCTGATGCTGTATCGCGCCGCGCAGGCCAGCGCGGTGATCGAAGGCCGGACGTTCTGCACGCCCGACGACATCAAGCGCCTGGCCCTGCCCGTGCTATCCCACCGCGTTATCGAGAAAGGCCGCGACGCCGGCGCCAGCCGCAAGGACGGCGAAACGGTCCTGACTGAGATCTTGGAAGACGTGCCGGTGCCGATCTGAACGGGCGGGGATCGGGTCTCGGGTTCAGGGTATCGGGTCACGGAAGCCAATCTCTGTACGTATCCGGCGCGCCTGCTGCACTAATCGTCATGCGAATCTGCAGTCCCGTGCTATTGGCGATAGTATTGGCCGTCGTGACGACCGGTGCAGGGGCGTCCGGGGTGTACCACGACCTTGGCCCGATACAGGACGAGAAACTGCGCCAGAAACTGGCGGCTGCCGCGGCGGGACTGGAAAAGCAGCCCGAAGACCTGGCCTCCCTGGAAACACTTGTGGCCTTTTTCGGGTGTGAGCCCCTGGAACACCTGGGAACAAGCGTCGTGTATGTCTATGACGACGAGACGAAGAAGCGCGCCTACGCGGCGCTGGTTGATGCGCATTCCATCGCGTTCCTGTGCGAAGCGCTCACCAAAGGCTCCGACCTCGCCGCCGAATGGGCCTTGCGGCTGATTGCCCACCAGAGCCGCAACGACGCTTGCCGCGACACTCCCTATGGCAAGCGCCTCAGGGACGGCGACGGCGTCGTCAATGGCAATGCCATAGCCAGGCTGCGCGAACCCGTGCTTGGCGCGCTCAAGTCCCGGCCGCCCCGCGTGCGCGCTCTGGCCTTGCGGGGTCATTTGTCCTTCTTGCCGGCGGAGGAGAGCCGAACGTTCGTGAGAGGCTACGTGGAGGACAAGGACGAACTGGTTGCGGCGGCGGCGATTTCGGGTTGTGGTTATCGCGATGCCTTCCTGTGGCCGGTGCTCTGGCGTCACCTTCGGACCAGCAAGAATGAAGAGCTCCTCAAGGCGTGCTGCTCCCGCCTGTGGCTGGACGACAGGGAGGATCCGGGTGTGACGTCCGAACAGCAGGCGATCCTCGAACAGGTGGCGCTGCATCCCGATAAGACCGTGCGCGAGAGTCTGACGCTCGCGCTTAGCAACTACGCGGTCCCCGCCTGCCCGAAGATGATCGCGCTGCTCATGAAGCTTGCCGAAGACAAAGAGGAGTATGTCAGGTACAGCGCCATCCGTTCGCTGCGCAATGCGAAGACTCCTGAAGTGAACAAGAAGCTCCTGGAGTTCTTCGACGAATCGCAGCCCGAACAGGTGCGCTCGGCGGCACTGGAGATCCTGGGCACTTTCGGTGAGGCGAACGTCACAACGGTCATCGCGGCGTCAAGAGACAAGCGCCCTAACATCCGCTCCGACGCCGCCTACTGGCTGCGCCAGATCGCGACGCCCGAGGCCCTCACCGCGCTCGAAGCTATGCTCCACGATCCCGATAAGAACGTGCGCAGCCGCGCCGCGACGGAATGGGACTGGGCACAGAAGGAAAAGGAGTGGCGGCGGAAACGGAAGGAGGAGCAGGCGCGTTGAGTTACGCGTTTCCCATTGTTCGCACCGCCTTCTCGATCTCGTCACCTTCGCCCGGCAGCAGAGTGCGCGGGTCAATAAGCACGCGGCCGTCCTGAATGCGCGTGAAGATGGGCGGCTTGTGAGCGCGCAGCCGGGCGCCGAGCTCTTCCGCGCCCAGCTTCGCATGCCGCAGACTCACCACCCGCGTAGGGATATTCCGTTCCGGCAGGCTGCCCGAGCCCAGCCGTGAGGAGTCCTCGACGCACAGCGCTTCCAGGCCGCTGCACGCCCGGCTCAGGCGCGTGGCCAGCGCCGCGGCTTCATCGGTGATGCTGGCCAGCGGACGGCGCAGCATGCGCAGGGTCGGCACGGTTTCCAGCCGTCGCTCGGGGTCCAGGTACAGGCGCAGCGTGCTCTCCAGCGCACACAGGGTCAGCTTGTTCAGACGGAACGCGCGGTAGAGTGGATGGCGGCGCATTTTTTCCACGAGGTCCTTCTTTCCTACCGCGACACCGCCCTGCGTGCTGCCCAGGATCTTATCCGCCGAGAACATCACCAGATCCGCGCCGTCGTCGAGCGCCGTCTTCACGACAGGCTCTTCCTTCAGTTCCGGCGCCAGATCGGGCAGCAGCGCGCCGGAGCCGATGTCATAGAGGAGGGGCAACCTGTGCTTGCGTGCCACAGCGGCCAGATCGGCGACCGACACCTCCTCGGTAAAGCCAATGATGCGGAAATTGCTGGTGTGCACCAGCAGCAGCGCGCCCGTCTCGGGCGTGATGGCGGCCTCAAAGTCGAGAGCATAGGTCCGGTTGGTCGTGCCGACCTCGACCAGTTTGCAGCCGCTCTCACGCATCACGTCCGGCACGCGGAACGAGCCGCCGATCTCGACAAGCTGCCCGCGGCTGACAATGACTTCCTTGCCGCGCGCGATGGCCGCCAGGGCAAGCATCACGCCGGCCGCGTTGTTATTGACGACGGAGGCCCGTTCGCAGCCCAGCAGAGTGACCAGCAGATCGTTGACGGATTGGTCGCGGTGGCCGCGCTTGCCGGTTTCCAGGTCCACCTCGACCGACGAATAGCCCGAGAGCTCATTGGCGATGCCCTGAATGGCCGCCGCGGGCAGGACTGCGCGCCCAAGGCCCGTGTGCAGGATGACGCCCGTTGCGTTGATGACCTTCCGCACGCCGCCGCCGCAAGCCTTAGTGACGCGTTCCGCAACACGCCGGATGATCTCCGGACAAACGCCGCTGGCGCCTTCTGTAACAGGATGGCCGGCCGGCAAGGAGAGTGTCCCGGCCGCAATGGCCGCGCGCCATTCCGCAAGCACTTCGCGCGCGGCGGAGAGCACCGCCTCGCGTCCGAAGTGGGCCTGCAGATCGCGCACGGCAGGCTCATCCAGGAGGCGCTGGACGGCGGGGAGAGCGCGCAACAGGGTCTCTGTCTGTGGAGATGTGGTAGCCATGCCGGATATGCTAATCGCCGGCGGGGAATCGGCAATCGCGGGAACGGGCCAGCCTACGGATCGGCACGTTGTTCGCGAGATACGCAGGCGGGGAACGCCAGTGGAACCGCAGATGAACGCGGATGAACGCTGATGATTCTCCTGTTTTCCCTGCGGCAATCTGCGTTCATCTGCGTTTTCATCTTGCGCCTGTGGAGCAGCAGGGATTGACAACTTTCGTCACAGGGCGCTTGCTCGTGACCTGAAAGTGACTATATCTGTCATACAAGAGGCGGTCGTGAATCAGGAGAAGCCCGAAAAAGGACATGCAAGCATGTTGCCGAAGACGCCGGGTCCGTCGCCAGCGGCGCCGGGAATCCGCCGTTTGCACGTTCTCTTCTTAGGAACGGTCCAGGGCGTTGGCTTCCGGTACACGGCGTTGTCCATCGCCCGGTGCCATGCGGTGACGGGCTGGGTACGGAATGTACCCGATGGGAGGGTCGAACTGGTCGCCGAGGGACCGTCGGGGGAACTCGAGGCGTTCCTGGCCGACGTGGGCGAGGAGATGGCGAGCTACATCAGCAGTGTGGAGCGAACCTGGGAGCCGGCCACAGGCGAATGGAACAGGTTTACTATCACAGGGGCGTTTTGAGCGGCGCCATGGTATTGAACCGGTTGGATCAAACAGCACCGCACAGAGCAGCGTACTTGCAGAGAGCGTTGTCGGGGCCGGTTCTGGTCGGGGAGCGGTGAGCGCATTATGATACGCCAACTCAGGCATCCGCGCTTCTTCCTCATGGCCGCGCCGGTCCTTATGCTCGCCGCCGCAACACTGCGGACCGTGCCCGCCGGGGAGCCTTCGCCGGACGACAAACTGCTCACCGAAGAAGAGAAGAAGAAAAAGGAAGAGGAGAAGGCCAAGCAGCCGAAACTGAAGTTCTCGGCGTGGTGCGCCTTCCGCGACCTCAGCGATACCCGGCCGCCGCCCAAGGAAGACATCACCAAGGACGAGACACGCCTGGCTGCGAGAAACTGGACGGGCTTTGCCCGCCGGGGCCAGTGGGCGCACATCATCGTCGAGATCCAGAACACGACGGAGAAGGACGAGTTTGCGGGGATGACGTCCATCGAATTCGACTCCGTCAAGGAGAACGAACGAGGCGAGGCCGTCTACAAGAACTTCTACCGCCAGGAATTCGAGGTAGGACCGCTGACGGTGAAGCAATACAGCTTCAGCGTGGTCTGCCCGGAGGACGGCTGGAACAAGGATGTCCTGATCAACGTGTCGGCCAACGGCCGGCAGCGGGGCACGCGCATCGTCCAGTTGCACGACCTGGACGCGTTCAAAGAGGACTTCGTAATCGTCGTCTCGGAGTCGGCGGGCTCGTTCCGCTCCCTGGCCGTCAAGCGGAAGCCGGGGGATTTCGACACGCCGGGCCGCGAACGCGTTGTCGCCGTGGTGGAACCGCAGGAACTGCCGTCGCGCTGGCACGATCTGATGCTTGCCAACCTGATCATCCTTGACGGCCCGCCGCGGGAACAGTTGACGGAGGCGCAGTGGGAGGCGCTGCAGTCGTACGTGCAGGCGGGCGGACATGTTCTGATCATCGCCGGCAGGGATCCGTCGCGTCTGAAGAGAGACCCGACGGGGGTGCGGAGGGGCTCGGTCGAGGAACTGGCCGGCATCGAGGTGCGCGGCGTCACCGAGGTAGCCGCGCTCTCAGGCGGCGACAGCGACGACCTGAACCTCATTCCGTCCAAGGACAAGGACTGGAAGTTGCCCATTATGGACGTGACCGTCAGTCCCAAGGGCAACCCCTACGTCAGGCTCAACAAGGAGACGAAGCAGGTCGAGATGTGCCGGCGCTTCTACGGCCCCGGTTCCGTCACATTCCTGCCGTTCTCGCTCAGCGACGCGCGGCTGGAACACTGGCCCGGCCGGGGCCTCATCCCGCTCAACATTCTCGACTACGCCCACGGCCGCAGGCTGTTCGCCAACACGACCGCCGACGACGATTTCACGCCGGCCGTTCGACCCCAGTCGGGTGGATGGGGCCAGACCAACCCGCGCGCGGAGGCCAACAGAGGCAATGCCATGGCGCGCTTCCGGCTCGCCCTGGACGACTCTTTCACCAAGGATACGGTCGTAGAACCGCAGCCCAAGAGCCGGGTCATGTCCTTCATGTTGCTGTACCTGTTGTGCGTCGTCCCCGGAAACTACCTGCTCTTCGGCTGGCTGCGGCGCCGCGAGATCGCCTGGCTGGCGGTGCCTGTGTGGGCCGTGACCTTCAGCGTGATGGCCTACGCCGTGGGCTTCATGGGGCAGACGGGGCAGTTGACGGTGACCGAGGTGGCGGTCATTGAAGCCGGCTCGGGACAGGGCGTCGGGATGGCGCGCACGTTCATGGGGGTCTACGCACCGCGGCGCGACGACTACTGGGTGGCCTTCCCGCCGCTGCGCGCGAGCGGCGACAACCTGTTCGATGTGCAGGCGGCGCCCAACCATCTGGTCAACGTGTCGCGGAACGAGAGCCGCGGGATTGAGGCCGAGCCGGTCTACCTGGTGGACACCAGCCAAGGGCTGATCGTCGAGCGGCTCTTGATCCAGACGCGCTCCACGCGCCGCCTGGAGGTGGTCCACCGCGCTCTGATCGGCGACGGGCTGGACGTGAGCGTGCGGGAAGCCCGGAGCGCCTCGAGCGACAACAGGACGCTGTTCGACATCGAAGTGCAGAACAACACCGGCTACGACCTCTACTATCCCGTGTTCATCTACGAGGGCAAAGCGCTTCAACTGGGCACCACGCCGGATAAAATGGCCCAGCCCGGCACCGTCAACGAGAACGCGCTGCCGGCGGGCGCCTCCCGGAAGCTGAGCAGCGTCGAGCCCGCCAGAGGGCTGAACCCGCAGGATGCGTTTTTCGGCCAGGCAATTGTCCTGCCCTCGGCGCGCGGCAAGGGCCCGCGCAACCGCGCCATGGCGCTCAACGAATACGTGCGCCAGCAGGTTGATAAGTATCCGCACGGCGTCGTCTGCGCCTGGATGGACAACGGCAAGGGCACCTTGCCGGTGCGCATCGGGCCTAGCGGGCGCGAAGCACGGGAACCCAAGATCGAGGGACTGTCGCTCCTGCTGGTGCCGGTCGTCATCAAGTCCACAGTATCGGCAGGCACGACGCCGACTTCGTTCCGTGTGCGGCAGTCAACGGACTACAACATCAACGTGGACCAGGGGCAGTGGCAGCCGGTGACCGGCAGCGTCGCATGCAGACGCGACCAGAGCGCCGGGCCAAACGCCTCCGTGGCATATCTGAAAGTGGAGTTGCCGCCCAATCACCGCGTCCTCAGTTTCGCGGGCCTGCAGGTGGCGCCCCGGTGCTGGTCACGAACCTGCAGGCCGGGAAACCGTACCGGATGCCGACGCAGGCTCTGCCGTGGAACGCCGCGTCGAACAACGCGATCCTGCTGCGCGTGTCGTTCATCCCCAACGCGGCCAGGAACGCCGGGAACTACGCGTTGCAGTTGCAGTCCGTGGACTGCAGAACCGGCAGGCCGTGAAACGTGTGACGTGCGACGGGCGGGAGCCGAGAGCGAAGAGCCAACCACTATGATCAAGATCCGCGGGTTCGTAAAGCGTTTTGACCACTTCGTCGCGGTGGACCACCTGGACCTGGACATCGAGCAGGGGGACGTTTTCGGTTTCATCGGACCCAACGGGGCCGGCAAGACCACCACCATCCGCTTCCTGGCCACGCTGCTGAAGCCCACCAGCGGGCAGGGCTATATCAACGGTTACTCCGTCACCAAGAACGTGGACGACGTGAAGCGCTCTATCGGCTATATGCCCGACACCTTCGGCGTGTACGACGGCATGAAGGTCTGGGAGTTCCTCGACTTCTTCGCCACAGCCTATGGTCTGCCCCGCAGCAAGCGGCGCGCGCTGATCGAGGACGTCCTGGAACTGGTGGACCTGACCAGCAAGCGCGATACGCTGGTGAACGGCCTTTCACGCGGCATGCAGCAGCGCCTGTGCCTGGCCAAGACGCTGGTCCACGACCCGCCGGTTCTCATCCTGGACGAACCGGCCTCGGGCCTGGACCCGCGGGCGCGGGTCGAGATGAAGGCGCTGCTCAAAGAACTGCAAAAGATGGGCAAGACGATCCTGATCAGCTCGCACATCCTGCCTGAGCTGGCGGACTTCTGCAACAAGATCGGGATCATCGAGCGCGGCAAGCTGCTGGCGGCGGGACCGGTGCAGGACGTCATTCATTCGATCCGGCAGAACCGCGTCATCGAGATCGTGGTGGCCGGGGAGTCGGAGACGTGCGAGGTCATCCTGGCGCACCATCCGCAGGTGCGCAACCTGACGTACGCGGAGAATCGCTTCAAGTTCGAGTTCGCCGGCAACGACGACGACGTGCTGAAGCTCCACCGGCAACTCATCGAGCAGCATGTGCCGGTGGTGTGGTTCAACGAAGTCGAGGCGGACTTGGAAGAGGCGTTCATGAAGATCACCAAGGGGCTGGTGGCGTAAGGGGGGCGGCGTGATACGCTGCACAAAGAGGCAGGGCGGAGGGCGCATCCATGGTAACCGCGCTGAGACAGGTTGTAACGATCCAGCCGGGCGGGCGCATTGAGATTACCGCACCGGAACTGCGCGCCGGCACAAAAGCAGAGGTCATTGTGCTGCTGGCCGAGCGGAAGCGAGCTGGGCGTGCTGCCAAGTCGCATCCCAAGCCGGCCCAGAGAAAGCCGCGCGCGGGGCGCGGCGGATTCGAGCGCTTCATCGGGGCTGTGAACAGCGGCGACCCACACTCTGCTGACAACGACAGGATAGATGCCGATCTGGCGCGGGAATACGAGAACACGCACGAAGAGGGGAACTGATGCTGCTCGACACGTCAGGGCTGATCTCCTATCTGGACGCCGCAGATCATCGCCATGAAGAGGCGGTCGCTCTGGTTGCTGAGGGCCGCGCGAACGTGACGCACAACTACGTTCTGGCCGAGCTTGTTGCTGTAGCGCAATCGAGGAGACTGCCTCGGCTAACGGCATTGGAGTTCGCTCAAGGCATCGTGGAGAACCCCGCGATAAAGACCGTGTGGGTGGACGAACGGCTGCACCGCGCAGGCCTGGTTCTCTTGCGACGGCAACTTGACAAGACCTACTCTCTCTGCGATGCGGTCAGTTTCGTGCTCATGAAGGAACGAGGCGTGTCCGAGGCTTTGACGACAGACAGGCATTTCGAGCAAGCCGGGTTCAAGCGGCTGCTCAGCGCGGTGTCACCGGGTGGCTCCCATGCCCAACGGCGTTGAACCCACAGCACAAGCTGCCGAGGCCCAGCCCCGCCCGTCGGTTCGCCGGGGCCTGCCGGATGACGTCGGCTTGGCCGATCGTCTCTTCCTGGCGATCGAGAACCCGGTGCTGCGCCGTGAGCTGCTGACTGCCCTGCGCTCGAACAAGGCCTTCATCCTGCAGTTCATCTTCCTGTTGGCGCTGGGCGCGGTGGTGTACCTGGCGTGGCCCGCAGGGATCATCTCCACCAGCCCTGAGCTGACGCGCAAGCTGTTCCGCACGTTCGGGCAGGGCCAGTTGGTCATGCTCTCCATCCTCTCGCCGGCGTTCTCCGCCAGCGCCATGACTATCGAGAAAGAGCGCCGCTGCATTGACCTGCTCCTGACCTCGCCCATCCGCCCCGGCACGATCCTGATGGGCAAGTACATGTCGTCGGTCCTCTACCTCTTCCTGCTGGTGCTCTCCACAGCCCCGCTCGTGACGGTCATCATGTGGCTGCCGGGCCTGGGCCCGGTGGAAGTGATCGGCCTCTACGTGCTGCTGATCGGCGTGGCCGCGGCCTTCGGCATGGTCGGCCTGACCTGTTCGGTGTTCTTCCACCGTTCGCAGGCCAGCCTGGCGATCACTTACATGATCGTGCTGCCGCTGGCGCTCATCCTGCTGGCCTGCGCGCTGGGGTTCGACGGCTTCTTCCTGCTGGAGAGCGCCGTCTGGCCCGCGGGCATCCTGCTGGTGGCCACGGTGGTCATGTACCGGGCCTGCCACGCGCGGCTGCGGCGGCCGTTCGACCCGGTGTTCAAGGCGGCGGAGGAAGAGGACGTGGCCACGCAGACGGGGCTGGTGCTGGTGCGGGATCGCTTCCCGGACAAGATGCTGGCGCCCCGCGACGTCGGCCTGCTGCCCGACGGCGTGAATCCCGTCTACCAGAAGGAGATTCGCAGCGAGATCTTCGGCCGCGGCACGCTCTTCCTGCGGCTGATCATCCAGATCAGCATGTTCCTGTCCGTCGTCTTTCTGACATTCCTGTACCTCAGCCGCGAGCACATCTTTGTCTACTACCTGGTCATCTTCACGATGCTGGTGGCCCCGGCCTTCGCCTGCAACACGTTCACGCAGGAACGGGAGCGGGGCACGCTGGACCTGCTGCTGACCACCCTTGTGCGGCCGGCGCAGATCGTCACGGGCAAGTTCCTTTCCTGCATGCGGCTGTCGCTGTTCCTGACGGGCCTGGTCGGTGTGACCATGGCCTTCTACGTTTTCGTGGGCCATGACGAGCCGGGATTGCGCATCATCTACCTGGTCGTCTACATTCTCATCCTGCTCACGACCATCATCTTCGAGACCTCGCTGGCGATGTTTTTCTCGCTCCATTTCCGCGGCACTGTGCAGAGCATGATCACCACGTACACGGTGTTGCTGTTCCTGTTCGCCGCGCCCGTGGCGGCCGAGGAACTGCTCATTGCATTCACGAAACTGCAACGGAGCGAGATGTTCTACCTGCTCCTCGTCACCCCCTTCGACGCCGTGTACTCGGTTTCTTCCAAAGGCGCCAGTGCCGCGGCAGCGGTCAAGGAGCAGTTCGTGATGATCTGGCCGTATTACGTGGGGCTGTACCTGACGTTGAGCGGGCTGCTTATGGGCTATGTCTACTCCGCGTTCGAGCGCAAGTCGCTGGAGACAGCCAAAGTCCAGTAGTGCTGGGCCAGCCCGAGGGAGACGCCCCGTGAACTTTCTGCACAAAGTGATTTGACGCTCTTAACCTATACCTTATCTTACCTTAAAAGTTCGTTCTTGGGGTGGGGCGAGCATGGACCGGCCGGTGCGTATTCTTGTCGCCGATGACGACGCCCCTACCCGGCGGCTGCTCTCCGCCGCACTCTCCCTGGAAGGCCTGTATGAAGTGGTCACTGCGCGGGACGGCGCGGAGGCGCTGAAGATCTACCACGACAGCCCCGGCTTCGACCTGGTGCTCACCGCCCTGGCCATGCCCGCGATGTCAGGCTTCGAGCTGACCGAGAAGATCCGCGCCCTGGGCAGCGATATCCCGATTCTGGTGCTGTCGTCGTTGACGACCGACCAGAGCATTGCCAGCGCTCTGGAAGCCGGCGCCGATGACTACCTGCAGAAGCCGGTGGACCTGCGCAAGCTGCGGGCGGCCGTCGCGGAGTTGATTGACCGGTATCGAAGCAGGCGCGCGGCGCGGCCTGCAGGCGCTGGAGGCGGCGCCGCTCAACCAGCGGGCGGCCGGCGCGAACCTGTCGTGCGCAACGTTGAGAGCGGCACGTTCGTTGAGCTGACGTCGCTGACCGATACGCATCTGGCCGAACGCTTCCAGCGCTTTGCGGAACGCGCGCTGGCCATGTGCTTGTCGGATCGTGAGCGCAGCGAGCTGCGTCTCGCGCTCGAGGAGATCGTGCGCAACGCGATCGAATGGGGCAACCAGAACGACCCCACGAAGGAATTGCGCCTGTCCTACTGTCTGCTGCCGGACCGGATCACGTTCCGCGTCGAGGACGAAGGCGCGGGGTTCAACCCGACGGCGCTGAAGGACCCCAGCGTGGACCCGCAGGCCCACATCCGCGAACGGCGGGCGTCGGGCAAGCGGATGGGGGGATGGGGCATCTTCCTGGCGAAGAAAATGGTGGACGAGGTGACCTTCAACAGCAGGGGCAACGTCGTCTTTCTCACGAAGTACCTGCGCCGGGGGGGAAGCATCGCCGGCGCAGTCCCGGCCCCGCCCGCCAACGACACCGCGGTGCTTGCCGCGCCACCGATGCCGCAGCGCCGCACGACGCGGCTGCTGCGCAAGACCACGCGGCTGCTGCGCAAGGAGGATCCCCGCTTCAACGCCGCGCAGCAGGGCAGTTGAGCGTGACCGATTGCTGACTGGTGTGGGGGGATTCCATGACCGATGTCATCGCTGTTGACCTTGGGGGGACCAATATCCGTGCCGCGCGCGTGGATGCCGGCGGCAAGATCCTGGCTCGCGATAAGATTGCCACACTGGCCGACGAAGGCCTGAAGGCCGTTGTGGGGCGCATCGCGGTGCTGGTCAATAAGCTCAAGAAGGCCAGCACGGTTGCCGTCGGCGTCGGCACGCCCGGCGTGCCGGACCCCGAAACCGGCATCATGCGCCTGCCGGCCGTCAATATTGCCGCCAGCGAGGAGTACCCGTTGACCGGCGAGATCTCCCGGCTCACGAGCCTGCCCGTCTTTGCCGACAACGACGGCAATCTCGCCGCCCTGGGCGAGGCGTGGCTGGGCGCGGGCGTGGGCGAGCACGTCGTGCTGATCTTCACACTCGGCACGGGCATCGGCGGCGGCGTGGTCATAGACGGCAAGGTGTACCACGGCCACCACAACATGGTCGCCGAATTCGGCCATGTCTCCATCTGCTACAGCGGCCGGCCCTGCCCCTGCGGCGGCACAGGCTGCGTCGAGGCGTACGCTTCCGCCGCCGCGCTGGGCCGCGACGCCCGCGACACCGTGCGCAAGCTGCCGGCGGGACACACGACCGCGCTGCTGAAGCTCTGCGGCGGCCCGGCCGGTGTTGACAAGGTTGACGCCAAGATGGTCTGCGACGCCGCTCGCGACGGAGACGAACTGGCCTGCAAGCTGCTTGACCAGTGCTGCGACTGGCTGGCCTGCGGCATCGGCTCGCTGATCAACGCGTTCAACCCAAGCTGCGTGATCATCGGCGGCGGGATGGCGCTCGCCGGCGAGCTCATCACCTCACGTGTCACCAGGATCCTGGACAAGGGCCGCGTCTTCGGCCCCATATGGAAAGACTGCACGCTGCGCCTCGCAAGGCTGGGCGACGACGCCGGTCTCCTCGGTGCGGCCCGCATGGCACACCAGGCGCTGGAAGGCACGCAGGAACACGCGGCGGCGCCGCGGTCCGCGCGGAAATCGCGCGCCGGCCGCCGGAAGCGCGGGAAACGCTGAGCGCGGCTGCGCCAGGCTTCCCGTGCAGCGCGCTGACCGCGGAAAAGCGGTTCTCACGCCCCGCTCCGCGGTGGGTGCGCGGTGTATGAAGTACGGGGTATATGTATGCCGTGCGAGACCAGTATCGCCAAGGAAGACGATTGCCTGCGCGTGCTCGTCACGGGCATGATAGACCTTGAGGCCGGGAAGCAGCTCGCGCGCACGGCGCACGCCGCGTGCATTCAGCACCAATGCCCCAGAGTCCTCATTGATGCCCGGGGGGCCGCGCAGAAACTGAGCATCGTGGACTTGGCCAGCCTGGGCGAGTTCTGTTCTCTGCTTGAGCCCCGCGTGTTCATGAAGACGGCGCTCGTACTCCTCGAAAGCCAAATCCTGCCCGACCGCTTCTTCGAAAAGGTCGTCCAGAATAGAGGGGTGAACCTCCAGGTATTCACCGATACCGGCGAGGCGCTGACGTGGTTGAGAAGCGTTTGATGCGCTTCCGGGAACCCGTCCTACACCGCGCCCTCGTACGTCTTATCCGGCCCTGTCGGCAGCGCGCCGGGCTTGGCGCGGCTGAGCGCCTTCCTGAACAGATCGCTGACGATAACCACCCGGATGCGGCCGTCGGGTATGGCGATCTTCCCGGTGGCGAAGGCGCGCTTGAGGCGGTCCACAAAGAGGTCGCGGGCCGTGTCCTGCTGCTGCGGCACGATGCGCAGGTGGATGCGCAGGAAGACGTCGTGTGTCGAAGTCTGCCGCACGCCTTCCACCACAGGCACGTCGTGGAAGTACGGCAGCTCCGCTGCCATGTCGCGGCAGACCTGCGCTGCCACGCGCTGTGCCGCCTCGCCGTCCTCCGCCTTCTCCAGCGAGACGTCCACGACGGCCTGCACCGCGCCGCTGGTGTAGTCGCTGACGGACGCGATGGTGCGGTTGAAGATGACGTGCTGCACGCCGAGGGGATCGCGCAGCTTGATCACGCGCAGCCCGATCTCCTCGACGACGCCGGTCTTGCCGCCCACTTCCACGAAATCGCCGACGGCAAGCTGGTCTTCGGCGAGAATGGAGAGCCCGGTGATGACGTCCTGCACCAGGCCCTGCGAGCCGAAGCCGAGCGCCGCGCCGATGGCCGCGCTGCCGAAGGCCAGCGTGCTGGCCTCCACCGCGCCCCAGGTCGCAAGGATCGCCGTGGCCGCGGCGATGAAGATGATGTACTTGACCGTGCTTCCGGCCAGGGACGTGGCGGTCTCGATCTTCCGCCGGTAGCCGGCGCCGCGCACCTTCTCGATGCGAATTTCGATGCGGCGCAGCAGCCGCCTGGCCAGCCAGATGACCAGGGCCGCCGCGAGGACGATGAGCAGCGAGTCGAAGAGGTGCTGGACGTACTGCGACCAGTGGACGACATCGAAGCGCCTGCC
Source organism: Planctomycetota bacterium (assembly GCA_026692735.1). GTDB lineage: Bacteria > Planctomycetota > SZUA-567 > H5-PLA8 > H5-PLA8 > JAPLOD01. The sequence goes on along the minus strand of JAPLOD010000710.1, from coordinate 7,099 downwards.
GAGGTCCTCAACCAGCCTGTTCCACAGCCTCTCCATCCAGCCCGACATGGCAGTGCTCCCCCCCCGCGGTTACTTACGCCGTGCAGCACAGGGCGCAGGCGCGCACTCGTCACGCGTCACTTTTTGGCGGGCGCCGCGTCCGCGTCGTCCTCTTCCAGGTCCTGCCACTTGATCTTCCACTGCGCGCCTTCTTTGACGGCTTCCTGCGTCACCGTCTTGGGCTTGCTGGCGGAGGCCTCGTAGTAGTCCAGCGTGAGCTTGGCGGCGTCCTTCGCCTCGTTCTCCTGGACCTGCTTCAGCACGAAATCCGCGAAGAGGATCGTCGGCAGCAGGTCGTCGGAACTGTCGCCCAGGCGCTCCACCAGGTCGTCCGCCTCGTCTTTCGCCGCGACCGCCGCAAGCGCCTTGGCATCGCGCGTGCGGATCGCTTTCAGGAAGCGCGCGAATGCGCCGGCCGCGCCGGGGTCGGTCTCGAGCGGCTCCTTGGGGAACTTGCCTTCCGTCTTGGCTTTCAGGCGCGCGAGCGCGGCGTTCATGTCTTCGACGCTGACGAGGTCCGTGAAGCCGTCGCGGAGCATGGTGTAGGCGCGCGCCGCCTTGGCGCAATCCCTGAAGATGTACTCGTTGCAGCCGCCGCTGTACTTGGGCACTTCCGGTTTCAGGCGGTCCAGGGGCAGAGCCCCCATCAGCCACTCTGCCATCGCGGCCAGGCGCACGAAATCGCGCTCGTCGTTCCGCAGCGTGTCCAGCAGGGAATACGCGGCGTCCTGGGCTTCCTCGTCAACGGGGAATGCCGCCAGGAACGCCTTGGCTTGTTGCATGGCCTCGTCCCACTTCTGGCTCGCACTCAGCAGGTCAATGAGCGTGCGCTGAGCGAACTTGACCTCGAGGCTCCGCGGGTACTCCGTCAGGAGCCGCCGGCAGGCGGCCTCCAGGCCCTTCGCGTCTTCCACTCGCGAGCAGGCTTCGGCTTCGAGCTTGAGCGCGCCGGGGGTGTGGCGCCCGTCCCGCCCGCTGGCGGCGACGGCGTCCCGCGCGGCGGCCAGCATGTCCGCATCGCGCTGCAGCGTCTTCAGGGCGGACGCACGTTGAAGCTGGATGCCGGCGCGCGCCAGGCCCTTGGGTTCGGGCGCGGCTTGGAGCTGTACGTCAAGCGCGGCCAGTTCGGTCCCGGCCTCCTCCACGGCCTTGATCGTCTTCTGCAGCTCCGCGGCCGTCTGGAAGCTGAGCTGCTTCAACTGGACGGGCGAGGCATACATGCCCATGCGCATGTAGGCCTGGCGCATGTTCTCGAGCGCCGCCGCGGTCAGGGGCTGTTTTCGCAGCTTGCCATGTTCGGCCGCCACATCCTGGTACATTTTCCATGAGCGGGCGTCTATCTCCTGGCGCGCCTCCGTGGCGCGCTTGACGACGTCAGGGCTGGCATTCTTGAGGAAAGCGTTGAGGACGGCGTGCCCGCGCGCCCCGGCGTCCAGGAATACTTGCGTCGCGGCCTGCTGCCTGGCCGCGTCCGCGCTCTGGAAGTCGCGCAGGTGCGGCGTCCAGTCAGTGACCCCCATCGGGTTGGCGGAGACGACCTTCGGCGGCTGAGGCGCCGGCGGCTTTGGTTCTTCGGCGCGCGCCGCGGCGGAACACGAAAGGCACAGCGCGCCCATCCACAACAGCGTAGGGTTGACAGTCTTCACGTGGGACCCTCGTTCAGTTTGCCCGGACTTCAGTGCACACTATCCGGAATTTTCCACCGACGTCAAACGGCTTGGCCGCTTCTGACGTGGAGCATATCCGGGAAGGCGCTACACTATCGGCATGTCCAAGCGCAGTGTGCCGCGACCGATGAGGATGGAACTCTCCCTGCCCGGCGTTGACCCCGGCCGGCTCCCGCCGCGGTTCTGCCAGTAACGTGCGTCGTTCCCCCAATTCTATAGTGACTGCGCGGTCCCGCGGGACCGGAACCCAGGAGAGCTTGGCGACATGCCGGATGTGGCTCAAACCGCTGCTGCGACACCGCCGATGGCGTGGGCTGTCTTCGGGCTGATCGTGTTCGTCATCCTCGGCGCCGACCTTTTCTACTTCAACCGCAGGCCCCATGTGGCCGGGCTGTTCGAGTCAACGGTCTGGGCGGCGGTGTGCGTGGCCGCGGCGCTGGGCTTCAACGTCGGCGTGTACTTCTGGAAGGGCCCGGAGGCCGCGCTGAAATTTGCCACGGTGTACGTGCTGGAGGAATCGCTCTCCGTTGACAACCTCTTCATCTTCCTCCTGATCTTCACCTACTTCAAGGTGCCGGTGAGCAGCAGACATCGCGTGCTCTTCTGGGGCATTCTGGGGGCCATCGCCATGCGCGGCGTGCTGATCACCGCCGGCGTGGCGCTCGTGCAGTACTTCAACTGGCTGCTCTTCCTGTTCGGCGCGATCCTCATTTATTCCGGGGCGAAACTGGTGTTCTCGAAAGAGGAGGCCTACGAGCCGTCGCAGACGTTGGTCTTCCGCCTGACCAAGAAGTACCTGCCTGTCACGGAACAATACGACGGGGCGCATTTTCTCGCGCTCGAGAACGGGCGGCGCCTGGGCACACCGTTGCTCATGGTCCTGATCATGATCGAGACCGCGGACCTTGTCTTCGCCGTGGACTCCATCCCGGCCTGCCTCGGCCAGTCGCAAGACCCGTTCATCGTGCTGACCTCGAATATCTTCGCAGTCATGGGCCTGCGGGCGCTCTATTTTGTGATCGCGGGACTGATGGGAAGCATTCGTTACCTGAGGCCCGCGCTGGCTCTCGTGCTGCTGTTCATCGGCGTGAAGATGCTGTGGGAGGAATCAAGGAAGCACGATTTCCTCCCCGCGGGGTGGGGCGAGCGCCTCGAGATCACGACAGGCATGTCCCTGGCGGTCGTGGCCGCGATTCTCGGCATCGCTGTTGTGGCCTCGTTCCTCCGGCCCAAGCCGGCGGAGGACAAATGAAGAATTCAAAATGCAAAATGAAAAATGAACGTCGCTAATTTTGCATTTTGAACTTTGAATTTTGCATTTTCCCCCATTTCCTCTTTTTCTGCGCCGTTTGCGACATTAGAGTGACACCCTGATTCTGGGACGGGTTACGTAGCAGGGGCATCTTGCCTCTGTACACGGGCGAGACGCCCGTGCCACGAACAGCAGGAATGGCCGAAGAGCGCTATGGCACGTGTCATTGCCATCATGAACCAGAAGGGGGGCGTGGGCAAGACAACCACGGCCCTCAACCTCGGCGCGGCCATCGCGGCGCGCGGCAAGCGCGTGCTCCTGGTGGACCTCGACCCGCAGGCCAACCTGACGCTGGGGCTTGGCAGACGCGCGGCGGACCTCAGCGAGACGGTGTACGAACTGCTCACCAACCCGAAAGCCGACGCCCGCAAGCTGGTGGTGCAGACCCAATGGGAGCGCCTCAGCCTTCTGCCCAGCCACATTGATCTGTCCGGCGCGGAGATCGAGCTCATCAGCGTGATCGGCCGCGAAATGCGCCTCTGCAAGAGCCTCGAAGGCGTGCGCAATGACTACGACTACGTGCTCATTGACTGCCTGCCGAGTCTGTCGCTGCTGACCGTGAACGCCATGGCCGCGGCGACCGAGGTCCTCGTGCCGCTGCAGGCCCATCCGTTCGCGCTGGAGGGCCTGGGCAAGCTCTTTGAGGTCGTCGCCATGGTGCGCGAAGCGATGAACCCGGTGCTGAAAGTGAGCGGCGTGCTGGTGACGATGTTCGACTCGCGCACCAACGTCTCGCGCGTGACGCTGGAAGCCATGCGCAAGGACGAGCGCCTGCGCCCACACCTCTTCTCCATTCTCGTGAAGCAGAACATCAAGGTGGCCGAAAGCCAGAAAGAGGGCGTGCCGGTCGTCAACTTCGATCCTTCGTGTCCGGCCTCGAAAGCCCATTTCGCACTGTGCGACGAAGTGCTCGAAATGGAGACCGGCTGCCTGGCCAGCGAATGCGCCGCACGCATCGCCGCCCGCAAAGCGTCGTCGCCCGCCGTTCCGGCGCCGAAGGCGCCGCCTGCGGAGAAGCCCTCAGAACAGCAGATGGCCCCCGCCGCGCCTGCCCCACCCCCGCCCACGACGGCCGAGCAGAAAACGGTGGAGACTCCTGCCGAGGCCGTGACGCCCGTCGCTCCGGCTACTCACGCGCCTGTCGAACCTGAGCCTGCGCCGCCAGCGCCAACGCCGCCTCCCGAGGCGCCGAAGGAGGAGCCGGTGCCGCTCTCGGTCCGCAACGAACCTGACGCGGAATGCCTTCATCCTGCGGATGGCGTGCCCGTGCCTGCGGGCGTGGACTCGACCGTCGCCGCGCAAGCCGCGCAGTCCAGCGTGCCGCTGCCGCGGTTCGCAACCGCGCCGCCCGAAGCAGCGCGCGCCACGGTGAGCGACCTCAGCGACGAATCCTACCGTCCGCGCCTGGTGCTGAAGCCCGGCTCGTGCAAAGTGCTGCTGCCGCCGGGCGACGCCCGCTGACGCCGTGTCATGCCCTTTGCAGTTGACGATCGGACACGCCGTTGCTGTTGTTCCCCCTCTCCCCTTGCGGGCTTGTCTTTACCCACATCGTCGTGTGCTCGATGTTCACCCCGAAGGGGTGCCGGATATTAGCCGGGGGCCGGCACGCCGCAGGCGTGCCGCGCCCCCGGAGAACTGCGCGTTCATCGTCCCCGCGCCCTGACAGGGCGCCGGAAACAAGGCAACACAGCTCCCGCGCCCTTCCAGGGCGCGAATCCATGCGACGCTTCGATCCGGGGGCACGCTCCGCTTCGCTACGCGGCCCCCGGCTAATCTCCCTGGCGCCTTCGGCGCCAACGGCTCCGCGCCGCGGAGATGTGGGTAATGACAAGCCTTGCGGGAGAGGGTAGGGTGAGGGGTGTCCGGGCATCAAATGGAATCGGTATCAGTGCGCACTCTCGCGCGCTGCTTCCAGCGCCTCGCGGATAGTCAGCGCGCCGTCGTAGAACGCCTTGCCGATTATGGCGCCGAAGCAGCCGAGGCGGCGGCAGGCACGGATATGCTCCACGGTGGTGATGCCGCCCGACGCGATCAGCGGGAACGGCGACGCCTTCCGCATGTCCTCGAGGCGCTTCAGATTCGGTCCGCTCAACATGCCGTCGCGCTCGATGTCCGTGTAGATCACCTCGCCCAACGGCAGGCCGCGCAGTTCGCGGACGAGGACCGTGGCCGGCGTCTCGCTCTGGCTGACCCAGCCCTTGGTGACCAGCTTGCCACCCTTCGCGTCCAACCCCACGCTGATGCGCCCGGGATAGCGTTCCGCCAGCGTTGTCAGGAACGCGCGGTCCTCCAACGCTCTGGTGCCAAGCACGCAGCGCGCCGCGCCGGTGTTCATGAACTCGACGATGCTGGCAGCGTCTCTCAGTCCGCCGCCGATCTCGATCTCGATGCGCTCTGCTCCACCAGCGGCCCGCGGCGCGGAACAGAACTCGCGCAGGATGGCCAGCGTCAGAGCGCTGTTCCTCGGCACGCCGTCGAACGCGCCATCCAGATCAACCACATGGATGCGCTGCGCGCCCGCATCGGCCCAGCGGCGCGCGGCGTGCACCGGGTCCGCGTCGTAGACGGTCTCCCGGTCGGCCTTGCCCTGTTTGAGGCGGACAGCTTTGCCGCCTTTAATGTCAACAGCGGGGATGATCAGCATGGCTCTTGGCTTTTGGCTCGTAGCTCTTGGCTCTTGGGAGCGACACCGATGAGCAAATCTAAGAGCCAAGAGACAAAAGCCAAGAGCCAAAATCACCTGGCCTGCACGGCGACAATGCGAAACTTGCCGCCGGCGTTGGTGGACGGCGGCTCGAGTTCCACCAGGCCGCCGTGCTCGCCGGGGAGTTCCTGCCAGACGATAAGCGCATCGCGTCCGGCCCGCAGCGCTTCGCGTGACGCCCAACCCAGCGCCGTCGCGCGCGCCCTGGCAGTGGCCTCATCGCCGGCGCCGGGCGCGCCGCGGACAGTTGAAACCCAGTCGTCGAACGGGGCCAGGTCGAACGCGCCGCCGGCGTCGAGGTTCTTCAACACGTGCAGGCTGCCGTCGGCCCTGACCCACACTGCGACACCGCCCGTGAAGCGCTGCAGTGCGGGCCCGGCGCTGAACGTGATGGCCGCGTCGCCTGCGCGCGAGCGCAACGTACGGAGCGGCCAGGCGGGCGCGCCTTCGCCCTGTGGCGGGACCGGAGAGTCACGGCCGCCCGCCGGTTGCGTCGCCGCCACGGTGAACAACACCGGCTGGGCCGGGTAGACCACCGTGTTGACGCGAGGCTGCGCGCCGCTCAACGCCACCTCCACTTGCGCGCTGTTCAGCTCGGCCGTGTCCGCATACGCAGGTGTCACCAAGCCGGCGATGGACACGGAGGCGGGATCGTTGAACGCCTCGACCAGCGCCCATTCCCGCGTTGTGAGCGCCCGCCCGTCGGCGGACTGCCCCACGAGGTCAACGCGCGCAACCGCGAGGTCACGCACGGGAAACCACTTGGCCAGCAGCACGGCCAGGAAGATAGCCACCACCAGCGGCCAGGCCGCCGCGGTCAGGCGCGAGCGGCTGGTGTAGCCCAGTGCCAGGCCGAGGCAGAGGACCAGCGCGCCGATGCCGATCCAGCGCGCCGCCCTTCCGCGCAGCCCCGCACTCGCGACGCCCGGCGTGAACGCCGCGTAACGGTCCGGCTGCACGCGCAGATCGGGGATGCCGTCACGGCGCCGCTGCAGGACGGGATGGTTGACGGCCGCCGCACCGTATTCGCGGGCCTCTTCGGCGCCCGTTGCCGGGACGACCAGGACGATCTCGCCGAAACCCATGCTCAGGTGAATGTACACCGGCCGCTCGTTCTTCTGGAACAGGACGCCGTCGGCCTTGAGGCCCGCGTGCTTCTCCCACCACAGCCGGTCGGCGCCCATCACGCCCCCCGCCGCGGCCTCGTCGAGCGGCAGCAGGCGCGCCGCGGCCGCCGCCGGGAGCGCTTCGCCCGCGGCAATCAGCAGGCGTCCGCCGCCAAGCAGCCAGCGGCGCAAGGCCTGCCTGGCGGCCGGCGAGGCGTCCTTGAACGAGCCGTCGCCGAGCACCACCAGGTCGAGGTTCTCATACATCCAG
>JAPLOD010000709.1 GCA_026692735.1 Planctomycetota bacterium | reverse complement strand
CTACTTCCGCTGGTGGACGTACCGCAAGCACATCAAGCAGACACCGGACGGCTTCGTCATCACGGAGTTCCTGCCCAAAGTCAGTTGGGCGGGCAAGCATAACTCGATCAACTGCGCAGCGGGGCACCATTTCCGCGAGGGCCGCTGGCTGGCCGACCCGCAGTACCTCAACGACTACGGCACGTTTTGGCTGCGCAAGGGCGGCGCGGTGCGGGGCTACTCGTTCTGGATTGCCGACTCGCTGTGGCAGCGCTACTGCGTCACCGGCGACCGCACGCAGGCGCTGGACCTGCTGCCCGAGCTGATCGCCAACTATCAGGGATGGGTGAAAGACCGCCTCGACGCCAACGGCCTCTACTGGCAGGTTGACGACCGCGACGGCATGGAAGTCTCCATCAGCGGCCAGCTCCACCCGAAGGGCCAAGGCTGCCGCGCGACGATCAACAGCTACCAGTACGGCGACGCGCTGGCCATCGCGCAGATCGCCGAAATGGCCGGAAAACCGGACGTCGCCCGAGACTGCCGCGACAAAGCCGCGAAGCTTAAGCAGCTTGTGCAGGAGAAGCTATGGGATAAAGAGGCGCAGTTCTTCAAGGTCATGCCGCGCGGCAAGGACACGCTGTCCGACGCCCGCGAACAGCATGGCTTCACGCCGTGGTACTTCAACCTTCCCGACGCCGACAAGTCTGTCGCATGGAAGCAGCTCATGGACCCGAAAGGCTTCTACGCGCCCTTCGGCCCCACGACCGCGGAACAGCGCCACCCGAAGTTCGCGCTCTCCTACCAGGGGCATGAATGTCAGTGGAACGGGCCGAGCTGGCCGTTCTCGACGGCGGTGACGCTGACCGCGATGGCCAACCTGCTGAACAACTACGAGCAGGACGCCGTGACGCGCAAGGATTACCTCGACATCCTGAAGATCTACACGAAGTCCCATCGGTTGAAGCGTGAGGACGGCGCCGTGGTGCCGTGGATTGACGAGAACCTCAACCCCTTAACCGGCGACTGGATCTCCCGCACGCGGCTGAAGTCGTGGAAGAACGGCACGTGGGACGCCGGCAAGGGCGGCGAGGAGCGCGGCAAAGACTACAACCACTCAGCCTACTGCGACCTTGTGATCACGGGCCTCGTCGGCCTGCGTCCGCGCCCGGATAAGACGGTCGAGGTCAACCCGCTTATCCCCGAGGACGCCTGGGAATACTTCTGCCTGGACAATGTGCGCTACCATGGCCACACGTTGACGATCATCTACGATAAGACCGGCGAGCGCTACAAGAAGGGCAAGGGCCTGCGGATACTCACGGACGGCAAGGAGATCGGCGTCTCGGAGAAGCTCGGCCGCCTGACAGCCGAACTGCCGTAGAGACAGGTTGCAAGGGCCACCCGGCATGGAAGACCAAGTGGGCGCGCGCATCGGCCTGTGCCACTGCGAGCTAGCTCGCAGTGCCACGTGCCCGGTACTTCCGCAGAAGCCTCACGAACTCCTTCAAATCGCGTGGTAACGGCGCCTCGACCGCGATCGTCGCTCCCGTTTCCGGGTGGGCGAAGCGGAGCTTCCAGGCATGCAGTGGGAGCCGGTTGAGCACCACCTGCTCGCCCTCCTCACTTGCGCTGGCCCGCAGGCTGAACTCCCGCAGCCGCAGCGGCGTCGCGCGGCCGTAGAGCGGGTCGTAGGCCAGCGCGTGCCCGGTGCTCTGCAGATGCACCCTGATCTGGTGTGTGCGTCCCGTCCTCGGTATCGCGCGCAGAAGCGTGTAGCCCTTGTAACGTGCAACCACTTCGAAGTGTGTCTCGCACGCCTTGCCTGACTCGTCGCCTTCTTCGAGCGGGATACCTTTCTTCTGCCCCCGCAAAACAGGTTTCCCTCTGGCTCTCTTCCGCGCGGCTGAGAACGTGGCCCCCGACTCGTCAGCGCGGATGTACGAGATCGGCTTCTTCACGGCCAGCTTTGTCCACGGCGCCTCACCCGCCACAACCGCGAGATACTCCTTGTGCATCCGCCGCTCGGAGAACGCCTTGACCAGTTCGTCGCGGGCGTGCTCCGTCTTCGCGATCAGCAGGCAGCCGCTCGTCTCCATATCTAAGCGATGCACGAAGTAGTAGCCTTGCTGAGCACGCGTCGCGTTCGGCGGCGGCGGGTACGCGCGCTCCAGAACGTCTTCGAGCGTATCGCGCCGCGTGAAGCCGCCCTGGCCGCGATGCACCGGGACTTCCGCCGGCTTGCTGATGACCAGCACCGCTTCGTCCTCGTACAGCCGCGCCAGGTGGCGTCCGTGAGGCGTGGTGAGGCGCGGGGCGCGGGCCTTGGCGATCGGGTTCTCGCCGCCGGGCGCGTTCGGATCGGGGAACTCGAAGCGGTCCCCGGGGGCGACGCGTTCCGCACCGGAGGCCGCTGTGCCGTTCCACCGCACGAGGCGCGCGTGAAAGAGCACCTTGGCCGCGCGGCGGTTGAGGCCCGGGATCAGCGCGCAGAGCGTCCGGTCCGCGCGCCAGCCGGTGTGCTCAACGCGCGCTTCGGCGTTGCTGAGGGGATTGTCGTGCCCCGGGTGTCCGATGTGCGCGCCTCCAGGCGTCCTTCAGGCCTCCAGGAAGTCGTCCACTGAAATACCGGCCTCGCGGAGGATGGTACGCAGTGTTCCCACGGCCATGTCGTTCGCGTGGTGGGGGAGAGTCACCTTCCTGCCAGTTACAGTGTGGCGCCAGACCTCATGACTGCCTGGACCGTGCCGGTCGAATTCATAGCCAAAGACGCGCAGACGCCGCGCGACTTCCCGATACCTGAAACCGGCGAGGCGGCCCATTAGCGCACGCCAAGAGGGACGAGGAGGTCCACGGCTCTTCTGGGGCGCGGGGCAAGCGCAGCCGGCAACGGGTCGCCATGTTCCAGACACGACTCGGCAATCTTGCGCGCCAGGCCGCGGGCAATCTCGGCCGCCTCAGTGATGCTGCGCCCCTCGGCCACAAGGCCGGGCACATCGGAGCTGGTGGCCAGATAGCCACCTTCTTTCAGCGGCACGATATGCAGGCGCAACGATACCTCATCTGTGCTGCTCAGCACGCCCTGCCGCTGTCTTGCCCTTCTTGGTGCCCCGCGCATGCCGTGCCTCCTCTCCAATCGTGGCAGTGTAGCATACCGTTCAGAACGCGTCCAGCCTGTACACCGCCGGCGCCCCGGACGGGAAGAGCGCGCGCAGCAGGGCCGGCGACCCCACGGTCTTCACGCGGGGAATACTGTCGTAGGGCAGCGTGCCGAGCGTCATCTGGAGCAGCGCTGGCGGCGTGCAGGTCACACGCGCGGTAAGCGGACGCGGTGCGCCCTGTTGCCGCGACGCCCGGAAGACCAGCTTGTGCGCGCGGCCGGCCACAACAAGATCCAGCCGCGCTTCGTCGTCCACGCCGGCGGCTCTGAGGCGGCTCTCGAACTCAGGCTGCATTGCCCCCAGGAACATGGCCACGTCCACGATGCAGCCCATCGCACCGCCTGCCCAGTTCAGTGCGCGTTCAGCCTTGTGGTTGAAGCGCTGCGCATGGATCCACAAGGGGTGAGCGGGTGCAAGGCCCTGCAGGACCACTTCCTTCTCCAGCGCCTCAATGCGCTTGTCCCGCAGCCACGCCAGAACAGCCGAACACGCCGCATCGTCGCCGGGCTGCATGGCCGTTTCCCAGAGCGATTTCTCTTTCCAGACGGCATAGGCGCGGACGGCGCCGCGCGGGCCCTTCTCGCGAAAGAGGAAGACCGCGTTGTCTTTGCCGCTGGCGTCCCCCGCGAGCTGCCGGCTCACTATGCCAAAGCGCATGTGGGCGGCGGTGCGCACCACGGATGCCGGCGTTGCCGCCGCGGCCGCGTTGTAGAGCTTCACGATGGCGCCCAAGTGCCGCCGCGCGTACGGCTCGACGCGCAGCGGGCTGCGCACGCGCCGCAGTTCGCTGACGTTGACCGTGAGCGTGAAGGTTGGCAGGCAGCCGACGTAGCCAAAACGGTCGTAGTAATGGTCACGCCCGAACAGCAGCGAGAGCGGCATGCCCGAGCGCCGCATAACCGCGAGCGCATCCTTCACGCAGGCGGCGGCCAGCCCCTGCCGCCGGTGGGCCGGGTCGCAGCAGACGAAGCCCAGCCCGCCCATGCGTAGGACCGCGCGCCCCACGCGCACCGGCTTGTCATACACGCCCACGTGAGCGACGACGCGGCCTTTGCGGCGGATGATGCGCCAGTACTCCGGCCGCGCGCCGGGGCAGGCGCTGTAGTCGTCGAGGAACCTCTCCCGCAGATAGTCGTAGCGGTTGAGGAAGCAGCGGGCCACCAGCGTGGCGAGTTCCTCGGCCTCCTTGCGGTTTCGCGGATACGTGCTCAACATGCGCAGTCTTCTCCAGGGCCGGGCACGTCATTAGAATTGCTCGCGCCCCAAGGTCAAGCTTCTGTCGCCACCCGCCCGGAGACTGTGCGATACTCCCGCCATTCACAGACACGCCCCGAAAGGAACCACATGGAACCGAATGCGGCGCGGGTCGAGCGTCTGCCCGACGGCGGCGCGGCGTTCCTGGAGCAGGACACAGCAGCAGGGAGACCAGTGCTATGAGGCGCGGCGGCCGAGGATGAGTTCGCGCAGCGCCTTGCCCGGCGTTCTGGCGCCTTCGCTGGGCCACTCGCCGCGTTCGAACACCGACAGGATGCGCAGGAATATGGCCATCGTCACGATGACGAGCAGCATGCCAACCAGATAGCTCATGAACATGAACTCCTTCGAGCAGCCAACCCCCGTCCAGGATAGAGCCGGAGATACTGCCATGTTTTTCGTCACTTTTCAAGCCCCAGCACAGCAAAATCCGGACGGATCACGGCCTCGCTGTCTCCCCGCTCTGCCGCGGGCGCATTTTGCGTTCAGCCTCGCCCCCTGATTGCCGATTCTTAAGATCACGCCAGCCTTCTTGCGGCACAGCGCCATGCGAGCGGCGGGCGAATTCTGGAAACGGGGGATGGCCAACGACCGCACTCCGGCCCACGCGCCGAAGATGCCGTCGGACAGGAGGAGCGCATTCATGGGCGTCTGGAAGGACGACAAGAAAGCCGCCGAAGCGCTGAGCGGAAACGTCGAGTTTCCGAGAACGCGCTACAAACTGTACGGCCTGCTGATGCTGGCCGTCGCGCTGGCCGTCTGTGGCGCTTTCGTGCTGTTGCGGGGCGCGCCGAAGAACCTGGCGGCGGCCGCGCGCGAAGTCCCCGTGGCGGATGCGGTTCCCGCTGAACAGCCCGCGGCGCCCGCAAAGCCCGTGGCGCATGAAGCCGGCGTTCCCGCGCCGCCCCCGCAGACCGACATCATCATCATGCCGCCGGTCGTCCTGGGCGCGGCATCCGGCAGTGTCGGTCAGAGCGCCGCGCCGCAGAACGGCGCACCCGCTGACGCTCGCGCGGCGCTGGAGGAAGCCCGCCGCGTTGAGGAGAGCGCGAGCGGCGACGTGGCAGCCCTCGAACGGGCCCGCAAGCTCTACCAGCAGGCGCTCGACACGGGCCGCCTCGAGGAGAAGGATGACGCGCAGTGTCTCGCCCGCCTGGTGGACCTGACGAACCGCATCGTCCTCGACCCCAAAACGCCGTGCAGCGCGCCGGCGGCGGTATTCCATAAGGTGGACGTTGGCGACGGCGTCGAGAAGATCGCCAGGAAGTACAAGGTCAACCAGGGCCAGATCAAGCGCATCAACCGGCTCAACGACAAACTCATAGTCCGCCTTGGCCAGACAGTGAAGATGCTCCCCGGCGACGTGGTGTACAAGGTGGACCGCACGCGCCTGACCGGAACGCTCTACATTGACGGCGTGTTCATCCGCCGGTATCCCGTGGGCATCGGACCGGGCAACGCCACGCCCCCCGGCAGCTACGCTGTGGCCAACAAGGTCGTCAACCCCGACTGGCACGTGGACGAGAAGCGCATTCCCTTCGGCGATCCGGCCAACATCCTCGGCACGCGCTGGATGGGCCTCGATCCATTCGCCTGCGTACAGGCTGGCCTGGGTATCCACGGCACGTCACTGCCGGACAGCGTGCCAGGCCGCGCCAGCAAGGGCTGCGTGCGGATGCTGAACAAGGACGTTGAGGAACTCTACGATCTGATGCCACAAGGCGGCACCGTTCGGATCGCAGACTAATATTCCCCTGCCGCATGTATGCATATGGTGCAGAACTATATCCTGCACCCCGTGTCCGGCTGTCTTGACTACCTCCATTACGTTGGGTAGAGTTACAGTGGTGCTGGTGGATCGCCTTGGTGCTCGCCGGCACGAATCTGCTGTCTACCCTTCGAGAAGGAGTCTGTTCATGGCCTCTGGACGCTTCGTGCGGGCGAATGACCTCCAATATCGTTCCAGCAGCGTTTTGCGAGACATCAACCAGACCGGCGAGCCGTGCTACATAACCGAGAACGGGAAAGCCAAAGCCGTCTTGATGGACATCAACCGCTATCACGCCCTCATGGACGTCGTCGAAGAAGCGGAATCGCCCCGCGACCATGTGATCGGCGATGAAACGCGCAAGCACGTCTGCGTGCGCGATATCATCCGGCGCTCCACCAGGGTGATGCGCCGGCGCCGCGTCTGACCTCATCGCCCCCGTTCACCGACACAGATACAGAATGCCTGCCGTCAGGATGGACAGGATACCAAACACCTCCAGCATCAGTATCTCCAGCCGCGTGGGCTCGGCCTCCTCCTTGGACACGAGGCTGACGAGCCGCGCTTCCAGCCGCGCCAGCACGCTTCCGGCCAGCAGGAAGATCACGCCGACCGCGAAACAGCCCAGCGTCGCATAGTAGAGCAGATACGTTTCCTGGTCGGTCACTTGGCGTGCCGGGTGGAAGTACGCCAGCAGCACGCCCACGATCGCCGCCGCCATGGCAAAGCTCAGCCGGAAAACCCGCCACCCCCGCTCCGGGAGCGAATCGGCCATCTGCTGCGCGCGCCGGTGCATCTCCTCCGCGGCCTGCTGCATCGCTTCTGAGACGCGCATCCTGGCCGACCGCGTCGGACGCAACGGCGCCAGCGCTTCCGTTAACAGCGCGTTCTCCTCCTGGATCTTCTTCAGTTCCGCCTGCAACTGCGGCGAAGCGGCCACTGTGGCCTCCACCTCACGGGCCTCCTGAATGCCCAGCAGTCCGTCGGCGTAGGGGCCCAGCAGTTTGCGTGCCTGTTCGTCCGTCATGGCCTGTTTTCCTGTACGGTTCTGCCTCTCTCCGTCACCGCCTCCGCCTCGCGCTCACTCGTCCGTTCGCCACCGGTGCAGCGATTCCCGCAGCATGTCCTTGCCGCGCATCAGGCGCTTGTCCACGGCCGCGAGCGAGATATCCAACACCTTCGCGATGTCCTCGTGGCTGCGGCCGTCAATGTACTTCAGTGCCAGCACCTCGCGGTAGATCCCGGGTATCTCGGCCAGCGCGCGGCGGATACTGGCCAGTTTCTCTTCCCGGCTGGCCTGCTCCGATGGTGAGTAGGCGGGAATCTTCGACCGGCTTTCGTCGGTCTTCACCTTCATGGCTTCCACGTTGAGCTTCTGGCGGCGCAGGATGTAGATCGCCTTGCGCTTCGAGATCCCGTATATCCACGCGCTGAACTTGGATTTGTCGCGCAGCCTGTGCAGCGTCGCCGCGGCTTCCAGAAAGGCTTCCTGCGCGCAGTCCCGCGCCGCTTCCGTGTCCGCGTGCACGGCGAACGCCGCCACCACGACATCCGCGTAATGGCGCGCCACCAGCTCGTCGAACGCCGCCCGCTCCCCGCGTCCGGCGCGAGCTACCAGCTCAGCATCACTGGGGTTGTCAGGCATCACCCCTCACCTCGGTCCCGTAGCGCTCCGCCTATAGTAGCCGCAGTGCCCGCAACACGGACCGCGGCTCCCGCCATTATTCTACCCTATGGAGACACCCCATACCCCAAGAGCCCTGATCCCAGTATCCAAAATCCTAAATCCCAAGTCCCAAGCACCAGATCCCACAATCCAAAATCGAAAATCTAAAATCAAAAATCCAAGGGGTTCCGCCGCAGAGCCTGCAGACGTTTGTACGCGGCGCTCAGAGCCGCGAGACGGTCGCCTGCCAGCGTGCTGGCTGCCAGCACGGGGATCGGTTCCGGCCGCTGCAACGCTGAAAGCCCCACAAGCACCTCGCCCCAGGGCACGTCTCCCTGCCCGAACGACGCCTCTCCGCCGCCGCGGTAATGGTCCGTCGCGCGCACCAGAGCCACTCGCGATGACAGAACCCGCAAGGCGTTCAGCGGGTCCAGGCCGCGCGCCACATAGCCGCCGGGGTTCAGGTCCACTTCCAGGATGCCGCCACGATCCTCCTCCTGCAGGAACCCCGCCAGCGCCTCCGGTGCCTCGCCGCCACCCAGCCAGCAGACCCGCGTCCGCGAGCTTGCCGCAAGACCGGCCAGTGCGCGCGCCGCCTCCGACAAGGCGTTGCGCGCCGCCGCGTCGCCCGTAGCATGGGCGTCTCGCCCCTGTGCCGTTCGCTGCTCATCGGGCAAGTATCCCGCCGGTACCACCAGACAGGCCGCACCCAGATCGCTCGCCAGTTGCAGCGCCTCGCGCAGCCGCCCCAGGTTCACGTCCAGCGTTCCCGTATCGGCCAGCCTGCGCCCGCCCACATCGGCTCGCAGCGCGGCCAGCAGCGTTCCCTTGGAGCGGACCAGGTGCGCCAGGTCGCGCCGGCCGGAAAGCCCCAGCGAGCGCGGCTGCAACTCGGGGCCGAACGCGTCCAGGCCGATGGCTTCCGGCTGCAGAGGCGCAACGGCCTTGAGCCCCGCCTTGATATCGAGGCGTGGATCGTCCAGCCACAGGCCAAGGCGCGTGTTACTCATGGCATCCGGCATCGTGATTCCTGTATCCTGTATCCTGTAGCCTGTCTCCGCTACGTCCTCTTCCCAGGCTTCACCACCGCCTTCAAGCACCGCTGCTCCTCGACGGCGCGCAACGCTTCGCCGGCGCTGTCCAGGGAGTACACGTTCTGCCCCAGGTCCCGCCACGGTACCCGTTGCTGGAACCGCGCCAGCAGACGCAGGCCGCGGTACACGTGCGAATAGTCCGACCCCCACACACCCCGGATCTCAACGTGCTTGCGGTTGATGTCCCCGTGCGGGTTCAGGGCCACTTCGCCGCGGTCCGTGTACTGCCCCACGACCACCACGCGGCCCTGGTCGCGCACCATCTGCAGAGCTTCCCGCACCGCGCGCGGTTCGCCACACGCTTCTATGACCACGTCCGCGCCCCGCCCTTCGGTCAGACGCCGCACCGTCGCCACGCGGTCGGGTTCATGCGTCTGGCGGATGTCCAGCACCTCGTCCGCCCCGAACTCCTTGGCTTTCGCCAGCCTGTCGTCCGGCGCGCCTGAGACCAGCACGAACCCCGCGCCGCTCAGAGCCGCCAGCGCCGCGCAGGACAGGCCGACGGGACCCGACCCGAGGATCGCCACACTGTCACCCAGCTTGATCTCCGCCCGCTCTACCGCGTGCACCGCCGTCTGCAGGCCGCAGCCGGCGCCAATGAACGTCTCGGGCTTGACCCCCTCCGGCAGCGGCAGGATGTGCAGGCCGGGCAGCAGCAGCATCTTCTCCGACCAGCCACCCAGCAGTCCGTCGGAAGCGCCGTACGTGATGCCATAGACCTTGCGTTCCGGGCAGCGGGTGGACGCTTTGGCCACCAGGCAGTACCAGCACCGGCCGCACGTCTTGTGCACGTCCAGGTAGGTGATCACCTGGCCTTCGGTGATCGGCCTGCCGTGCAGGTCCGTCACGGGACCGCGGACCTTCTCGGCGACCCCAACCGCAACGTGGCCGGGGATCAGCGGATACGGCACGCCGCTCAGCCTGCCATGGAACAGGTGCACGTCGGTGCCGCACACCTCGCTGTACAGCGTCTTCATCAGCACGCCGCCGACCGGCACCTCCGGCTCGGGGAACTCGCGGACCTCAACGGCGGCTTTGGGCGCTGGAATGACGACGGCACGTACCTGCGGCATGATCAGCGGTCCCTCTCGGAGAACCTCACCGGCCGGTCATGCTTCCCGGTCCGCGTCCCGTCACGCTCGTTCGCGTCCAAGACTGCACATGTGTCCTTGGCTCGTCCCTTCCGTAGCCTACTCCAGCCAATGGCCGCTGTCCAGGAACGCACGTCGTGCTCCCCTTGTACCGCCGGCGTCTCGCCGGCCCCTCTCCCCCGCGGGGAGAGGGTCGAGATGAGCGCAGCGAATCCGGGGTGAGGGGGTACCCGGGGCGCGCCATCCCCTGCTGTACGATTCCCGTGTCCAGAAACGCACAGCGTGCATATCTATATATCACACAGCCCATTGCGAAAACACTACCTAATATAAGACGTATTTCAAGCCAGACCACTGCAAGAAAACAGGTTGATTTTCCGGTGCCCTACGCAACGCCCCATGGTCTCCGGTAGCTCGCTGTCCCCTGCTCTCCGGAACACGGATACCATCCTACTCCTTCAGCGTCTTCAGGATCTCTTTGATCTTCGCCTCCGCAACGGCCGGATCGAACTGCGCCGAGCCCGCGCCGTGATGCCCGCCGCCGCCGTATCCTTCGAGCAACTTGCCGACGTTGACCTTGCAGGTCCGGTTGAAGATGCTATGCCCCACCGCCACCACCACCGCACCTTTGTGCCCGTCGAAGATCCGCAGCTCGACATTCGCGGCCGGGAACATGGTGAAGACCAGGAAGCGGTTGCCGACGGGCTTGTCCTTGAGCCCGCGCAAGTCGGTGATGACCACGTTCCCGTCCTTCTTCGCGTGCTCCGCCAGCAGCAGCTCGAAGTCCTCCTGTTCTTCCAGCACCCGCTCGGTGCGCTTCAGCACCTCAGCGTGCTTCAGCACTTTGCCCAGCGGCACTTCCTTGACGTATTCCGCCAGCCACCGGAAGTACTTCCTGAACTCCGGCCCCAGTCCCGACCGCGGGTCCAGCGTCAGACCCAGCAGGATCCACCCCGACGGGTTGGTCACGTCATCGGTCGAAAGCTGCGCGCTGTCCAGCTTGTCCGTCGCCTCCAGCATCTCCTTGTACCGCTCGAACTTCGCCCCATGCTCGGCCGCATAGTGGTTGTAGATCACCCGCGCCGAACTCGGCGCCACCTCGAACCGCCCCTTGTACTTCTCCGGCAGCTTCACCTCTTCCGACACATGGTGGTCGAACCACAGGCCGCACCCCGGAATGTACGGCAGGTTGATCACGATCTCATCCGCCTCGGCCTTGACCTTCCCGTCCTGCGCGTCCTTCGGGTGCACCATCCGAATCTCGCCGCCGATCTGCATCACTTCGCTCAGCAGCACGGTGCTCGTCAGCCCGTCGAAGTCGCCGCGTGTCACAATGCGCATCATGGGGATTGCTCCGTAGTTGTACCGCAGGCGCCCTGCCTGCATCGTTGCCCTGGCCCGCCCCGCTTGAGCACGCGGCAGAAGGGCCTCCGGCTGGAAACCGTGCGCTGGAACATATGCCGCCCCCCGCCAGCCGTCAAGCTACGCCGCGCTATCCCGTTGCCGAGCCGCGCGCGTCAGCAAGCGCCTGTCCGGCAAGCCGCGTATAGCTTGAACGCGGGGTGGCCCGGCCCGACGGGCCGGGTGCGCAGCACAAGAAGCCCCTCCCTGATTGTTCCCACGCACGCTGACCGTGCTCCGTCACCTATGGCGGCCACGACAGACTCATCGCCGCTCGCGCGCAGCACAAGAAGCCCCTCCCTGATTCTTCCCACGCACGCCGACCGTCCTCCGTCGCCTACTGCGGCCACGAAAGGCTCATCCCCCCTCGCCCGCCGTGTTGACACCACCCGGCAGCTACGCATAATCCCGCCCATGGACCCCGACGATCTCGAGGAACGAGCAAGCAGAGCGGAACAGGAGTTCCTCGAGACGTCCGACCACGCGCTCAAGACACTCCGCGCCCTCAGAGAGGGAGAACTGGTTCTCTCCGACGAGGACAAGGTCAGGTACGTGCATGTCTGGTCATGGAAGTTCCCGCAGCCGGCCACATGCGCGCTCTGCGGCCTGACCGCCTTCGAAGCAATCGCGGAAGCAAGGAAATGGCGCCTGCCCGACGACTTCTGTCTGAAGGCGTGGGACCGCGGTCACACCGCCAAGCCCTAACCCGCGTCACTCACCCCCGAGACGCGGAGAACAGCAGAATAAAGCAGCACAATGGGCTGGAACCGTGGATGGCGCTGTTGTTCGCGGGCCTGACGGGGTACAATAGGTGGCGGAAGGCTGGAGGGCCGGAAGTATGGCAGCACTCATCGCCGTCAATCCCAATGTCCACTTCGGCAAGCCCTGCATAGCGGGAACGCGCATCAAGGTCGAGGATGTCATGGAGCTGATAGAAGAAGGCATTCCGTTCTCCGAGATCATCAAGGACCACTACCCCGACCTCACATTGGACGACCTGCGAGCTTGCGTCCGGTTCGCCAGGAACCTGCTGGCCGCAGAGGAAATCCACGTGGCGGCGCAATCAGCATGAGGCTCCTGCTCGACCAGGATGTGTACGCTCTCACAGCGCGCTTCCTGGCGGACGCCGGTCACGACGTGGAAACGGCCAGGCAACTGGGCCTCTCGCAGGCGCCGGACGCCGGGCTGTTGATCGCCGCTCGGCAGCATGGTCGCGTGCTGGTCACGCGCGACAGGGATTTCGGGAACCTCGTCTTCGTGCAGAACCTGAAGACGGGTGTGATCTACCTTCGTGTTGCTCCCGCCACAGTGACTGCCGTGCATGCGGAATTAGCGCGGGTCCTGGGCCTTTACTCTTAAGCGAAGCTGCTGGCCTCTTTCGTGGTGGTCGAGCCGGGCCAACACAGGATCCGGTCGCTGGAGACTTGAGAGTTCGCATGACCATGAACGACCGCAAGCCATCGCCGCGCATCATCGCCTCTTCCTGGGGCAAGCTGGAAGTCGAAGGTCTCGGGATCGGCAAGGACTTCAAGCTCTACCCCGGCGGCGGCAGGCCGTGGGACTGGCGCGAGACCGGCACGCAGCACAGCCCGGGCATCCAGCCGGCCGATATCCAGGAACTGATAGACCAAGGCTGCGTGGTCATCGTGCTCACGCGAGGCAGGCAACTGGCCCTGCAGGTGTGCCCGGAGACCATCAAACTCCTGGAAGAGAAGCGCATCCGGTATCATAGTGCGGAGACCGGCGCCGCCATCGAACTCTACAGCCAATTGGCGGCCAAAGGCGAAGCACTGGGCGGGCTCTTCCACTCGACGTGCTGAACGAGGCTTCGTGCCCCATTACGGCGCGGCCACATGCTTGCCGGAAGCGACCAGCCGCTTCTTGCGCGCGTCCACGTACGCGCCGAAGCCCTCGAGCGTGCGGGCGCCCAGCAGTGTCAGGTCCCCTGGCTGTCCGAAGACGACTTCATCCACGGTCTCGAACCCGGCAGCGCGGACGATCGCGTACCCGGTCGAGCGCGTGATCGCTGCGCCATTGGCCATCTCAAAGACCTGGTCCTTCTTGGCCAACGATATGCCCGCAGCCTTCAGGACCGCCTCTGGAATCCAGGTGAACTCAGAACCCGAGTCAACGAGCAGCTTCGGCACCTGGAGCGCCTTCGCGCCTTTGCGCACAACGCTTACCTCGCCGCTGACGTAGAAGCGCCCCATAGTTGCCTCCCGCTCACGCAATTCTAGCACATTGGTGCCGCGCCGCACCAACAGTCGGACATCATTTTCCCTCTATCGCCGGAAGCGCTTTCCCGAGCCGCTCCATGTCCTTCGCCGTCACATAGACCAGCGTGGCCCCAAGTGGCTCGCCGTCCTTCACGGGATTGCCGAACAGGTCGGTGACCTCAATCTCCTTCCCGTGCGGCGGAGCGTACGGCGCGTGGTTGGGCGCGGGGGAGAGCACCGCCACGGCGCGGTCCTTGTGCTCGAAGAAATACGCCGTCACGCCTTCCGCCACGACCGAACTCTTCGCGAACCTGGTGTCCTCCAGCAGCCACGCCATGGCCGCATGCGCCGCCGCGCTCGGGTGCAGGTAGCCTTCGTCCGTCACCAGCACGCGCCACTCGCTCTTCGGGCCAAGGTACGAATGGCCGTGCATTGAATACAGGAACACCTTCTTCACGTTCTGGCCCAGCAGACTCACGACGTAGCGGCACAGCCGGTCGGACGTGTCCACGACGTCCTCGGTGTCCGTGTACGGCAGCGTGTGTTTGTAGAAGCCGTTGCCCATTGACCCGGCCGTCGGCGAACCCTCGCTCATCCACACCGGCTTGCGCAGCTTGCCGGTCTCCGCGATCGGCCCGATGGCCTGCTGCCAGCCCTGCGCGATCGTGTCGTTGGGTCCGCCGGCGAACGCGCTCGTGTAATGGTGGTAGCACACCACGTCGCAGTTCTTCAGGCCGTCCTTTTCCAGGATAGCCCGCGTCCATTTCTCGCCGCCCGCCGTGGTGTTGAACCCCAGGACGGTCAGCTCCTTGTCCACGGACATCGCGGCCTTGTACGCCGTCTGCATCAGCAGCGCGAAGTCTCCCGGCGCGTCCTCGCCGGACACATACCCATGGCTGGCCGCCCCGGCCGTGGGGTCGTATCCCGCGTGCCAGAACTGCGGCAGCCACGGCTCGTTCCACACGTCGTAGCTGTCAATCGAGCCTTTGTAATGCTTGCTGACGGCCTTCACGTAGTTGGCGAAGTCCTCCATGCGCTTCGGCTCGTAGTACCGGTCGTAATACGCGTTGTGCTTCTGCTCCAGCTTGCTGGCCCACTCCGGCGCCGTCGAAAGCAGCCCGAGGATCTTCACGTTGTGCTGGCGGTAGCGCGCGATCTCGCGGTCCTGGAAGCTCCATTCTCCCGGCCGGCGTTCCAGGTGGTACCAGCCGATGTACTCCGTGCCCGCGTCGTGCAGCCGCACCCAGTTGATCCCCACCGCCTTGGCCATCAGCAGGTGCCGCGTCGTGGAAAGCGTGTGCGTGCCGAACGGCGAGTGCGGCGCGTCCTTCTGCCAGTAGCGCGGCTTGCGCAGACGGTAGATCACCAGTTCGTTGCACGAGCTCAGCCGCTCGCCCTTCTTGTTCTCCACCCACGCCTCAATCCGCTGCGGCCCATGCGGCCGGCTCGGAAACACGTCGTAGCGCAGCTTGCCTCTGTTCAGGAAACCCGCCTCCAGCACCGCGTCCGGCAGCGATGTTTCCTCCCCGTAGACGTTCGCCACTTTCGACCGCAGCACGGCTCCGCCCGCATAGCCGCTCACGCAGTAGCGGACCGCCGCCTCCTCATCGTCGAACTGCACGCGCGCGGGCGAATCGCAGGCCAGCGCCACCTCGCACTGCGCCTGTGAAGCGTACTCCGTGGGTTCGCCGCCGCGTTCGACCTGCAGAGCGTCCAGCCACAGCTTGCTGGTGCACTCGATGCGCAGCACATGCGCGCGCGCCATCAGCATCGGCTTGAACTTCACCGCCACGCGCTGCCACGTCGCCGTCAGCTCGAACGGCTTCTGCGCCAGCGTCCGGTTGTCGCACACGACGGCCAGCTTC
The DNA here is from genome assembly GCA_026692735.1 of Planctomycetota bacterium. Lineage (GTDB taxonomy): Bacteria > Planctomycetota > SZUA-567 > H5-PLA8 > H5-PLA8 > JAPLOD01. The sequence goes on along the minus strand of JAPLOD010000709.1, from coordinate 2,715 downwards.
CCCTTGCCCTCGCCGCGCACGTACGCGCTGGCGCTGTGCGTGTCGAACGCCAGCGGGACGGCGAACGGCGCGCTGTAGAGCTGCACGGGGCGCGCGGGCCCCTCGTCCTGCCCGAACGCCTGCGCCAGCGGCACCAGCAGCGAACTCTTCCGGCTTATCCGCAATGCCGGCGCACTGCTCGGCCCCACCATGCTCTCGTCGGCGGCGATCTCCACGTCGTCCCCGTCGGAATCCTCGCGCGACAGGCTCCACCCGCTCTGCAGGCCCAGCGGCAGCCGCGAAATGCGCAGCAGGTTCTTCGGGCTGCCGGCGTGCTGCGTCTTGAGGTCCTCGATGAGCTGCTCGCGCGTGAGTTGGACCAGGCGCAAGCGCGCCAGATCGAGCTCGCCGGTCCCGCTGACCACGATCCAGAAACCGATTCGCTCCGGGCGCTTGTCCAGCCGGAACTCATACGCGCGGTCCTGCCACGTCCCTTTGAACGCTTCGGACGCGTCCCACAGGAAACTGTACGGTGCCCCGGCCTGCCGGATGCCGAACTGCACGCGCGTCGCCGTGCGGCTGCGCGCCGTCAGGGTGAGCCGGTAGAAACTCTCCGCCTCGATCGTCGGCAGCGCGTAGGAGACTTGGCAGTTGCCCTCCTCGTTCCGCACGACTCTGACGCGCAGGAACGCACGCTGCTCTTCGTCCACGCGCTGGTAGTCCACCCACACCTTCGCCCAGCTCGAATTGTCGTGCCAGCCCGCCGGCAGCGCCCCGCTGATGCGCTCGTTCTTCTCCGTGGCCGGAATCGCCGCGTACGTGTCAGCCGCGCCGAAGCTGGTCTCAATCAGCGCCGTCGGCTCTCCGCCCGCGATCCGCCAGGCGGCAACGCTCAGAACCACTGCGACAAGAGACCACGCCCGAAACCTACGCATCGCCCACCGCCCCCGTCACCTATTACTCGCCCGGCCGCCGCCAGCCAGTTCCTTTTCCAGTTCCTCAATGGTCGGCAGGCTGGTCTTCAGCTCCGCCGGTATCGCTCGCGTCAGCTTATACTCGCTGACGCCGATGGGCTTGTTGGTATCCTGCAAAGCATACTCGGCGACGATCCTGTTCCTGGTCTTGCAGAGGATCAAGCCGATCGAGGGCTTGTCGTCCGGGTGGCGGAGCAGGTTGTCCACGGCGGAGAGATAGAAGTTCATCTTTCCCGCGAACTCCGGCTGGAACTGCTTCGCCTTCAGGTCAATCACCACATAGCAGCGCAGCTTCAGGTGGTAGAACAGGACGTCCAGGTAGAAGTCCTCCCCGCCGACTTCCAGGTGGTACTGTTCCCCCACGAAGGCGAAGCCCGCGCCCATTTCCAGGAGGAACTTGCGGACGTGAGCCAGCAAGCCCTGCTGCAGCTCCCGTTCCCTGGCGTCGCCGGCGAGCGTGAGAAAATCGAAGTTGTAGGGGTCTTTGATGATCTGCGTCGCCAGATCGGACTGCGGCGGCGGCAGCGTGGCTTTGAAGTTGGTGATCGCTTTGCCTTGGCGGGCGTACAGGTCCAGCTCAATCTGGTGGACGAGGATGGCGCGGGACCAGCCGTGCTCGATGGTTTTCTGCGCATACCACAGGCGTTCCGCGGGGTTCTTCAGCTTCCAGACGAGAACGACATTATGGAACCAGGGGATTTCCGCCACAGCCTGTGGCAGATTCCGGCCATCGGCTTCTCTCGCAAGCTGCGAGAGTTCTGCTGCCCCTGATTCTCTCGCAGGCTGCGAGAGAATTTCATCAGTCCAGGCAAGATGGAAGGCCCGCATTCGCCAAATGTTCTGGGACGAGAACCCGGCTATTCCGGGAAACTCGCGCTGCAGATCGGCGGCCAGCCGCTCGACAACGGACTTCCCCCATCCCTCGGCCCGTTGGCGTTCGACGATGGATTTGCCGATGTCCCAGTACAGCCGTATCAGTTCGCGGCTGACCGACAGCGCCGCCTTCACTTGCGCTGTGCGGATGCGAGCCTTCAGGTCTTCGAGGAATGCGCTATAGCCGGGGGGCAATTCTGCCGCAGGCTGCGTCACAATCTCCCCGCCAGGCTGTGGGAGAGTTTTCGGCACAGCTTGTGCCGAAATCGGCTTGAGCTGGGCGGCAAGTTCTCGCGCAGGCTGCGCGAGAACTGACGCAGACCGCCGCTTGGAGGTTTTCCTGCCGCGTTTAGAAGCCATAACCCGGCCCCTCACGTTCTCGCGTACGCCCCGTCCCCAAGCGCCGCCCTTACCCCGGCAGCGTCTGGTAGATCCGCACGTACGACTGGTGCCGACGCGGATGAATCTCGCCGCGCTCCACCGCCGCCAGCACCGCGCAGTTCTTCTCGTGAAAGTGCGTGCAGTTGGCGTACTCGCACTGCCCCTGCAGCCGCGCCAGCTCCGGAAACCACGCCCACAGGCTGCGCCGGTCCGTATCCGCGGGAGCGAACTCGCGCACCCCCGGCGTGTCCACGATCTCCGCGCGCCGCCCCTCGCCCAGAGCAACCTCGAAAAGCCGCCCGTGCGTCGTCGTATGGACTCCCTTGCCGCTGTGCGCGGACACTTCGCTGATCGGCACGACGTCGGTGTCGAGCGCCTTGTCGAACGCCAGCAGCAGCGACGACTTCCCGACCCCGCTGTGCCCGGCCAGGACGCTGCGTTTGCCCGCCACGTGAGCCTTCAGCGCCTCGAAGTCTCCCTGCGGAGCATCCGGGTCGGCGACGCCGAC
>JAPLOD010000708.1 GCA_026692735.1 Planctomycetota bacterium | reverse complement strand
GCGAACCTGCAGGGGCTGTGGAATGACAAGACCGATCCGCCGTGGGGCAGTAAGTACACGGTGAACATCAACACGGAAATGAACTACTGGCCGGCGGAAGTGACGAACCTTTCCGAATGCGCCGAGCCGCTCTTCGCGATGATTGAGGACTGCGTCGTCACCGGCCGTAAGACGGCGCAGGCGCACTACGGCTGCAACGGCTGGGTGCTGCACCACAACACAGACCTGTGGCGCGGGACGGCGCCGATCAACCATTCGAACCACGGCATGTGGGTCGTCGGCGGCGCGTGGCTGTGCCACCATCTGTGGGAGCACTACCAGTTCACGGGCGACAAGGAGTTCCTCGCCAGGCGCGCGTATCCGGCAATGAAGGACGCGGCGGTCTTCTTCACTGAATTCCTCGTGAAGGACCCGAAGACCGGCTGGCTGATCAGCGGGCCGTCGAATTCACCGGAGCAGGGCGGGCTGGTGATGGGGCCGACGATGGACCACCAGATCATCCGCGATCTGTTCGGCAACACGATCGAGGCGGCGGGGATTCTCGGCGTGGACAAGGACTTCGCTGCGAAGCTGGCCGAGATGCGCAAGCAGATCGCGCCGAACCAGGTTGGCAAGCACGGGCAACTCCAGGAATGGCTTGAGGACAAGGACAACCCCAAGAACGACCACCGGCACTGCTCGCACCTGTGGGGCCTGTACCCGGGGTGGGACATCACGCCGGCCACGCCGAAGGAATTCGCCGCCGCGAAGCAGTCGCTGCTCTTCCGCGGGGACGGCGGCACGGGGTGGAGCAAGGCGTGGAAGATCAACTTCTGGGCGCGGCTGCTGGACGGCGACCACGCTCACAAGATGATCGTCGAGGCGCTGGCGGGCAACACGTTCCCGAACCTCTTTGATGCGCATCCGCCGTTCCAGATTGACGGCAACTTCGGGGGCGCGTCGGGGATCGCCGAGATGCTGGTGCAGAGCCACATGGGCGACGTGCAGCTCTTGCCCGCGCTGCCGAAAGCCTGGGCGACGGGTTCGGCGAAGGGCCTCTGTGCCCGCGGCGGCTTCGACGTGGACCTTGCGTGGCAGGACGGCAAGCTGACCGAATTGACGGTCCGTTCCAAGCTGGGGCTGCCGTGCAAGCTCCGTTACGGCGAGAAAGTCGTGGAACTGAAGACGGAGGCGAAGGGAACGTGCACGCTCAACGGGGCGCTGGAACGGCGGTGACGATTGACGATTGGCGATTGCCGATTGGGGATTGCCCTGCGCGCGGCGATAGTGGATGGCGGAGCTACGGCGCGCTGGGAGCCAACACCACCACCACCCGAAAGCCGAGGTAGTCGCGCCGGAGATTGGGCAAGCACCTGCCACGGCTTGTAGACCGGCAGCTTACGGGATTACCGGACCAGGACCCGCCCCGTGCCACACGGTCTTGGCCTTGGGGCGGCCCTTGCGGGTCCACGGCTGGCTGCGGGATGTACTGCTCTTGCACGTAATCAATGCACCGCTCCCACACGTTGCCGTGCATATCGTACAGGCCCCAGGCGTTCGGAGTCTTCTGGCCGACGGGGTGTGTTTTGCTGCCGCTGTTCGCGCCGCTCCACGCGGCTCGCGCCAGGTCGGCCTCGGCATCGCCACTGTAGTATGTCGTCGTTGTTCCGCCTCGACAGGCGAACTCCCATTCGGCCTCGGTGGGCAAGCGCACGCTCTGGCCGGTCTTCTCGCTGGCCTTCTTGCAGAACTCCTGCGCCTCATCCCATGAGACGCTTTCGACCGGCAGATTCGCGCCCTTGAAGCGGCTCGGGTTCGTGCCCATGACCTGCACGTACTGTTCCTGCGTCACCTCGTACTTCCCAAGATAGAACGGCGTGGTCAGCGTGACCTCATGCGCGGGTTTCTCCGTGTCATTAGCATTCCCGTAACGGAAGTCCGCCGCCGTGTACTCGGCCTGCGCCTGCGCCAGCGCGCGCGTTGAAAACCACCAGTGCATCCCGCCCATCACGCCAACGCCAGCCGCGACGGTCATCACGATGAACCGCGCCAGGGAATACTGCGGCCTGTGGCGCTGGCGGATGGCACGGATGATGACCGTCCCGATGAGAACCAACAGGACGCCGATGCCCACGGCGAAGACGGCCGTACCGACGACGATCTTCTTACGGAAGCCGTCCTCATCCACGGGCTTCGGTTCCGGCGTGCCCATGACGAACTTGCCAGCGGGGATGAAAACGAGATCCAGGTTCACGCCGTTGCCAAGGTCCAGTGTCTTCGCCGGCGGCAGGTTGGCGCGCTGGGCGTAGCGCTCGATGGATTCGTGGCCGTCCCAGAGGAGGAACGCGGCCTGCGGCTGCGCGTCAGCGCCAGAGGCCAGCGCGCAGGCGAGCAAGAGACAGGCAAGAGTTCGATACATGCCTCGATTGTACCACGGATTTCACGGTGGGCGGCGGGCATGGGGGGGAAGAGGGTTCAGGGTTTAGGGTTTAGGTCTGGTGTTTGCGGTTCGTGGTTGCGGCTGTGGGAGTTCTACTGCAAAGGATTCTGCGGTGCTATATTACACGATCACACGATTCTTCTGGAACTGGCTTGCATTAGGCGTGTAATGGGGTACAGTTAAGAAAGAGTTTGGCTCGAAACATATACACCCTGGCTCGTCCCGACGGGGCGACAGGGGAAACCGGGCCGGGCGCGGATTTCCGATTTTCGATTGCCGATTTGCGAGTGAACCGAAACCGCCAAGACGCCAAGGGCGCCAAGTGGTCATTGGGTCATTGCGATCACTGCTCGGGGTTGGGTGTGCCTGCGGCACCCCGAAAAGCGCTGAAGCGCCTTTCGGGGCCACCCACGGATTGTGCACGATGGTGCAGTCTTGGACAGAGGGTGATCGGGTGATCGGACGGCGGCGCACTGGGCAACGGCCACGGCAAGGATGCCAGGGCAAGGGGACGACATCGCTTGACGCGCCGTGGCTCCGTTGCTAGAAGTCTTAGCTGATTCGGGCACTGCCGATGTGCGGCTGAAAACCCCATCCGCGTCACGCAGTTACAGTATCGGCCGGGATGGCCGCTACTTGACGCGCGGGAGTTCTTTGTGCCCGTGACGAGTTCGTTTGCCCCGGCCCGGTTCACGGCGCGCCGGGGCCACAAGAGGAGAACCCATCCGATGGCGAAACGCGTGTACTTCTTCGGCGGCGGCAAGGCCGAAGGCAAAGGCTCTCAGCGCAACCTGCTCGGCGGCAAGGGCGCCGGCCTGGCGGAGATGGCGGGGCTCGGCCTGCCCGTTCCCGCAGGGGCCGACCCCCTGCTGGTCTCCTGCCGCTCGGGCGCGCGCAAGTCCATGCCGGGCATGATGGAAACCGTGCTGAACATCGGGCTGACCAGCCAGACCATCCCGGGCCTTATCGCCAAGACGAAGAACGAGCGCTTCGTGCTGGATTCCTACAGGCGTCTCATCCAGATGTACTCCGACGTGGTGATGGAGAAGGCCGCGGGCGTTGAGCCGGCCGAGGGGAAGGGCGTGCGCCAGCAACTCGAAGCGGAACTCAAGAAGGTGAAGGAAGCGAAGGGCTACAAGAGCGACGCTGACCTGACCGGCGCTGACCTCAGGGGCCTCATCGAAATCTACAAGGCCAAGGTCAAGGAGGTGCTGGGCAAGGATTTCCCGGACGACGCGCAGGAACAGCTCCGGGGCGGCATCACGGCCGTCTTCCAGTCATGGAACGGCAGGCGCGCCGTGTCCTACCGGCGCATCGAGAAGATCCCCGACGAATGGGGCACCGCGGTCAACGTCCAGGCCATGGTCTTCGGCAACATGGGCGAGCGCAGCGCGACGGGCGTGGCGTTCACGCGCAACCCGGCCACCGGCGAGAACGTCTTCTACGGCGAATGGCTCGTCAACGCGCAGGGCGAAGACGTCGTCGCGGGCATCCGCACGCCGAACCCGCTCAACGAAACGACCCGCACAGCCAGCGCCGGCCAGTTGCCCAGCCTGGAACAGGCCATGCCGGAGACCTACAAGGAACTGGTCGCGGTCCGCAACAGGCTCGAGAAGTACTTCCGCGACATGCAGGACCTCGAGTTCACCATCGAGGACGGCAAGCTCTGGATGCTCCAGACCCGTTCCGGCAAGCGCAATGGCCCGGCCGCAGTCTGCATGGCCGTGGACATGGTCGGTGAGCGGCTCATCACGCGCGCCGAAGCGGTGCTGCGCGTCACGCCGGCCCAGTTGGACGAGTTGCTCCATCCGATCCTCGACCCGAAGGCCGAGCAGCAGGCGAAGACGATCGCCAAGGGGCTGCCCGCGGGTCCGGGCGGCGCGACGGGGCAGGTCGTGTTTACGGCCAACGACGCGGTGGCGCAGGCGCAGAAGGGCGTCAAGGTCATTCTCGTGCGCGAGGAGACCAACCCGGAGGACGTCGAAGGCATGCGCGCGGCGACCGGCATCCTGACGGCTCGCGGCGGCATGACCAGCCACGCGGCGCTGGTGGCCCGCGGCTGGGGCAAGTGCTGCATCGTGGGCGCCAGTGAGATCAAGGTGGACGTGCACGCCAAGACGTTCACCGCCGGCGGCGTGACGATCAAGGAAGGCGAGTGGGTCAGCCTGAACGGGACGAAGGGCGTCGTGTATCCGGGCAAGCTACCGATGGTGGGCAACGAGGACAACCCGAGCTTCACGCAGTTCATGAAGATCTGCGACAGCGTCAGAGCCCTGGGCGTCCGCGCCAACGCCGAGAGCCCGGCCGACGCCGCCAAGGCCCGCGCGTTTGGCGCCGAAGGCATCGGGCTGTTCCGCACGGAACACATGTTCTACGGCAAAGGCGCCGAACAGCCGCTGTTCCTGCTGCGCAAGATGATCTGCAGCGGCACGGCGCAGGAGCGGCGCAAGGCGCTGGGCGAGCTGTTCCCGTTCATCAAGAGCGATATCAAGGGCACGCTCGAAGCCATGGCCGGCCTGCCGGTCACGGTCCGCCTGCTGGACCCGCCGTTGCATGAGTTCGTGCCGAACCGCGAGGACGAGCGGCAGAAGCTGGCGCAGGCGCTGGGCATCTCGCTCGAAGGCCTGGCCAAGCGCGCGGAGGACTTGCACGAGTCGAACCCGATGATGGGGCACCGCGGCGTCCGCCTGGGCGTCACGTACCCCGAGATCAGCGAGACGTGGGTGCGAGCGATTTTTGAGGCGACGGCCGAGCTCATCAAGGAAGGCAAGAAGGCGCTGCCCGAGATCATGATCCCCGTCACCTGCGACAAGAAGGAGCTCGACCACCAGGCGGAGATGGTCCAGCTCATCCACCGCGAGGTTGCCGCGAAATTCGGCATGAAGAAGATCCCGTACCTCTACGGCACCATGATCGAAATCCCGCGCGCGGCGCTGAAGGCCGGCGAGATGGCGCAGACCGCGGAGTTCTTCTCCTTCGGCACCAACGACCTGACGCAGATGACGTTCGGCTTCAGCCGCGACGACATCGGCAGCTTTGTGCCGGACTACCTGAAGGCCGGGTTGCTGCCCGCCGATCCGTTCCAGACGCTGGACCAGACGGCCGTGGGCGAGCTGATCGCGATGGGGATCGAGCGCGGCCGGAAGACCCGCCCGAAGCTGAAGGTCGGCATCTGCGGCGAACACGGCGGCGATCCGGAAAGCGTCAAGTTCTGCCACCGCGTCGGCATGAACTACGTCTCGTGCTCGCCCTACCGCGTGCCCATCGCGCGGCTGGCGGCGGCGCAGGCCGTGGTCGAGGAGAAAGCGAAGAAGGGGAAGAAGTAGTCAGTCGTCAGTGGTCAATTGTCATTGGCGAAGCGCCCCGCGGCCGGAGGGCCGCGGGGGGTTCTCTTTGCCGCCGGCGTTGTGCGGTACAGGGAATGGGGTACAATGGAACGGGTGGGAGGGAGGTACGATGACCCTCGACCGATTACGCGAACTGCATCAGGCACGGCCGTTCCAGCGTTTCATCGTCCGCCTGGCCGATGGACGCAGCATCCCCGTGGACCATCCGGAGATGATGGCCGTTGCGCCCACGGGACGAACGGTGGGCATCTTCCAGAGAGACAACACTTTCAGTTGGGTTGACGTTATGCTGGTGACGGAACTGGAGGTCAGGCCGGGCAACGGTAGACGGAAGAAGGGAGCGGCGCGGCCATAGGACGGCTGTCCCGGCCTCTTCAGAACCCGGGGTCCGGCGCAAAGGGGAATCGGGCCGTGGCTTCGCGACGGAACACATCCGGCAATGCACGGAACGGCTGCACGCAAGTCGCGGCGTACCGCTTCCCGCGCGTGACATCCGAGATGCTGCAGGATCTCGTGAGGGGCATCCTGCGCGCCGGCAACCCTCTGAAGATCGTGCTGTTTGGCTCGCGAGCACGCGGCCGTGCCCGCGCCGACAGCGACCTTGACCTCCTGATTGTCGAGCGATCGCGGCTCCCGCGGCACAAACGTTCGCCGAAGTATTACCACGTGGCGAGCGAGTTCTTTCCCAGCGTGGACATCGTGGTGTGGAGTCCCAGCGAGATTGCCGCCTGGGCCGGCGTCGCCAACCACTTCGTCACCACGGCGCTGCGCGAAGGTAAGGTGCTCTATGAACACCCCCGCTGACCTCGCACGCGGCTGGCTGCGGAAGGCCGCGAGCGATCTGGCGGGCGGCCGGCGGATCACTGGCGGCCGCGGTGCCTACGATACGGCGTGCTTTCACGCGCAACAGGCCGCGGAGAAGAGCCTGAAGGCAGTGCTGGCGTACTATGGCGCGCCCATTGCCCACACCCACAACCTGGGAAGACTGGCGGAGGAGGCGCGAGTCGTCGCCCCCGCGCTGGCGCTGGACATTCCGGCCCTGGATGATCTCACGCCATACGCGGTTGAGCTTCGCTACGACACTGAATTCTGGCCGGATCACAGAACGGCCGTCAGCGCTTTGGCCCATGCGGCTCGTGTCCACGCTGCCGTGCTGGCGGTCCTGCCGCGCCCTGCGCGACCGGCGAAAGCGCGACCGCGGCGCGCTGTCCGTTGCGCCGGCAGACGAAGACGCGCGACGCGACGGCGGGCCGCTGCGAAGCTGGCGAAGAAGGGGAAGAACCGGTGACCATGCTGCCCAGAGACCGTGTCTTCGCGGCGCTCGAATTCCGGAAGCCCGACGTCGTGCCGGTCGAATACCATCCCTCGCCGGCCGGGCTGTACGAACACCGCGAGCGCCTCAGGGAATTGTGGCGGCGTCATGCGCAGGACTTCGGCGACGACTTCCGCGGCGCTCCCATCCCGCAGCCAGAACCCGGCAGCGTGGACGCGAACGGGAAATACCACACGTTCCGGAAAGACATCTGGGGCGTGCTGTGGGAATACCATATCTTCGGCGTGGCGGGGCATCCCGTGCAGCGCCCGCTCGACGACTGGGCCGGCCTCAAGCGTTTCCGCCCGCCTCCTTCGCCCCGCGCTGCGGGGAAGGACTTCCGCCGCGAGCAGGTTCAGGCCCGCGAGCACCAGGAGAAGCACTTCCTGAAGAGCGGCTGGGTCAGCGTCTTCGAGGTGCTCCGTGCGGTGCGGCGGTTCGAGGATGTGCTGATGGACATCGAGGCGGACGAGCCGCGCATCCACCGGCTGGCCGACACGATCGTGGAGTACCAGCTTCAGGTGATCGCGCAGCTTCTCAAGCGCGGCGTGGACGCGGTCCAGCTTGGCGACGACTTTGGGACGCAGCAAGGTCTGATGCTCTCGCCGCGCACGTGGCGGCGTTTCTTCAGGCCGCGTTACCAGCGCCTGATGGAGCCGATTCACAAGGCGGGGAAGAAGGTCTTCTTCCACTCGTGTGGAAACGTCGCGGGTCTGCTCGACGAGATCGCGGAACTCGGGGCCGCCGCGATCTGGCCGCAGCTTCCACTGTACGACGAGCGCGAGCTGGCGGCACGCCTGCGCGCGTTGAAGCTGGCGGTGGCGCTCCAGCCGGACCGCTCGCACCTGATGACCTTCGGCACGCCGGACGAGGTGCGCGCGGCTGTCGCGCGCACGGCGGAGACGTTCCGCGTTGCCGACGGCGGCGCGTGGTTCTACGTCGAGATTGACAACGGCTTCCCGTTCGCGAACGTGCGGGCGCTGATCGAGTCCGTGGCCGAACTGCGGGAGCGCTGACGGCTACCTGGGGCTTGCGGCTTCGAGCATCCTGGCGATCAAGCCGCCCTTCGCACAGCCGGCGCGGATGTCCTGCCCCGCGAACGCGAGCGGGTAGCTCCACACCACCATGTGGTCGTAGTAGTCGTGCCCGTGGCAGGTCCCGCCGGTCGCCGAACTGAGTCCGCAGGGCTGCGACCACGGCATCGCGTGCGGGCCGCGGAAGATCGTATCGAGCATGGTCTTGGCGGCCTTTTCGCCCTCCGCGCGGCGGCCGCAGTACAGGTAGACCATTGCGGCGGTCGCGTTGCATTGGATGAAGATGTCGTTCGCCCACTTGGCCTCGGTGCACGGCTTGCCGTCGGGGAAGACCGCGTCCATCATGCCGAAGGGCGAGGCGGGGATATTCAGGCGGGCGATGGTATCGAGCGCCTTCTCGATCCTGTCCTTGGGGAGCGGATCGTCAAGCCCGAGGACGCGCGTGCACCAGACGCTGCTGAGTTGCGCAGAGAAGCAGGAGTCATTGGGCTTGTGAGCCGCGTCGCCCATATAGGTACGGTAGTAGGACCCGGTCCAGAGCTTCTCGTCGTAAGCCTTCCGGCCTCTCTCGAGCGCCTCGCGCCACTTCGCGGCCTGCTCCTTGTCGCCGGCCAGTTCCGCCATCTTGATGCCGCAGACCAGCGTCGCCAGTCCCTTGCCCGCGGTGTAGCTGCTGGCGCCGTGCCACGGCCACTGGTCGAGCGGGTTGTTGCCGGGGAACGACTCGCCCTCGATGTTGTGCGGGTGGTCCTCGACGAGCCCGTCGCCGTCGCGGTCGAGCCACTGCATGAAGCGGATGGAGTCGCGAGCGGATTCCCAGAAGTCCTTCAGGAACTGCTCGTCGCCGGTGCGCAGGTAGTAGCGGTAGATCATCTGCGCGTACTCGCCCGCGCCGCAGGTGTGCTGGCAGTGGTAGCGGGGATCGCGGATCGCGAAGCCGAGCCCGAAGCAGAACGGCGGCTCGCCGCCGCGCAACTGGAAATGCCGGATTGCCTTCAGCGTCGTCAGTTCCAGCTCGGAAAAGAAGAACAGCGCCGGCCAGTGTCCGAAGAAGCGGCACGGCATCGTTTCGCTGACGGCGCACGTCGAAAAACTTTCGTTGACGAGGAACAGTCCTTCTTCGCCCCACCAGTCGTCGGCGCGCGTCTTCGCCAGCCACGTCGAATTCTTCGTGAGCGTGTAGGGGACGGTGACGAGTTCCTCCTTGAGCCAGTCGGGCAGGTCCGAGCCGTAGACGACGTCCTGCCACCCCAGCACGCGCCGCAGCCACTCCTGGTGTTTCGCCGCGGCCCGGCCTGCAACGGCCTTCGCATCGGCGAAACGTTCGGCGTACTTGTGCTTCTCGACGCGGCCGGAGCCTTCGCGCAGGTAGGGCTGGTGCCAGGCCAGCACGAAACGCACGGTGCCGCGCTCGTTGGGCTTCAGGTCGCAGCTCGCGGAGACGCGCGCGCCTTTCTCGTCCGATTCCGCGGAGCCGTTCTGGACGGCGAGCGCGTACGTATGGCGCACCCATCCCGGCAAGCCCTCGATCGGCTTGTGGGTCACCTGCACGCCCGACCAGCCTTCCAGCGCGAACTGCTGCGCCTCGCCTTTCGGGAAGCCTCCCGGCGAGAACGTCAGCGTGGCGCTCTGCGCCTTCTCCGCGAGATTGGTCAGGGAGACCTCGAACACCGCGGCGGGCGTGTTGCACTCGGCAGCATCCCCCGGGATGAACGGGCTGTACGCGCGCAGCTCAACCTTCAGTGGCGCGTCTATCTCGAACTGCACGTCAGCCACGGGGAAGTGGCCAAAATAGTGAACGGCCTTGACGTCGCCGACGCCGTTCTTCGGGGTGGCGAGCGTCAGCCGGCGCTCGCCCAGCGTCAGAAACAGAAAGGGCTGGCCAAGGACGATCGGCGCGGGATAGCGGTTGAAGATCGCCGTCTTGCCCAGGCGGCCATCGGGGTCAACGCAGAGGTAGCCCGTGCCAAGGCCGCCGAGCGGCATGCCGCCTTGCTCAAGGCCTGTGGCGGGGTACACCGTGCCGCAGGCGGCGTTCTTCAGCCCCTCGACGCGGAACGTCTGCAGCTTCTGCGGGTCGGCGGACGCGCCGAACAGGGAATGCGAGATGGCCAGTGTCATGATGAGCGCTCCTGCCTGTGTCGCCAGTCTGGTCACGGGAGTCTCTCCGAAGGCGTGCCGTGGATCGCTTCGGTAGGATATTTCCTGTCTCTTGTGGCACGGTCAAGTGTATTCTCTAGAGCCGGAGGCCAATGAGTTGCAGACCCTTGCGCCGGACGTCGGCACAGAAGGAGGGCAGATGCGAATGAGACTGAGAATCACTATCATTGGCGCGGCCATCGTGTGCGCGTGCGCGCAGCTCGCGGCGGCCGAAAGCGTGGACATGGCCAAACGGGCCGAAGAGCTGAAGAACCTGAAGTGGGGCATGTTCATATGCTGGTCCTTCAGCACCTTCTCCGGCAAGGAATGGACGCCGGGCGTCAAGGATGTCGGTTTCTTCAAGGCCACCGGCTGCGACACGGACCAGTGGGCGCAGACCGCCAAGGAAGCCGGCATGGGCTACATCCTCTTCCTGACCAAGCACCACGACGGCTTCTGCCTCTGGGACACGAAGACCACGGACCGCAAGGTGACCAAGGCGCCATTGGGCAAGGACGTTCTCGCCGCGCTCCGGAAATCCTGCGATAAGTCCGGCGTCAAGCTGGCGCTGTATTTCTCCGAGGGGGACTGGAACTGGCCGGGCGCCAAGGACGGCGCGGGCGGCGGCGGCGGCAGCAATCCCGAGATGAAGAAGGCGCAGCTCAAGGAACTCCTGACCGAGTACGGCCCCGTGGAATACATCTGGTTCGATCACGCAGTCGGCGACGGGGGCCTGGGCCACAAGGAGACGGTCGAGTGGTGCCACCAATGCCAGCCCGGTACGCTGATCGGCTACAACCACGGCGCGCCGGCCGGCGAGGTCAGCCTGCGCGAATGCGGCAAGCCCGGCCCGCTGGGGAATCTCAGCGCCGCCTCCTACAACAAGGACAACGAAGCGAAGCACAAGGGCTACCTGCTGGCCGAGTTCACGTATCCAATCCAGCCGCCGCACCAAGGCGGCGCGATGTGGTTCTACTCCCTGCCGGTGCACGACAACCTGTGCATGCCCGCCGAGAAGCTCTATAAGGATTACCTCGGCGCAGTGAAGTTCGGCAACATCTTCTCTGCCGATGTCGGGCCGAACTACGAAGGCAAGCTGCGCGAGATTGACGTCACAACGCTGCGCAAGGTCGGCGAGATGATAAAGAACCCTCCGCCTCCGCCGCCGGTGGCGCTCTCCAACGGCAAGCCCGCCAAGGCTTCGAGCGTATGGAACGCGCCGGGCTACGAGGCCGACAAGGCGCTCGATGGCGACGAATCCACTCGCTGGGGCGCCGCGCCCGATGCGCGGAGCGGCTGGATCGAGGTTGACCTGGAGAAAGAGACGCAGGTCGGCCGCGCGGTGATCCAGGAGCTCGGGTTCCATCGCACGCAGGAGTTCGTCGTCGAGTACAAGGACGGCGAGAACTGGAAGGCGTTGGCCAAGGGCACGACGATTGCCGGCGAGAAGACGCTGGACTTCACTCCCGTCACGGCCCGGTGCTTCAGGCTCAACATCCTCAAGGCCAGCGAGGTGCCGACCATCGAGGAGTTCCAGCTCTTCCCGCCCGCCGCCAAGTAGGCCACCAGGCGGAATGCCACCGGCCTGTGATTGTTTTCGCTCATTGACCGCGTTCGCATATCCGCCTATCTTTCCCGGAGCAAGCTGAACGAATCCGCGTGAGTCATCGCCATGTGCGCCCGCTGGAGGAAGCGTAACAAAACGTACCAACGGACTGGATGATGCTAAGCGACTCCGAGAAGCTCGATCTGACGGAAAGCCCGGACAGCCTTGCGCCGGGCGCCGAGCCTCCCAGGTTCGTGACGCTTCGCGCCATCGCCATCGCGTGCGCCCTCATGCCGGTCCTGGCGATGTGGGTGGTGCAGGCGGAGCTGATCTGGTACACCGGCCACTCGACCGCGATCTCGCTCTTCTTCCACGTCACGTTCACCGTATTCCTTGTCGCCCTGCTGAACCTCGCGGTCAGGCGGTACTGGCCGGCGAAGGCGCTCAGCCCCTCGGAAATCCTCACCATCTACGTGATGCTGTCCGTGGCCGGGACGCTGTGCAGCCACGATCTCCTCCAGATTCTGGTCCCCATGCTGACGTACCCGGCGTACAACGCCAATCCGCAGAACCGCTGGGACACGCTGCTCCTGCCGCACCTGCCAAGCTGGGCCATCGTGACCGACAAGGAAGCGACCAGCGGGCTGGCGGTGGGCCACACCTGGCTGTACCAGCCGAAGATTCTCGCGGCGTGGGCCGCGCCGCTGGCGTTCTGGAGCGTCTTCCTTCTGGCGCTTATGACGGCGCTGTTCTGCATCAATGTCTTCTTCCGCCAGCCCTGGACGGAACGCGAGCGGCTCAGCTTCCCCATCATCCAGATCCCGCTCATTCTCGCCTCGAACGTCGGCGGTCTGCTCAAGAGCCGCCTGTTCTGGGCCGGGTTCGGCATCACGGCGTTCATTGACGTCGTGAACGGCTTTCACTACCTCAAGCCCACGATTCCGGAAATCCCGATCGTGAAGGCGTTCGAGTTCCGCGAGTACTTCGTGGAACGGCCCTGGAACGCGATCGGTTGGACCGAGATGAACCTGTACCCGTTCGTCATCGGCCTGACCTTCTTCCTGCCCGCCGACCTGGCCTTCAGTTGCTGGTTTTTTTTCATCTTCTTCAAGGCGCAGATAGTGATCACCGCGGCCATCGGCATCCACGAGCTCCCCGGGTTTCCCTTCCCCAATGAACAGGCCGGCGGCGGATACCTGGCGCTCGGCCTGCTGGCGTTGTGGCTCTCGCGCCGGCACCTGGCCGCGGTGTGGCGGACGGTGCGCGGCCAGCCCGGCGGCGCGGACGAGAGCGGCGAGCCGCTGCGCTACCGGACGACACTGGTCCTGTTCCTGATCAGTTGCCTGATCCTGGTGTGCGGGGGCATGGCGTTGGGCGGGTCGCCGCACATGATGGTCTTCTTCTTCATCATCTTCTTCCTGTACTCGCTGGCCATCGCCCGCATGCGCGCTGAGCTTGGGCCTCCCGCGCACGACCTCCACGCCATGGGCCCCGGCGTGATCCTCACCAACGCCCTGGGCACCGCCAACGTCCGCCAGGGCGACCTGACCGCATTCTCGTTCTTCTTCTGGTTCAACCGCGCCTATCGGGCGCATTTCTCCGCGCACAGCATGGAAGGCCTGAAGATCGCGCAGCTCAAGAAACTCGTCTCGAGGACCATGATGGTGGCCATCGGCATTGCCGTCGTTGTCGGCATGCTCTCGGCGTTCTGGGCGCTGCTGCACGCGTTGTACGTTCACGGCTACAGCGGCAGGCCGGCGGGCAACGCCTTCTCCTCCGAGGCGTGGACCACGATGGAGAGCTGGCTGTCCTTCCCGCAAAAGCCGCGGACCTCCGCGACCGTGGCCACCGTGATCGGCGTCCTGTTCACGCTCTTCCTGGGCTGGATGCGCACCGCCTTCACCTGGTGGGCCTGGCATCCCGTCGGCTACGCGACCGCCACATCCTGGTCCATGAGCAAGCTGTGGGCCTGCATCTTCCTGGGTTGGCTCGCCAAGGTCATCATCACGCGCTATGGCGGCGCGGTGGCGTACCGCAAGGCGATGCCGTTCTTTGTCGGGTTGGTGCTGGGGGAATTCACGGTGGGCAGCCTGTGGGGCATCTACGGGGCCATCTACAGTGTCCCCGTCTATCACTTCTGGGGATAAGCGGAATGCAAAAGGCAAAATTCAAAATGAAAACTGAAACCATCCAATTTTGCATTGTGAATTCTGAATTCTACATTCTGCTCTGCGTCTCTGCGTCTCTGCGGTGAGAGGGGGGTGTTGCTCGTGCGTTGGGTCGCGTTCGCTATCCTGAGCATCGCGCTGACGGTCGGTGTGGCCGCCTATCTCGGCCGGCCGCGCCCCGCGGCGGTGACGGCGGCCAAGGCCGGCGAAGGCACGGCGCAGCAGGACCTCGACTTCCAGCGCCTGCAGCGGGACCTCCGCGCCCTCAGCCAATACCCCTCCCGCATGACCGGCACGCAGGGCGCGGCCGACGCCGCGGCGTACATTCGCGCGGAACTCCAAGCCATGGGCGCCCTGGCGGTGGAAACCCAGGAGTTCGAGGTGCCCGTGCCGCGTACGACCGAAGCCGCGCTGGTTGCGGACACGCCGCAGGGCAGCGTCAGGATTCCCCTCCATCCTCTATGGCCCAACCTCGCCTGCACCAGCCAGACGGCGCCTGAAGGGCTGACCGGGCCTCTCACGGGCGTGGGCCTCGGTACCGAAGCCGAGCTCGCGGGCAAGCAGGTGGCGGGCGCGCTCGTTGTCATGGACTGGGCCACCAATCTCGAATGGCTCAGCATCCCTGAATTCGGCGCGAAGGCCGTGGTCTTCCGCGCGAACGACCAGGGCTCGGGCTACACCGCGCGGAACAAGTTCCTGAGCGTGGCCGCCAACATACCCCGCTATTACGTTGCTGAAACGGACCTGCCGGCGCTCGACGGTCTGCTCTCCCGCGAGCGGCCCGCGACCGCCACCATCCGGTGCCAAATGAGCTGGGAGCCGGCTCGGGCGGTGAACATCCTGGCCCAGATCACGAAAGGCGAATCCGGCGAAGGGCTGGGCGGTCCCGATGTGGCGCCGGTCGTCTTCCATGCGTACTACGACAGCATCAGCGTGGTGCCCGATCTGGCGCCGGGCGCGGAACAGGCCTGCGGCGCTGCGACGTTGCTTGAACTGGGGCGCTTCCTCGCCGCCAATCCGACGCGGCGTCCTGTCTACCTCCTCTTCACGGGCGGCCACGGCCAGGCGCTCTCCGGGATGGTCCAGTTCGTGAGCGCCATGCGGCGAGCGGCGGCTCAGGACAAGGATGCGGCGGCGGGCGGCGCCGCCGGTGGCGCGCTGCCGTTGCTGGCTCGCATGGGCACGCCGGGCCTCATGGTCGGCCTGGACATCTCTTCGCGCTCGGAACAGTTCGGCGTGTTTGCCGTAGGGCGGTTCCGGGGCGAGTACGAGGACAAGCTCAGGCCGACGTTCAGCGTTCTCGGCGACCAGCTTGACCGCTACGCGAAGTCGCTCACCGGCCAGGACGCCGGCACTGTGGGCTTCGTGGACTGCATCAACCTGACGCGCGGCAGGGGCTGGGCGACGTACTTCCCCTATCAGGCGCCGTTCGAAAGCGAGGTGCCGGTGCTGGCTGGGATTCCCGCCGTCACGCTGGCGACGCTCAACGACGACCGGCGCCGCGTGGATACTCCCGGCGACAGGTTCGACCAACTGCAGCTTGCCGTGCTTGAACGCCAGCTTGCCACCGCCGCCGGCCGCAGCGCAGGGCTCGCGGCCATCGCCAGAGCGCTGACGGGCTGGTCCGGGCAGTTCGTCACTCGCGCCTTGCCTGACGTGTGGGCCACACTGAGCGGGCGGGTGGTTTGGCTTGACCAGGAAAAAGACTACACGCCCAATGAGCCGCTCAACGGCGCCATCGTGTTTCTGAAAGTGCAGCGCGGCGACAAGCACCTCATGGGCACGCGCGGGATTCCGGCCGTCTTGACCGACGCTCAGGGCCGCTTCACGTTCGACGGCCTGATCCAGATCACCGACAACTGGCAATTCCAGAACTGCCTGCTCGAGGCCTACGGTGTGGCCACGGATCCGTTCTGCAAGGCCAATCCTGCCGCGATTGCGGAGTACCACAGAGTCTTCCAGCGTGGGAAAGCGGCACAGGGGCTGACGCAGCCCGCCGTAGGGGCGCCCCCACGTGGGCGCCCGCAGCCGTCGTTCCCCATGGACGGGGCGATCGTCTACGCCGTGGATATGGCACGGCAGAAAGACTATCCCTGGACCATCGAACTCCGCAAGGCCGAGCAGCATCTGAACATCGTGAGCTTTCCATGCCGGAGCGTCACGCTGACGGGGCTGACCGACCCGCGCGGCTACATCCCCCTCAAGGACGTGGCCATCCTCGAAGCCGCGACGATGGCCGCGCCGTTCCAGTTCGGCAAGAGCGTGGTTGATTCGCAGCAGCAGGACCCCGCGGAGTCCATGGTCACGCTGTGGGCCGACCCGACCCTCCGCGTCATGCTGACCATCGGCCTCGGCTTCCAGGAAAAGCGCCTGATCCTGATCAACAATGCCCTCGAGAAGCCTGAAGGCGCGGGGTTCGTGCTGGATGAACTCAAGACCATTTCTTCCATGGTGCTCCAGGGCGCGGGCGACATGTGGCGCCTGGACCAGGTGCGGATCGCCAGACTGGAGAAGAACGGAGTGCGCAGCCCGCGCATCACCGAGTTCCACGAGCAGGCCAGGCTGGACCTCGCCGCTGCGCGCGCGGCGCTCGCGCGCTGTGACTACCAGACGTACCGGACCGCCGCGGAGAAGGGCTGGGCGCTCGAAGGCAGGGCGTACACCGAGGTGCTCTCCACGGTCAACAACATGATCCGCGGCGTCCTCTTCTACCTGGCCCTGCTGCTGCCGTTCTCGTACTGCCTCGAGCGGCTGCTCGTCGCGTCGGGGACCATCAAGAAACGGATCATCTGGATGAGCGTCATCTTCTCCGTCTGTTTCCTGGTGCTGGCCGCCGTGCATCCCGCGTTCCGTTTCACGCTGACGCCGCTGCTCGTGCTGCTGGCCTTCATCATCATCGCGCTCGTGGCCACCGTCAGCACGCTGATCATTGCGCGGATGGACGGCGTGCTGCAGGAACGCAAAACGCTGTGGCGCCCAGGGCCTGGTTCTTCTCCGATCTCGCGGGGAAGCTCTCGCAGGTTGACGTCTCGGCCGTCGGGTCCGCGACGCAGGCGCCGTCCGCCAAAGCAGCGCCCAGCGTGTTGTTCACGGCGGTGGCTCTTCTGTGCCTGAGCCGCACTGAGCCGCAAGTCACCGGCGTGGACCAGACGCTTGTCACCGGCCGCTGGTTCGACAACGACGATGAGCGCGCGGTGATCCTGCCGCAGCACGTCGCCACGCAGCTTGGGCTTGGAGCCGACGCTGTCGGGAAGCTCGTCCGTGTCTTTGGGCAGGAGCTTCCCGTGGTGGGCGTCGTGGACGAGAAGCGCTTCGATGCGATCCGTGATATTGACGGCGAGCCGCTCACGCCGGTCAACTTCGTCCTGCAGCAGCAGATCAAGGCTCAGCAGGGCGAGCGGCGCGAAGAAGAAGCGGACACACTGGACAAGTACGAACACTACTCGTCGGACCAGGTCGTGATCGTGCCGTTGGAGTTCGGCATCCGGATCGGCGCGACGGTGCGCTCAGTGGCCGTCAGGGCGGGGG
>JAPLOD010000707.1 GCA_026692735.1 Planctomycetota bacterium | reverse complement strand
CCAGGTCCGCTCGGCGCGCGCGGCCGAAGGCGTCGTCGCCGAACGCGCCGATGAAGGATGCCTTGGCGCCGGCGCGCGCGGCGGCGACGGCCTGGTTGGCGCCCTTGCCGCCGGCGAAGGTGAGCAGGTCGCCGCCGAGAACGGACTCGCCGGGCTGCGGCAGCTTGGGGCAGTGGACGACGAGGTCGGTGTTGGTGCTGCCGACGACGATCACGCGGCCGTGCGGCTGGGAGCGTGGGGGCTTCCGGGGCATGTGTGGTCCCTCTCAACCGGTTCGGAAAAAGAAGCTGCACGATACTATAAGGCATGGACCGCAAAACGACGGGGAAAAAGCCGTGCCCCGTTTATAATGGGGGTGCCCGCTCAGCTCGCAGTCGTCAAGAAGGTGCTACCTTCATGCAGCCACCGTCTCCCGCAAAGGCCCTGACGATCCACACCCTCGGGCACTCCAATGTCCCGGTGGAGCATTTTCTGGGCCTGCTGACACAACACGGTGTTCAACTGGTGGCGGACGTGCGGTCCAGCCCGTATTCGAAGTTCGCCGTGGACTACAATGCCGCGCCGCTCAAGCGCGTCCTGGTCGCCGCGGGGCTGGCGTACCTGTACCTCGGTCAGGAGCTTGGCGGGCGCCCGCCCGAGGCGGAGTATTACGACGCGCAAGGCTACGTGCTCTACGATCGGATTGCGGCCTCGCCTCGGTTCCGCAGCGGCCTTGAGCAACTGCTCACAGAGGCCGCCCGCGCGCGCGTCGCGCTCCTGTGCAGTGAGGAGAGCCCCGCGGAATGCCACCGCCGCCTGCTGCTTGCCCGCGTCCTGGCCGAGCGTGGCGTGAACGTGCTTCACATCCGCGGTGACGGCCGTGTTCAGACTGAGGCTGACGTGCGCCGCGAGGCGGTCCCCGCGAAAGACCGCAGCCAACAACTTCTGTTCGAAGTCGAGGAGGCGCCCGCATGGAAGTCTGCACACTCGGTTTCACGCGAAGATCAGCCGCGGAATTCTTCGGGATCCTGAGGCAGGCGGGCATCAAGCGCCTGCTCGACGTGCGGCTGAAGAACGATTCCCAACTCGCGGGTTTCACGAAACGCGACGACCTGGCTTTCTTTCTGAAGGAACTGTGCGGGGCCGAGTACGTCCACGAGCCGCGGTTGGCGCCGACTAAGGACATGCTTGACGGCTTCAAAAAGAAGAAGCTCTCGTGGGACGACTACGAGCGCCGCTTCCGCGCGCTGCTGGCGGAACGCAAGGTCGAAGAGATGCTGGACAGGGCGTCCTTCGCGGCGCCCACTGCGTTGCTGTGCAGCGAGCCGGTCGCCGAACACTGCCACAGGCGCCTGGTGCTGGAGTATCTTCAGTCCAAGTGGGGCGGCATCGAGATCAGGCACTTGTAACGGGTGACGAGTGACGAGGGGCAGTTCCATGGAGGTCGTCATTGTCCACGTTACGCGGTTGAGCAGACCTGGCACGATCTGTGTCGCGGGAGTCGAACCGGGGAAGAAGGCTCACGTCCGGCCCGTGCTGGACGGCAAGCTGCTCACGGAGAAGCTGCTCGCGTCGCACGGTGGTCCCTTCGCCTTGGGCGCGCTTGTGGATCTGGGGCGCGTGAGGCCCGTAGGCCGGGCGCCGGCCCTGGAAGACCATCTCTTTGCGTCATCGCGGGCACGCCAGCTTCGGTGCCTGGCGCCGGGCGAGTTCTGGCAACTGCTCGAAGCGCTTGCCCGGCCCGCGCTCGCCGAGCTCTTCGGCCCGGACTTGCGGCCGCACGGCTCAGGCCTCGTCGTGGACATCGGGAAAGGCAGCGCGTCGCTGGGATGCCTGCGGTCGCGGACGCGCCCACTGCTGGAACTCGCGGATTACAGCGGCCGGAAGCATATCAGGATGCGCCTGACGGATGAACAGGGCCACTACAGCCTCTCCGTCACAGACCAACGTCTCTACGACGTGTCGTCCGGAGCGATCCGCGAAGCGCAAGTGGCGGCTCTCGCCGAGCGGCTCGCCCGCGGTTCGCCCGTCATCCTTGCGATGGGGCTGGGCCGGCCTTGGAAGCGAGAGGACGACGACGCGGAGCTGCACTGGCTGCACGTGAACAACATTCATCTGGCGGATGAGCCGCTGTGGAACGGCGCGGCTATGTGAGGTCGGAGCGCCCGTGGCTCCCCCTCACCCGGCGCGCTTTCAGCGGCGGGCCTGCGCCAGCTCGGCCCGCTCCCTCTCCCTCACGGGGGAGAGGGTGAACGGTTGCCAAAATCCTTTTGGCGCTTTCCCGCCGGCGGCGGCCTGGCAAGATGGTGTCACATGGCCTCGCTTAGGGGAGAAACCACATGAGTAGCCTTCTTGCGACCGGGTCGCTATGTGTTGCGGCGCTTATACTGGTCAGCGCGTGCGCCGTTCAGGCGGCGGCGCCGGAGAGCGTGCCGTTCAAGGTGCCGGGGAAGCTGCCCGACGTCATGCAGTTGCCGCATCCCGCGGAAGTCCGGATGGAAGGCTACCTGGGCACGCGCGTGGCCAACAATGCGAAGGCGCGGCTGCTGGTGGTCAATGAAGAGGAGTTGTTGGCCGGTTTCCGCAAGCGCCCCGGCAAGCAGGACTGGATCGGCGAACATGTCGGCAAGTTCCTGCACGCTGCGACGCTGGCCTGGGCCAACACGGGCGATCCCGAGTTGCGCGCGAAGATAGACCGCGTCGCCGCCGAACTGCTGAAGACGCAGGAGGCCGACGGCTACCTGGGTACGTATGTGCCGGAAAAACATTGGACGAGTTGGGACGTGTGGGTTCACAAGTATTGCCTGATCGGTTTGCTGACGTATCACCAGTACACGGGTGACCAGGCGGCGCTCGACGGCGCGCGCAAGGCCGGCGACCTGCTGACCAACACCTTCGGGCCGGGCAAGAAGAGCATCATCAAAGCGGGCGAGCATGTCGGGATGGCGGCGACCAGCGTGCTGGAACCCATCGTTGTGCTGTACCGTTTCACGGCCGATGAGCGGTACCTCGACTTCGCCAAGTACATCGTTGCAGCGTGGGACGAACCCGGCGGGCCGAAGGTCCTCAAGACGTTGACGGAAGTCAAGGCCGTCAACAAGACCGCCAACGGCAAAGCCTACGAGATGCTCTCCAACCTCGTGGGCCTCTGCGAACTCGCGCGCGTCACCGGCGACAAGACGTACCTCACGCCCGCGCTGAACGCCTGGGAAGACGTCGTCGCGCATCAGCTCTACATCACGGGCTCGGCCAGCCGCGGCGAACACTTCGGGCCGGACTACGACCTGCCCAACGGCCAGAAGGCCAACGTCGGCGAGACCTGCGTGACCACGACGTGGATTCAGCTCAACATGCAGCTTCTGCGCCTGACGGGCGAGGCGCGCTTCGGCGACGAACTGGAGCGGACGTACTTCAACCACCTTGCAGGCGCGCAGCGCCCCGACGGCGCGATGTGGGCCTACTACACGCCGCTCACAGGCACGAAGCCGTACGGCAACAGCACGAACTGCTGCCTGTCGAGCGGCCCGCGCGGCATGGCTCTGGCGCCGCAACTGACCTACCTCACGTATAAGGCTGACGGCCAGGATGGCGTGGCGGTGAACCTCTTCGACACCTCGAAGTTCACGGCGCGCCTGGGCGGCCAGGCAGTGACCGTCAAACAGCAGACTGGATTTCCGCTGCTGGGCAGCGCGGAGTTCACGTTCCACATGGAGCAGCCGGCGACCTTCGGCTTCAAGCTGCGTGCGCCGGCGTGGGCAGAGCCGCTGAAACTGCGCCTTGAAGGCGACGCGAATGAGATCGCAGCTCCGCGCGGCGACTGGGTTGCCATGGCGCCGCGCAAGTGGAAGGACGGCGACCGCGTCGCCGTCACGTTCACCGTGGCCGCGCGGCTGGTGAATGGCGAGCACACCAACAAGGGCGCCCAAGCGCTCCTTTGGGGGCCTCTGGTGCTCGCCTACGACGCGAAGCGGAACCAGGGCCTGCCGCCGCCGTCAGGTGTTGCTTTGGCGACAACGGGGGAGTCGGCACCTGCAGTCAAGCCCTCCGCGGACTTGCCGCCGGCGTTCGAAGTGTCCGTCCGCACCGCCGCCGACCCTCAGCCGAAGACTGCTACGCTCGTGCCGTTCGCGGAAGCCGGCCGTGATGGCGGCGCCTACCAGGTCTGGCTGCGCACGGCGGACAAGCTGGGCGCGGCGACGGGCTTTGCCGCGGGACGCGAGAGCCGGTCACGCGAAGGCAACATGCAAGGCTCGATCGCAGACGGCGATCCCGAGAGCGTCGTGGTGACGTTCGATGGCAAGAAGGCCGACGAGGACTGGTTTGCCGTTGAGGCCGACCAGCCGGTGAAACTCGGTCGCGTCGTGTTCATGCACGGGCGCTGCTTCCATGACGGCGGCTGGTTTGACGCTTCCGCGGGCAAGCCAAAGGTGCAGGTGCAGCGCGAGAAAGGCGGCGCGTGGGAGACGATCGGCACGCTGGACGATTACCCGGCCACGACGGCGGCAAACAACGGCGGCCTGAAGGATGGGCAAGCGTTCACGCTGAAGCTGAAGGAACCCGTCAACGCTGTGGGCCTGCGCGTGGTTGGCAAGCCTGCGTGCGGCGACAGCGCCAACCAGGCGTTTTCGTCATGCGCGGAATTGCAGGCGCAGGCGGAGTAACGGCAAGAGCGGCAGCTTGGCCAGGATTATTCAACGCCGAGACTCATCAGCAGCAGGGCCGCAACCGACGGAAAGCAAAGGGTTCAGGGTTCAGGGTATCGGGTTTCGGGTGTCGGAACAGCAACGAGCACGCCTGATGGAATCGTCACGCCAGGAGAAGAAACGAACGGTCAGGTGTTCTGCACGAACCATTTGAGCAGCGCATCGGCTTCGGCGGGGGTCTTGACCGAGGTGCTGTACATCGTCTTCTCGGGGCGCAGCTCGCGGTGAGCTCGCTTGCACTCGTCCGGCGTGCCCCAGAAGTGCACCGCCTTGCCGCCGGCCTGAACACGCTTGAACAGGTCCAGGTACTCGATGTGCGCCCCGCGGCCGTCGCCGGGAACGTACGAGAGCGTGTGCAGACCGCGGCTGGCGCAGAGGGCGGCGGTGTGAACCTGCGCACCGGGGCCGTCCCAGTGGTAGTAGGCGTGCTTGACGATCGCGGCTTCTTCTTCGAGCGCCGGCAGGACCCAGCGGCGAAACATCGCCGGCGAGATCATGCAACTGAAGTCGCATTGCAGGACCGCCGCGCCTTCCATGGAGTAGAAGCCGCTGCAGTAACCAAGCTCATCCATGCGGCCGGCCTCGCGTATCGCGTTCCATAGCACGGGGAAGATGGCGCGCGCGGAGGCCATCGCGCGGTCAATCGCCTCGGGCCGGTCGAGCAGGTCCATGCAGAGGCGCTGCGGGCCGCGCACGGGGGCGAGGATGTCCATGTTGCTGTGCAGATCGAGCGGCGACATAGCCATCTTGCCGGCGATGCGTTCGGCGGCCAGGCGGTAGAAGTCGAGCATCCGGCGCCAGAGCGGGTGGTCGTTCTGGATGCGCAGCGGCAGCGCCTCTTCCCAGTCGGCGATGAAGGGCGCGGACCAGTTGGTGTCGCCGGAATCGTCCGACCAGCGCAGTTCGGCGCCGCAGAAGACGGCGATCTCGTCGGGGCCGAAGCTGGTCCAGAAGCTCGGCACGGCTTCGCCGCCAAAGTAGGTTGCCTCAGCATTGTGCAGAGCGCGGTCAATGATCGCGTACAGGTCGCCGCAGACGCGTTCGCGGTAGTTCGCGCCGGGAACGCTCTTGTACCCGGGCTTGGGTGCCGTGACGCAGACCACCGGGCGGTCAATGATGTCCCCGGCGAAGTAGGCGTCCCAGCGCCTAGCGGCGTCCTCGAGGTCCGGCTTGAAGGCGAGGGGGCGAGGTGGGCGAGTGGACATGGCGGTCTCCGTTATTCCAGTGAGCGCGAGAGCAGGGCAGGGATGGTAGCGAAGCTGAGGGGTTTCGTCCAGGGCGGGCCGCAAGTCTCGCCGCCCATTGCGCTCTTCGGAGATGCTGTTAGGATTGCACGCCATCGTTGCACAGATGCGTTTCCTTAAGGCGCGTAAAGGCGTTGTTGCCGGGGTATACGTAGATTGGGGATTGGGGATTCCGGATTGCGGGTTGTTGGTCGTGCATCGGGGGTGGAAGATGGAGCGATATCTGTGGGGGATCGGAGGGTTGCTGCTCATGGCCGGGACACTGTCAGTCGCGGGTGAAGGCCCGCTGGTCTACGAAGGCAAGGACGGGCCGGGCAAGGGCAAGCACATCGTCTTCCTCGCCGGGGATGAAGAGTACCGCTCCGAGGAATGCATACCCATGCTGGCGCGGATCCTCGCCGTGCGGCACGGCTTCAAGTGCACCGTCCTCTTCACCACCAACCCGGCGGACGGCACGATTGACCCGTGCAATCTGAGCAACATCCCCGGCATCGAAGCACTCGACAACGCCGATATGGCGTTCATGTTCCTGCGCTTCCGCGACTTCGGCGACAAGATGAAGCACATCGTGGACTTCGTGAACTCGGGCAAGCCTATCCTCGGCATCCGCACGTCCACGCATGCGTTCAACATCAAGGACGCGAAGTCGCCCTACGCCAAGTACAGCTTCAACAACGGGGCGTGGCCCGGCGGCTTCGGCCAGCAGGTACTGGGCGAAACGTGGGTCAACCATCACGGCAATCACGGCAAGGAGAGCCAGCGCGGCATTATCAACCCGGCCATGAAAGACCACCCGATCCTGCGCGGTGTCGAGGACATCTGGGCGCCGACGGACGTCTACACGGTGACGCATCTGCCGCCCGACGCGAAGGTGCTCGTCCACGGCCAGGTGCTCGAGGGCATGAAGCCCGAGGACAAGCCCCTCGAAGGCCCCAAGAACAACCCGATGATGCCGATCATCTGGTTGCATGAGTACAAGGGCGAGGCGGGCAAGACGACGCAGGCGATCTGCTCGACGATTGGCTCCGGGGTGGACTTTCAGAGCGAGGGTCTGCGACGCGTGATGGTGAACGCCTGCTACTGGGCGCTGGGCCTCGCGGACAAGATCCCCGCAAAGTCGGACGTTTCGTACGTCGGCGACTACAAGCCCACGTGGTTCGGCTTCGGCAAGTTCACCAAAGGCATCAAGCCCGCCGATCTGGCGCTGCCGGCGGACGCGGAATAGGCCGATTGATGATTGACGATTGACGATTGCGGATTGGGCGTGGAGCGGAATCCGGGGGATCCATTATGGAGGGCACGCCGTGACGCAGAAGACCTTTTGGTTGCGCGTATGGTTTACGGTCGGCCTGCTGTTCGCGCAGGCCGCTTTGATTCAGCCGGTCTGCGGCGCGGAGCAGCCCGTGAGCGAGGAGAAGAAAATCAGCCTGCTCATCAAGGCCCTCCAAGTCTCTCCGCTCTCGTTCGTTCGTGCCGGGAAGACATACGGTGGCGCCGACGCAGCCACGCACCTGACCGATAAGCGAAAACTGGCTGGCGCGCGGGTCACAACCGCACGAGAGTTCATCGCCGGGTGCGCGAGCAAGTCGGAGCTGTCGGGAGAGACGTACGAAGTCGTGAATGAGCAGGGCAAGGCGATGCCGCTTGCAGAGTGGTTGAGGGCGGTTTTGAGCGGCATCGAGTTGACGCTTGCGGAAACTCCGCCAACCGCTGCCGCAGCCGCTGCCGACACCAAGCCCGTGGCGGAAATGATCAAGCTGCTGGGGAGCAATTCGTTTGACGAGCGCGAGAAGAGTTCGCGGGCGCTGGCGGAACTCGGGCCGGCGGTGCTCAACGACCTCGCCAAAGCCGAAGCGGCCACCGAGGACGTGGAGGTGAAGCAGCGATGCCAGTTGTTGCGCGAGGCGATCAACAAGCCTGACCGCACGGCGCTCGCGGCCTTGAAGGCGATCGAGAACTCCGACGTGACCTTCGTGCGCAAGAGCGAGCGCGGCATGACGGGAAAGCAGTTCGCCTCGCACCTGCAAGCGAAAGCCTGGATCAACGGCTTCTCGCTGACGGACACCGCCGACGCGTTCATCGAGAAAATCGCGACAAGATCCATTTTGCACGGCAGCGAATACCGCGTGCGGTTGCCCGATGGAACGATGAAGTCATTGAAGGACTGGTTGAACGAACAGTTGAACACACGGGAGAAGCGCTGAGAGCCTGAGAGAACCAAGGCGGGCGGGCGGCAGTGTAGCGCGCCGGCCAGCCGCAGCCAGGAACATCCGCGCTCTCAAAGGGTGCGTCACACGCTCGTGGCGCCATCTACTCTCTTGCTGCCTGGGCCGCACGGCGGCACATTTGTGGAAGTTTGAGGATGAACCCATGCGCGATTACCACATCAATATCTTCTACAGCGAAGAAGACGGCGGCTACATCGCGGACGTTCCCGACCTGCAGCACTGTTCGGCCTTCGGTGGCACACCGGAGGACGCCCTGCGGGAGGTCCAGGCCGCCAGGAAAGCCTGGCTGGCCGCCGCCCGGGCTGAGGGCAAGCGCATCCCAAAACCGCGATACCGGCCAGCGATCTACCAGGTCGCGTCGTAAGTTATCGCAGCCGCCCTTGTATTCGCGCGCGGCCAGACCAGAATCACGGCATGGCCAGGTTCCTGATAACGGGCGGTTGCGGCTTCTTCGGCACGTGGCTCATCCGCAGGCTGCTCGACGACGGCGAGAGCGTGACTGTCTTCGACCTGCAGCGGAACACGAAGCGCTGGGAGATGATCCTCTCGCCGGCCGAGATCGCCCGCGTGCCCTTCATCGCCGGCAGCATTGACGACACCGCTGCAATCGCCGCTTTGACAAGGGAGGCGGCGCCGGATGCGATCCTCCACCTCGCGGGACTGCAGGTCCCGACGTGCCGCGAGAACCCCGTCCTCGGCGCGCGCGTGAATGTCCTCGGAACGCTGAACGTCTTCGAGGCGGCGCGGGCGTTGCCGAAGCCGCCACGCATCGTGTACGCCAGCAGCGCCGCGGTGTTCGGCCCGGACGCGGAGTATCCGGAGAAGGCGGTGGGCGACTCGTCCGTGCCCAAGCCGGCCAGCCATTACGGCGCCTTCAAACTCTGCACCGAACACTGCGCCAAGGCATACTGGCTGTCGTACAAGCTTGCCAGTGTGGGCCTGCGACCGCTGACGGTCTACGGCCCCGGCCGCGACACAGGCATGACCAGTTTCCCGACGCGCGCCATCGCCGCCGCGGTCAGGAAGCAGAGGTTCGATATCCCCTTTTCCGGGCCGACGGCCTACATCCACATGCGCGAAGTGGCCGACATGTTCGTGACTTGCGCGCGCGCCGGCGTCTCCGGCGCTCATGTCTACACGGTCGGCGGCGATGTCGTGGACACGCCGGCCT
Source organism: Planctomycetota bacterium (assembly GCA_026692735.1). Taxonomy (GTDB): domain Bacteria; phylum Planctomycetota; class SZUA-567; order H5-PLA8; family H5-PLA8; genus JAPLOD01. Next base: position 16,717 of record JAPLOD010000707.1, on the reverse strand, counting down.
TCATCCGCGAGCTGGACAAGGTCCTGCCGGGCGCCCAGGGACTCATCACCTGTTCCGGCGGCGACCTGCCCGTGGCGTCGCGGATGGACGACGCTGAACTGCGCAAAGCCTATCCCGGCCTGCTGCGCATTCCGCTGACCCAGGGCATTCGCGAGACGGTGGAGGTCTTCGAGCGGCTCAATGCTGAGGGGAAGCTGGAAGTGTAGGGGCGCCGCTACGTTCAGTGTTACTCGATTCAAGGTAGCAGTTCAGTGCCGCCCGATACCGGATACCGGATACCGGATGCCAGATGCCGGATACCACAGGTGGGCGCGGAGGGGCGCGAAGGACGGATGGACTGAACGGTTACGCTACTTTTTCGTGATCGCGAACAGGTGCGACTGCGTCGCAATGTACACGACGCCGTTCGCCACAACCGCCGTGCCGTAGATCGGCGAGTCCACGTTCACCTTGCTCAACACCTTCGCCGTCTTGCCGGCTTCCATGATGAAGGCGTCGCCGTCTTCGGTGCCGAAGTACAGCTTCCCGTCGGCAAGAAGAACCGAACCCCAGATGTGCGCACGCGACTGGTGGACCCAGTACACGGCGCCCGTCTCAGCGTCCAGGCAGTGTACGGCGCCGGAGAAATCGGCGGTGAAGAGCAGGCCGTCAGCGATGGCCACCGTGGCGTTGCTGCGGCCGATCTTGTCATACACCCAGACTTTGCCGCTGCCCGTGATGTCGCCGGTCTTCGTCGCGTCCAGGCAGGTCAGCACGCCCGCGCCTTCGCCCTCCTCCGGGTCCCGCCCGTTCGCCACGTAGACGCGGTTGTTATGGAACACCGGCGTGGCGTCAATCTCGCTGGGGCCGCTGGGGTCGTTGGTGTACGGGATGAAACCTTTCTCGTTCTTCTTCCGGCCGGGCAAGACGCAGTCCGCCCACCAGATGGCGTGCCCGTCTAAAGCATCGAGCGCGTACAGACAGCCGTCGCCGCCGCCGAAGTAGACCTGCTTCTTCCCGTTTACCTGCGCGAGCGAAGGCGACGACCACTGCCCGTGGAAGATCCGGCGCGACAGCCCGCAATCGAGCCGCGTGCCGTTGGCCAGGCCCAACTGGTCTTCCCACAGCACCGCGCCGGTATGCTTGTTGACGGCGATGATGCTCGGCGATTGCGCCGACGGCACATACTCGTGCGTCCAGTCGGCGCCGTTGGAGGTGCAGCAGTAGACCGTAGCGCCGTCCACCAGCACGGCGCAGTTGCTGGCATTGTGCGGGAAGACGCCGAGCGTTTCGATCATGTCCAGGCGCCAGATGATGTCGGCCGAAGCCGGGTTGACCGGCAGGTCTTTGAAATCCTCCGGCCCCTTGCCTTTCAGCTTGTCGGGATCGAGAACGTACTGGCCTTCGTTCCTGAACGGGCCGTCGTTGCCGTTGGCCATGCCATTGGCGTCGAGACACAGCAGTTCGCAGCGGTTGGTCACGACGTAGACGCGGTCGCCGTCCACCGCCGCAACGGCACAGATGCCGACGAGGTCCCAGTCGTTCGCCTTTCCCGCCTTGAGTTTCGGCACTGCCAGTTGCCACAGGAACTTGCCCGTGGCTTCATCCAGGCACAACAGGATACCGCGGTCGCCGGTGTCCTGCGGGCCGTTCGCGTTGGCGGCGATCTTCGGATCGCGCGGGGAGGCGTTGTTCGTGCCGATGTAGACCTTGCCTCCCGCCACCACGGGGTTGCTGTAGCACTGCGAGCCGAGCTTGGCGATCCACTTGACGTTCTTTGCGGTCGCCAGGTCGAAGTCGCCTGTGTTCTCATTCTTCTTGCCCGGGTCAAAGCTGCCGGGAAGGTCCTTCTCGGGCGACACCATGTTCCGGCCGGGCGTCATGCCCCACTGCGGACAGTTGCCGGCGGAGCCGCAACCGGGAAGTGGAAGCAACAGCGACGAAATCAGCCACAGAGGACACAGAGACCACAGAGAAAACTTGGGGGGCGGGTATCGGGTATCGGGTCTCGGGTCTCGGTGCGGCACGTTCTGCGCTTCCCTGTGTTGTGTGCGGCCGACGCGGCGCTTTCCTGTTCTCTGCGCCGCGGGAATCCTCTTGATGCCCTGGTCCCGACTGCTTAATGTAGGTCGAACAATGGTGAAAGTCGAGCGTTGTGCGCCGTCAATATGGAGCGCGTTGGGAAGTCCTTCGTGGTTGAGAGCAAACCGGGCTAAAGCCTTGCCGGCAAAGAGCCGATAATGCCAACGATTGGGTTCTGTGTGGCCTTTCTCTGCCGAAAGGATTTTCAGGCATGGCTAACGGCATCGTCTCCCCACTGTTCCTGCGCGCTCTCACCAGCGTCGTGCTTGGCGCAGCGCTCCTCGGCTTGCTGCCCGGCTGTGACAACGACCGGGATGAGGGCGCTGCGACGGCGTCGGCGACCGCGAGGGCGCCCCGCCCCAACGCGCTCACGCAGGCCATCAGCGAGATCAAGGGCGGCAAGGCGGCCGACGCGCAGAAGCGCCTTGAGGCGTTCCTGGCCCAGGAACCGAAGAGCGCCTACGGGCCGGAAGCGCTGTACCTGCTGGGCCAGTCGCTCGCGGCACAAGGGCAGTATGAAGCCGCCAAGAAGACACTCGACGATGCGGTCGGCGCCGCCGATGACCGGACGCTGAAAGCCCTCGCCATGCTTGGCCGCGCGGACTGCAACATGGCCATGAAGAAGTTCTCGCTGGCCAGCCGCCAGTATCACTGGCTCGAGACGATGTACCGCGACGTCAAGGCCATCCCGCAGGATGAGCTGATGTACAAGCTCGGCCTGGCCTGCAAGAAGGCCGAATGCCCGGAGACCGCCGATTACTGGTTCAAGCAGGTGATCGAAAACTACGCCACCGGCCCCTACGCCGCGGACGCCAAGTTGCAGCACAGCAAGTACACGCCGACAGACCCCGACGTCGCGCCGCGCGTCTACACGCTGGAGGTGAACCTCTTCAGCGACAAGCAGAAGGCCGAGGCGGAGGCCGCCACGCTGCGCGAGAAGGGCTACCGGGACGTGCAGGTGCTCTCGACGACGCGGAACAGCTTTCCCGTCTACGAACTGCACATCGGCAAGTTCGGCAACAAGAGCGACGCCGTCCGCGCGCAAACCGACGCGGAACTGGCCGGCATGAGCACCACGATACGGCCGGCGATCATCGAGCCGATGAAGTAACCTGCGGTTCCTGCTCCGCAAATGCAACATTTTCCGCGGTGCGGGCGGCGAGACGCCGGCGGCACAGTCACGGACGTGCACCCGCAAATGCAAAAAAGCGCTCTTGGCAGTGGGGCACAGTGGGATTAGGAGTATATAGTAGCGTTTTGTGTACCCCGCTATGGAGGGCGCTCCTGTGGACACCTCTGCCTGCCTGACATCCCGTCGGTCTGCATGCTTGTGCGTGCTCCTCCTCCTGACGGCCGTGGCGTTCGCCGGTGATGCGCGCCTGGCCGAACCGCCCAAAGAGGCGCAGCAGGAAGCGGAGAAGACAATCAAGGAGCTTTTCGCCGAGGACTACAAGAAAACCACGCCGGACGATCAGAGCGCGCTGGCCTTCAAGCTGCTGGCGAAGAGCGGCGGCACGAAGGACGATCCGAAGGCGCAGTACGTGCTGCTGCGCGAGGCCCGTGATATGGCGGCCAAGGCCGGGGACGTGGCGACCGCGATGGCGGCGATTGACCAGATGGCGGGCATCTTCGAGGTGGACGCGCTCGATCTGCAGGCCAAAGCCCTGGCGTCCCTGCGCAGCAACGCCCGCACGCCGGATGCGAACAAGGCCGTGGCGGAAGCGGCGCTCGCCGCGGCGGATCACGCCGTGGCGAAGGACATCTACGACGTTGCGACGCGTCTGGCCGAGATTGCGACCTCTACGGCGCGCGTCTCAGGCGAGCCGGCGCTCGCCGCTCAAGCGCAATCCCGCGGCCAGGACGTGGCGAAGTGCCAGAGCGCGTACGTGAACGTCAAGGTGGCCGTGTTCAACCTGTCCAAGAACCCGAACGATGCGGACGCGAAGTTCAAGATCGGCCAGTTCTACTGCCTGGTCAAGGACGACCGCGTGGCCGGCCTCGTCTACCTCAGCGAAGGCAGCAACCAGACCTGGGGCAACCTCGCCAAAATGGAGCTGGCCAACCCGACGGAGGTGGCCGAAATGATGAAGGTCGCCGATGGGTATCATGGCCTCATCGCCAGCGAGACGGGAGCGGCTCGCGACAAGCTGAAACAGTGGGCGGCGCAGTGGTATCAGAAGGCGCTGCCCACCGCCACCGGCATTACGAAAGCGAAGATCGAGCAACGGCTGAAAGAGCTGACCCCCGCCGTGGCGGCGAGCACGCCGGCGGTGCCGGGCACGGCCGCGCCGGCGGCCGCCCTTCCTCCGAATCTCATGCAGCTCATCAGCGATAGGACGCGCAAGGCGCTGCCGACCGACGCGGAGATGAAGAGGTTCGAGGGCAGGGAGCAGGCGGAGAAGAGCGGCGATACCAGGAAGTCGAGAGAGTACAGCGCCCTCTATCACAACATCCGTTCCCGCCTGGTTCTGGATGCGCCGACCTGGAACGAGGCGGACGTGCTGGCGCGGCTCGAAGCCCAGACGAAGATCAACAAGGCTACGGGGGAACCCGCCGGCTACCTGGGGGACACGTGGCTTGAGGATCCGCTGCCGCTGTTTATGAGCACCTGCAAGAACATGGACCAGTTCGCGGCGCGCGTCATGGCGCTGGAGAAGGCCACGGGAGCACTCGGCACGCCGACCAAGGCCCAGGTTGCGGACCTGGTGAAACCGGCGATGAACGCCTTCATCAGCAGGAATCGCTCCCTGTTCCCAACCCCCGATAGCAAAGTCCAGTTCTGCGACTGGCTCAAGAAGCAGGGCGTGACCAGCACCGCCGTGGACGACTACAAGAGCACGCTGAAATAGGGTTCGGCAGCGGGCCTTTGCCCGCTGTCATTTGTCATTTGTCACTTGTCATTTGTGCTCGCCGGTACGGCGCACGGGACACCGGCGCGAGGAGCGCCGGCCATGAGGCCATGAGTGCCCCGCCAAATGCGCTTCCCAATCGCGCTTGGCGCATGGTACAATAACAAACGACTGAGCCGGAGGCCGCGCGATGGCAGCGACAGCGACAACCTATGTGTACCTGAAGCCCAAGCCGGGGTCATACTACACGCAGCTCTTCGTTCTGGGCCGCATTCCCACATGGGTTATCCACAGCGGGCACTCGGGGGAAGATGGGATGAGTGTGGAGGAACTCGCGGAGAACTGGGAAATCCCTGTCGAGGCCGTGCGCGAAGCCATCGCATATTGCGAGTCCAACCCGCCGGAGATGCAGGTAGACCGGCGCCGCGAAGAAGCGCTTATGGAAGCCAGCGGGATGAACGATCCCAACTACAAGTGGAATCCGCACCCCAAGTTCCTTCCCCCGGAGGAGTTGCATCGCATCCTCACGACCTGAGGGCCTCATGAGGCTTTATCTGGACGATGACTCTGCCGACCCCATACTTGCACGATTCCTCCGTCAGGCCGGGCATGATGTGGAGTTACCCGTCGAGGCAGGATCAAGGGGTGCAAGAGATGCTGCGCATTTGACGCGCGCGATCCTGCAGAACCGCGTCTTGCTGTCCAGGAATTACGCTGACTTCCGGGCACTGCACACACTCGTGCTTGCGGCGCAGGGACATCACTCCGGCATTCTCATTATCCGAAGTGACAATGACGCACGCGACATGAAAGCGTATGAGATCGCCAAGGTGCTCGCGCGACTCCAGGCCGCCAAGGTGGCGTTGCCAGATGAAATCACGGTCCTCAACCAGTGGCGGTGAGCCATGCCCGGTTTCGAACTCGTTTCCGATTACCAGCCGCAGGGCGACCAGCCGCAGGCGATCGAACAACTCGTGGAAGGCCTCAAGCAGGGCCAGCGCCACCAGGTGCTCCTCGGCGTCACGGGATCCGGCAAGACCTTCACCATGGCCAACGTCATTCAGCGCCTGCAGAAGCCCGCGCTGGTGATCAGCCACAATAAGACGCTGGCCGCGCAGCTCTACAGCGAGTTCAGGCAGTTCTTCCCGAACAACGCGGTGGCCTACTTCGTCAGCTACTACGACTACTACCAGCCCGAAGCCTACATCCCCGCGCGCGACATCTACATTGAGAAGGACGCGGCCATCAACGAGTACCTCGACCGCCTGCGCCTGGCCGCGACCTCGGCGCTGATGTCGCGTTCCGACGTGATCATCGTGGCGTCGGTCTCGTGCATCTACGGCCTGGGTTCGCCCGACCTGTATTCGCAGATGGCCGTCGTCCTGGAAAAAGGCCAGGCGCTCGACCGCACCGAGCTCCTGCGCCGGCTGTCGGAGAACCACTACCAGCGCAACGAGATCGAATTCTCGCGCGGCAAGTTTCGCGTGCGCGGCGACGCCGTGGAGGTCTTTCCGGCGTATGATGAGACGGCGGTGCGCATCGAGCTGGACGGCGACACGATCGCGGAACTGCAGGAGATTCACCCGCTCACCGGCGAGATACTGCACGAGCATGAGCGCGTCGCGATCTTCCCGGCCAAACACTACGTCATGCCCGAGAATAACCTGCAGAAGGCGCTGGAGAGCATCAACGCGGAGCTCGAGGAGCGCCTGAAAGTCCTCCGCGACCAGGGCAAGCTGCTCGAAGCGCAGCGCCTGGAAGCCCGCACGCGCTACGACCTGGAGCTGATGGAAGAGGTCGGCTATTGCAGCGGCATCGAGAACTACTCGCGCCACTTGGATGGCCGCCCGGCCGGCAGCCGGCCCTACAACCTCATGGACTTCTTCCCCAGGGACGACTACCTCCTGTTCATTGACGAATCGCACGTCACCATCCCGCAGCTCAACGGCATGTACAACGGCGACATGTCGCGCAAGAAGACCCTCGTCGAACACGGCTTCCGCCTGCCCAGCGCGTTGGATAACCGCCCCATGCGCTTTCAGGAGTTCGAGCGGCAGGCGCCGCCGGCAATCTACGTCTCCGCCACGCCAGGCCCCTATGAGATCGCGAAAGCCGGCAGCCGGGTCATCGAGCAGATCATACGGCCGACGGGCCTGGTGGACCCGCCCATCGAGGTCCGGCCGACGGAAGGCCAGATCCAGGACCTGCTTCAGGAAGTCCGCGGGCGCGCGCAGCGGGGCGAACGCGTCCTCATCACCACGCTCACCAAGCGCCTCGCCGAAAACCTGGCCACGTACATCCGCGAGGCGGGCCTGCGCTGCCGCTACCTGCATTCCGAGATTGGCGCGATCGAGCGCGTCGAAATCCTGAAGAGCCTGCGCATGGGCGACTTCGACGCCCTGGTCGGCGTCAACCTGCTGCGCGAGGGCCTCGACCTGCCCGAAGTCTCCCTCGTTGCCATGCTCGACGCCGACAAGGAAGGGTTCCTGCGCAGCCGCAGTTCGCTGATCCAGAACATCGGCCGCGCCGCGCGCAATCTCAACGGGCGCGTGATCCTGTATGCCGACAGGGTCACCGAAGCCATGCGCCAGACCAGCGAGGAGACGGGGCGGCGGCGGACTAAGCAGCTCGCGTATAACGCCGAGCACCACATCACGCCGGTCTCCATCCGCAAGGCGATCACCGACGGCATTGAGGCCATCGTCAAGCAAGGCAGGCTCGAAGAGGAGATCACAGGGATCACGTCCGACACGCTCGCCACGGCAGAGCAGATCAGGCTGCTGGAAGAGGAAATGGAACGGCTGGCCGAGGAACTGCGTTTTGAGGAGGCGGCGGAGCTGCGCGACAGGATCCTCGAATTGCAGGGCAAGAAGGCCCCGGAACGCGGCATAGGCGGCCTGCGCCGCAAGAAGCGCTCGCCCTGGGGCGCGCCAGCCAAAGCGGATCGAGGCATGGAAGCGCCGCCGCCCTACGGACGGCGTGGGCGCAAGCCACGGTGACGGAATTCAGAATGCAAAATTCAAAATGAAACATTGGATGGTTTCATTGTTCGTAGCAGTTCAGTGCCGCCTCATGCAAGACACAGGATGCCGGATACCGGATGCCGGATACCGGATGCCGGATACCGGATGCCGGATACCGGATACCGGATACCGGATACCGGATGCCGGATACCGATGCCGGATACCGGATGCCGGATACCGATGCCGGATACCGGAGGTGGGCGCGGAGGACGGAAGGACTGAACGGTTACCAGAATTCAGAATTGGCTGGTTTCATGTTTCATTCTGAATTCTGCATTCCGCTCTGCGTCTCCGCGCCTCCGCGGCGAATCAGCCAGGTCAGTGGGCGACAAGCACCGAGTACTTATACTTCAGCGTCGTCCCTTCGCCCGGTTTGAGCGAGAAGGACCAAGTCAGCTCGTAGCGCGGGTTCACGGCGTAGACGCCTTCTTCGCGCAACGACTTCTTCGGCTCGCCGTCGGCGCTGATGAGCTCGCCCGAGAAATGCCGGCGGATCACGAGCTTCACTTCCTCTTTGCGGTGGTTGTTGACGGACATCTCGCCGTTGACCACGGGCTTGCGGAACTGCCGTCCCCCGATGTAGATGACCTCGCGCTGGCCCTCCTCCTCTTGTTCCACGTTGCGCGTGCGGATGCTGAGCGCCTTGGTGACTTTCACGGTGGTCTCTTCGCCGGCATTCACCCAGTAGCTCATCTGCTGGCCGTTGAAGCGCGCGCCGGAGACCACCACCGCCACGCCCGTCGTCATCGCGAACTTGAACGGGTTCTTGAAGCGCACCGCGTCCCACGCCGCGTCCTGGTACTTATCCGGCTCCTGCTGCCGCTGGTAATCCTGGATGAACTGGCCGTACTCGCTGCGCGTGTCCGGTATCAGCCACTCCACGATGCGTTCGTACGGCGCCGACTCTTTGGCGATCGAAAGCGCCATGGCGTCGCCTTCCTTCAGTGTCCGCGGCCCGAGGGATTGGTAGTGCAGGTCCACGCCTTCGCCCGCGGGCGTGGCGGCCAAGTCCACGGCGCCGGGCGCGGGTTCGTTGTCCATCACCCTGGCCTGCTGCATCGCCACGTTGCCGCCGGCGGCGTGCCCCGGCGCGACGCGCTGGTTGAGCTGCTGGAAGAAATTCGTCCAGTTCGTGCGCAGGGACAGCGGCGAGACGACATGCGCAAACTGCATACTCGGGAAACCGGAGATCAGTTGCATCTCGGCGCCTTCGATGTCATCGAGTTCGTTCTTGATGACCGCCGTCTGCTCGATGGTCAAGGTCTTGGGGTCGCCGATGTCCACGCGGTAGCTCGGCGCCCACGCCAGACCTCTCGACAGGTATGAGATCTGGACCGTCGTGGCCTTGCCCGCCGTGATGAGCAACACCGGCTCGCGCTGCTTGACGGCCTCTTCTTTTCCCTCCGCCTTCAGGTATGCGATCATGGACGGCTCCACGAACACGCGGCCGTTCTCCGTCTGCAGGACGAGAAAGCGCCCCTGCGGCTGCGGTTGCTGGTTATACTCACGCCAGTAGTACGCAGGCTGCTGGTACGTGCGGTTCCACGCTTCATCTCCCTTCGCCGGCGCGATGGCCTCGACCTTGCCGGTGGCCGGCGGAATCTGCCCGTCGCGGAAATGGATCGTGACTGCCTTGCCTGCCAGAGCCCTCTGGAAATCAACATTCGTGCCGCGCATCGCCCCGGACACTTCCCGCATGGTCACGCGCGTCTCAATCGGAATGTCGCTCTGCACCGACCAGGTCCCATGCACGGGATCAGGCGCGTCTTCCACCAGGTACGTTCCCGCCGCGGGAATCTTCAGCTCCCGCCGGACCACGGACAGGCCGTTCTTGAAGAGCCCCACGGACACGATCGTGCTCTTGACCGCGGCTTCCTCGCCGGCGCACTGCTGGACAAGCCAGCAGTGGCACCCGGCCGCTGTCCACACTGCGACCAACCAGAGTCTCGGCAGTCTCATTGTTCCGTCCTCCTTTTCTCAGAGATACCCCACGCTTTCATGGTAGCAGAAAAGTCCGTGCTCCGACGTAACAAGGATGTAACATTCGCGCCCCACGCAGGCGCAGTGTGCGCTCTACCACATGCACTTCGTCACACAGTGTCCCTCGGGCCTGAACGAACAATCGTTCGTCAGGATCACCTTGGTCAGTGCCAGGCCCGCTTTGTTCTCAATCTTCAGCTTCCGCGAGCCGGCTTTCAGCTCCCAGGTGGCGAACTGGCCATAGCTGAAACTCATCTGCTGAACTCCGTGAACTCCCTCGACCTCGCACGTCCACGTCCGCGCCGGTCCGCCATCGAAGGCCAGGCCGACGTACTGCCCGGCAGCTTTCTGCACGGACGCCTGAAGCCAGAGAACATAGGTCCCATCCGCCGGCACATCGAGGGTGACCTCTCCGCCCGCGGGAGTCACCGGCTGCTCCAGCTTCACGACCTTGATACCGCCCGTGGTCACGGCGGCCGGATCGCTCGGTACCGATTCGTTCCAGCGGCTGTCCACGGCCGTGATCCGGTAGAAGAGCTCCGCGTTCGGCGGGACCTTCCAATCGAGGTACTCGCCGCCCTCCGGGCTCGCAATCAGCGTCGCACGCGAGGCTGGAGCGTTCTTCTCCGTCGAGCAGTACAGGTTGTAGTGTGTCACGTCGCCGCGCGGCGACGGAGCCCATGTGAGCCGCACCGCGAAGGGACCCTCGGCCTTCGCGGTGAGCGCAGCGACCTTTGGCGGCGGCACGGAATTCTCCGCGTTCCGGCCCGAAGGCGCGAAGGCCGGATCGGCGGCGAGCCAGACGGCGTCGAGCGCCGAACCGTACAGACTGCTGGTCGCGGTGAGTTCCTGCGCGCCGGCCGCCAGCGTCACGGGCTGTGAGCCCTTGACCCAGGTCCATTCCGGCGATCTGCCCTCGACCTCGGCCTTCGTCCCGGCGGCCTCAAACGAGAACTTCGCCGCCTCACGGCCCTTGACGCGCGCCCAGAGCGTGTAGCTGCCGGCCACCGGCGCCGTCACGGGTATGACGGCCTTGCCCGCCGCGTCCTTCTTCCGCTGCCAGATGTAGTACATGTCGCTGGCGCGGGCGTCTATGCACAGCCACAGGGGCGCGGTGAGCTTCGCGCGCTCGGCCTCGACGAAGATGTTCTGCGGCGCCGCCGGTTTACTGGCCGCCTCGTTCGAGTGGCCGCTCTCGAGGCCTGAGTGCTCCACCGCCGTCACCACGTAGAACGCCGCGCCGCCGGCGCCCTTCGGGTCGGCGAAGGTGCTCTCGCCGGCCGGCTCGTAGCCGAGGCATTCGTACGGTCCGCCGCTCTTCGAAGCGCGGTAGACACGGTAGCCCTTCGTTTCCTTCGCGTGCACGGCCGGCTTCCAGGTCAGCTTGCCGGCGGCGAACGCCAACTCCCTGGGCGGCTCAGGCCGGCGGATGACCATGTAGAAGACCTGGCTCTGGCCGAACATGTTTGAGTTGTAGACGACCTTGGTCCCGTCGGGGCTGCCGTCGGCGCAGTCGAGGCAGGGGCCGCGGAGGAGGTTCGTGTAGCCGAGGCGGAAGCGGTTGACCACGTCGCCCGGCACGGGCTCGACGCCGGCCAGGAAGAACTCGCTCAGGTACGGCCGATGGACGATGTGCGTCTGGACCGCCCACGGCAGGTCCTTCGGCATCCAGGTCGTGTAGCCGTTGAAGTCCGGCGGATCGTCGTAGAATTCGCTGCCGGGCTTGGGGTTGTAGAGCTCCTCGGGTGGCGCCCACTTGTCGCCGTTGTAGCGGAAGACCCGCCCGGTCTCGTGGACGCCGCGGTCGGGGCCGAAGTCGCCGTGGTTCCAGTCGAACTTCACGTTGATCTTCTGCTCGTTGGTGTTATCGGCGTCCTTCTGACAGAATCCCTCCTCGTGGAACTTGCCCTCGTACCAGTAGATGACTTTGCGCAGCGTCGGGTGCGGCTGGTAGGAATCGTGGATCGCGGCGCTCACCGTGACGTCGTATTTCTCCTTGCCGTCCGTGCTCACCAGCCAGATCGTCCGGACGCCGCCCTTGTTGGCCGTGCTGCACAGGTACTTGCCGTCGTACGACATCTTCAGGTGCCAGGAGCCGCCGGGTTCCGCGCGGTCCTGGACCTTCTTCCCCGGTTCGAGATCGCCGGCGACCAGCTTGGTGTCGCCCACCATCGAGTAGCAGAGCCGCGGGTCGCTCTTGCTGCACTGATGCTTGCGCACGATGCCCGGCACGTCGCGGAAGACGGGCTTCATCCCGGTGCCGTCGGAGCGCACGGCCGTGGGGCCGTTGGTCTTCGTTGAAGCCTCCCACATGCCCGGCTTGCGGCGCCAGACGATCCACTTGCCGTCGGCGGACCATGAGCCGCGGTGGTAATCAATGTAGTCCGAGCCGTAATCGTCGGTCAGCCGCACGATCGGGACGCCCGTGCAGATGTCCGTGAAGCAGAGGCGCTCGGTCTGCCACTGGTCCCCCTTCCAGAGCCGGTCGTAGGGCTTCTGGCCGCAGCGCCGCGGGAGCGCCATCAGGCCCTGGTATTCCTTGACGCCGTCGGCCTTGTCGCATGTGAAGCGCCCCTCGCCGTCGAATGGGATGTACTCGTACGCCGGCACGTTCACGTCCGTTGCGGGGGCCTCGGCCGCGGGGAGGGACGCCATCCCCGCCGTCAGGCTCAGCGCAACAACTGCGCGCGTCACCATGGGCGAGACGCCCATGCTACTGCTCCCTGTCATCTCAGCCTCCTCCTGCGCTCCGGGGCTTTTCAAAAGTCAGGATTCCGAGCCGCGCGCGTGAGCAAGCGGCTCAACCGCTCCCTCACGGTCGCGGCTCGGGAAATGCCCGCCACCCGGCGCCACGCGAGTCTACTTCTTCTCACCTGAACGCAGCATCTCCGCGTTGACCATCCAGTAGACCGCCTCGGCCTGCACGCCGCCGGTGGGCAGGATCTTCACATCGTAGCCGTCAAGAGTGGCCACCGCGTCGCCGAAGGCCCAGTGCTGGTCTATCAGGACCTCGTCGGGCGGTATGGTCTTGATGTCCTCGGCCCGGTAGGTGGTCAGGCTCCAGGCGAGTTTGGCGCCGGCCTTGCGCGCGTTCGCGGCGAAGTCGCCCCACTCCCCGCCCTGGAAGACGGTGTCGAAGCCGACGCAGAAGACGAAGTCGCCCGCGGTGAGCTGCACGTTCTTGTCCTGGTCGAACCAGCTTCGGTTGGCTCGCTTGAAGAAGGCCGGATCGTTGGGCGGGTACGGCGCGTGCCCCAGCAGCGCGTGGCCGTGGACGAAACAGTAGGCCGCCTTGCCGGCCTGTCTGGTCTGCGTGGCCAGCTCGGCCACCCGCGAAATCCCGGCCATTTCCGCGGTGTGAAGCGCGTCCAGGTCCTTCCTCTGCGCGCCGAGGTACTCCTTGCCGACGGCCCCGGCGGGCGTCGGTTTCGGCTCACCTTCGTGGAACTTGATGTTGCCGATCTTCTTGGCGCGCTCAACGCCGCCGGGCACGGCGAAGCCCAGGTACATCGGCGGCATCTTCCCCAGGCGCGTGCAGGCCGACGTGAATTCGCCGATCCACGTCCAGGCCACGATGATGCTCGCGACGGGGTCGGTCGGAATCTTCCATGTGGCCCCCTCATCCGGCGCTGAAGCCGGGCCTGTGCCAGCTCGGCCCGATCCTTCTCCCCCCGGGGGAGAAGGGAATAGACCGCCATGGGGCGCGGCGTGGCTATCGAGGGCCGCATCCAGCGCCACGCCGGCGGCCCTGGCCTTGTCCAGCAATGCCTTGCGGCCGATGCCGACGAGCATCTTGGGCCCCGGGGCCGTCGGTGTACAACCGCATGAAGCCGCCGCTGCGGCCGACGACCTCGCCGACAACGCCTTCGTCGCCGCAGACGCCCAGTTCGTAGTCTTCCTTGACGTACCTGGCGGCAGCCGCCTCGGCGGAGGCGGTGATGGCCGGCAGGTCCTTCTCGACGGCATCGAGGCAGGAGCCGATCCACTGGTAGTAGGCTTCCGCGCCGCCGGGCGCCGCGGCCGAGACGTACTTCAGCAGGATGCCCATCTGCGGGCGATCCTGCCCGTCCTGAGGCTCGACGGACAGCGGGTACTTTCCCCACCAGGAACCCGCCGCCCAATAGGTGCCGCCGATCCCGTTCTCCTTCAGCGTGGCGAGAAACTTGTCCAGCACGACCAGCCACCGCGGATCGCTGTTCGGCACGCCAAATTCGCCGATGAACCCGCGGGCGTCGTGCGCCTTCAACCATTCGACGAACGGCTTCACTCGGTCGGCGCCGATCGTCGGAGAAGCCCCGTCCTTGTCGTAGTCCAGCTTATAGGTGCCCGTCCCGTCCTTATCAAAATACTGGTGCGCTTCGAACACATAGTTGTCGGCCGGGTCCTTGACGGACAGATTCGCATTGGCGCGAGGCCACGACCACGCACCGCTCCAGCCGTCACCGGCCACGAGGATCAGGTTCGTCGTGTCGGCTTCGCGGATGGCGTCCACGCCCGCCTGGGCCGCCGCGGGCCAGAGGCCGCGCGTGTCATGCGGCTCGTTCATCAGGCCGTAGGCGTAGAGCGCCGGCTCGTTCTTGTAGTGCTGCGCGAGCTTCCGCCACACGTCGGCAAAGGCCGAGTTCGGGACGTCCGGGGAGCCGACCAACTTGTCCCGGTAGCGGGCATAGTTGTGCAGGTCGAGGACAACGCCGATGCCGCGGTCGCGCGCCAGGGCCAGCACCTGGTCGAGCCGCGCAACCTCGCCCTCATCCAGCGGGCCGTTCAACTGACGCTGCACGCGCTCCCACTTGAACGGCAGGCGCACGACCTTCACGCCCTTGGTCTTGAGGTAGCCGAACTGGGCGGCGCCGGGATACGCGTAGTCCTTGCCGCACACGCCGGGGGTCTTGCCGAACTCGCCGCCAGCCAGGTTGACTCCGAACACGGGATCGCCGGGCGAGCGTTTGGGATGTGGCATGAGGGCATCTCCTGTCGGGTTGGGCGGGGTCTGCGGCGCGTCGGCGGCGAGTAGCTCGAAGCACGATGCGACAACAAGGGCGGCGGTCAGGACGCCATGCGGGTGGTGAACCATGGGCGTTGCTCCAGTTTGCAGGCACTGCTGCAAGAGTATTCCGTATAGTGAGGATGCCGCGCTAAAGCAACAGCAGCGTGCGATTCGCGGCCCGCAGCCGTGCATGTCATCGTAGCATGGGCGTCTCGCCCATGTACGGCACGACCCCCAGGTGGGCGCCCCGCGCCAGGGGGAGCAGCGTGCAGCACTACTGCGCGCCGGCAACCTTTACGTTCTGCACCCGTAACGTAGGCATAATCGTCCCCGGTTCCTCCCTGTAATCCGAGGACACCGCGTCGAGGTTCTTCAGGAGATCGAAGATGCTGATGCCCAGCATGGTGTTCTTGAGCGGGTAGGCCAGCTTGCCGTTCTCGATCTTGTAGCCGAAGTCCACGGTGGCCGAGATGTCCCCGGTCACGGGGTGTGGCATCACCGAGCCAACGTTGACGTAGATCCCTTCCCTGGTGTCGGCGATGATCTCCGCCGCCGTGGCCTTCCCCAGCGACGGGACCACGTTGGTCGGCGCGACGCCTCGCCAGCGGCTGCCGTGCCCGGTGTTCTCCTCGCGCGCCTTATTGGCGGTGTAGGAGCCGTGCAAAAGGTTCGTCAGCACGCCTTGCTCCACGACGGTGACCTTCCTGCGCACTGCGCCCTCGCCGTCGCGCGCGCCCGAGGCCATGCCCCGGGGGATGAGGCCGTCGTCGCGGAGAGTCAGCAGGCGGGAGCCAATCTGCTGTCCCCGCTTGCCCACCAGGTAGGAGCGCTTGCGCTGGATGTTCTCTGCGCCCGCGCAATAGCAGATCCCCCAGAACAACCCGTGGGTGGTCAGAGGGCCGAGCACGACCGGCAGCGTCGCGCTCTTGATCTTCCGCGACCCGAGAAATGCCACCGCTTCTTTGCACGTCTTCGCACCCAGGCCCTGGGGTGCGAAGTCCTTTCTCACCCGAGCCTGGTCGAAGTCGTAGAACGACCCCACGTCGTCGCCCCGTTTCACAATGCAGAAGACGAAGAGATCGGCGCTGGTGCCCTTGTCCGCCACCGCGACTCCCAGAGAGTTGGCCAATGCCCGTTCCCACTCGCCCAGGCTCGCACCGCCCTGCACCATCACGTCCGAGCAGACCTCCCGGGCAGCGTCAATCTCGGCCGCGAGCAACCGGATCAGGTCGGCAGCGGTGAGGGCGGCGAGGCCCTTATCGTACAGCCCCGGGACTTCCCGGCAGGAGGCAGGACCCGGCAGCGTCACGAAGTCCGGATCCGGCTGGGCCAGCTTGGCCGCCGCAGCGGAACGCCGCGCCGTCTCCAGCACGTCCTTCACGCCAAAGCCGGAGGAGGTCGAGAACCCCGTGGCGCCCTTGACGATTGACCGCACGGACACCGACGCGGTACTGGTCTCCTTGGCGTCGTGGATACCGTTCTTCTCCACGTTGACCGAGACGCCCCGCCGGCGGCTCAGTTCCACATCCGCCATCTCGGCGCCGTGCTTGATGGCCTCGCGGCAGGCCCGCCGCGCCAGTTCCAGAAGCTCCGACATGGGTTCTCCTCCCTATTCCTGGCCGCCGACCACGACTTCCTTCACCCGCACATGGGGCCCGCCCGCGTTGATGTGCATGCCCTGCCCCGCCTTCCCGCACATGCCCGGCAGCAGGAACTTCAACTCGTTGCTGACGGCATCAATGTTCGTGAGCGTCTCCAGCGTCATGCCGCTGAACGATACGTCGCGCAGATGCTCCGCCAGTTGCCCCTTGCGGATC
>JAPLOD010000706.1 GCA_026692735.1 Planctomycetota bacterium | reverse complement strand
TGATGACCTTCGGCCCGCCGTCCGTCACGTACAGCGATCCATCCGGCGCGAACGCCAGCGCGAGGGCGCACTCGACCTTGTCTCGGCCGATCACCACGCGGGCCGTTTCGCCGTCCTGCACCGGGACCGTCACGACCTGGCCGTCGCTGATGCAGTGGAGCGTCCCCGACGCGTCGAAGGCCAGTTGCCCGGGCTTCGGCAAAGGAATGTGGCGCTCGACCGTCGCGAGTTGTTTGTCGTCGTCCGGCGGCGGAAGCTTGAAGATGCTGATCCGCTGCGTCAGGTCCACGGGCATGTCCTTGGCTTCGCCGCCGATGGGCCGATACGCAACCACGGAGTCGAAGCCGGCGTCGAACTTGCCAAAGTTCTTCAGGACATTGAGGAAACGAATGCGCAGGCCCGCCGTCTCGATGGTGCTGCCGAAATCCAGTGGGTGCAGCATGGGCGAATGCGCGTAGTCCGAGAATGCGATCTGCTTCCACGACTTTTCCTGATCCAGCGCGTCGGGCGACGCAGGCGCGCCGTCGCCGATCCAGGTGTCCACTGCCAGGCGGACATGCACGTGGTCCGTGCCACCCGGCGTGCGTTCAAGCGTGATGCCCCGGAGCTTCTGCTTCTCGGGCCACGCCAGCGCCATCATCGCGGGCCGGAATTCGTTGATCGCGGTGTCGGTGCGCGTCACGCGCCAACCGCCGGCGGGCGTTTCGGCGCCTTCGCGGAAAAGGCGCTTGGCCTGCGCGGCGGCGTCTTCGAAGCGGCGATGCATGACAAGGGCGTACTTGAGGCGGTTTACTTTGAAGCGCAGCGCCGTCGTCTTCAAGCCGCCTTCGGGAGCGTTGATGATGGTCGGTTTGCCGGGCACGCCGTTGTGTTTGAGCGCGACCCACTCGTCGCTCATGCCCTCCGCTTCCTTCACCTCGGCGATCAGGTCGGCAGCGTCGTCCGCGGTCCCCTTGCCCGTCTTGGAAGGGTCGGCGTCGGCGCTCCCGGCGTCGCCCTTGGTATCGGGCATCATGCGGTCGGGCTTCATGGCCGACACCTGAATCGCGCCGTCCGGGATCATGATCGAGCCGAACGGGACGGGATGCTTGAAGGCGAGGATGACGGAGCCGCGCCACGGGCCGCTCTTGGGAGCATCGCCGAAGTAGGCCTCCGCTCTGCTGTAGAGCGGGTAGTTGGGCAGCGTGGGAGTCTCGGCCGGGGTCTTGTCGCAGCCGAATGCGGCATACAGCAGCATCAACTCGTCGAACTCGTAGAAATCGTAGCTCTTGTCCTCGCGCCCGCGCCGCTTGCCCTTGCCTTTGTAGAGATAGCCCATCGGCTTGCAGCGGGCCGTATCAATGCTGTCGGAGACGAACGACGGCTTAAGCCAGGATGATGAGCCGCAGACGGCGTAGTACAGCTTGCCGTCGCGCACGGCCAGGCCGCCGCCGCCTTGGCTGATGTCCGTGGGGGTCTGCCACGGCATGCCGGCCTGATTCGGGAACGTGAAGATGTTCCGTGCGGCAAAGCCCCGAGTCGGATCCACGCGGAACAGCATGTTGACCGTGGCGGCATAGGCACACCGTTCGTCGGCCGCGATCTTGCGCGGCCCGTCGAAGCCGAAGTGGCCCATCCCCGTGCCCCACTGTTTCACGCCGTCGAGATCGGTCGCGATCATGGCGTTCCCGCTCTCGGCGCAGGGCGCGGAGATCCACAGCATGTCCTTCTGCGCAACGACGTCGCTGGCCATGGTGTGATCTGCCAGCCAACTGCCGCCGCCCTTCCCTGGCGGCGGGGCAAACCACGCTGGAATGCCGGCGTTGTAGACGGAGATCTCGTAGGTCAGCTTGAACGGCGGGCGGGCGATGCCGCTCCACGTGTAGGTTCCGGGCCCCACCGGTTGCCCGATGTTGTCGTTCAGGTCCCAAGCCTCGGAGACCTTGCCCTTCTCGCGGCAGGTTTCGGCCACCAGTCGGCGCACCAGCTTGCCCGAAGCCTTGTCGTGGATGTTGATGGCCACGAAGCCGGCCATCGGCATGTCGTACTGAATCTGCACAGGCGGCGGCCCCGGCTGGTCTTGTGGTGCAGGCGTCTCGCCTGCAAACATGGATACCGGCCACAGAAGATTTAGGCAGCAGAACGCGCGGACGATTTGGTTCATGGCGCTACAGAGAGTACACCGAGCCGTTCCGCCGCGCCACGAGAATGCCGGCCTTGAAACCGCGCACGCAACCGCTAGGAATGCGGCCGCGTGCCACGAACATTCTCCCTGAACCACGAAGAACACGAAGTACACGAAAGAGGCACGCGTCCGGCCCACTCATAGTGGTCTTCGTGTTCTTCGTGGTAGAAAAGTCCCTCAGTGCGCGCCGGTACACTACGCGTCCGGCGGGAAGATCGTCTTGAGATACTCGCGGTCCTGCTTGTACGCGACCATCATGTTGCCGCGATGATCTTCTTCGAGCTGGATCCAGCCGCGCCAGCCGATGTCGTCCATGGCTTTCCGGACCGCCGGGAAGTCAATCTGCCCCTGGCCGAAGGGCTTGTTGGAGTAGTCCTTGGCGTGGAACTCACAGAGGCGCTTGGCGCCAAGCTGGCGGATTTCCTTGAGGATGTCATACTTTCTGAGCGTCATGTTGCCCACGTCGTAGTAGACGTGGACGGCCGGGCTGCCGACGGCGTCGAGGATGGCGAGATGTTCGTCGGCGTTGAGCCAACTCTCGAAGCCCAGGATCACGCCTTCCTTCTCGGCCTTGGGCGCGATCTTCTTCAGCCGCTTGACGACCTCGTCGGTCCCGGCCTTGTCGCCTTTCAGATCGCCCTTGCCGAAGAAGGCCAGCAGGATGACCTTCACCCCGACGGCCTTGGCCGCGTCAATGGCGTCGCTGACCCATTCCTCCGTGCGCGGGTCGGACTTGTAGGGAATCTCGTTGAGGCAGCCCATGCCGAGCGACGAGATGACGGTGCCATGTTTCTTCGAGGCGTCCTCGTATGCCTTGCGCGCCTCGGGCTTGCGCAGGTCGTACTTGCCGCCCGGTCCGCTAAACGTGACCATCGCGCCATCGAGCCCCAGCTCCGCGGCGACGCGCAGCACATCCGGATCGCCGCCCTTACCCGCGCTCCAATCGCAGACGCCGATCTTGAACACGCGCTTCTCCTCCGCTGCCAGTAGTGGTCTCAGGCCCGCGCCCAGGCTGAGCGCCGCGGCCGCCCCGCCAACACACGCCAGCGCCTGACGGCGGGAGACACGCAAGTCTTTCATCTGGCCACCTCCGTTCCACGTTCACGTGCTTGCCCCGGTTCACATACCCCGCAACAGCCTCAGTCGCTCGCGACTTTGAGCAGTTCCGTCGCGGCCTTGGGTGTCTTGGCTCCGATGCTGATCAGGAACTGCTTGAACTGCGGGCCGAATTCCTTCTTGAGCCCCTTGAGGTGTTCGAGCGTGTCGCACCAGATGAACATCTTCTTCCCGGCGTCGAAGGTCTTGTGGTAGAGCGGCCACCAGCGTGTGTGCCAGGTTGCCTCGCGGCCGTCTCCCGGCGTCCACTGCAGCATCTTCAGCGCTTTGATGGACAACAGGTGGTCGTGGTGCGGCAGCGCGCCCGGGCCGTCCCAGTGGTACATGCAGTACGACACCCGCTCGCACATTTCGTTGAGCACGGGGACCATGAACTCCCCGAACATCGCGGGCGAGATCATTGCCGAGAAATCGCACTGAAACTTCGCCATGCGCCCCGGCGCCCAGCACCAGAAGACGGAGCCGCCGACCTCATCGCGGAACATATCGTACAGAACGTCGTAGTAGCGGAAGTACCGGTCCGTGATCTGCCGCAGGCAACCGCGGACCCACTTGGGCCGCTCGATGAGATCAACCAGCAGTTCCTGCGTGCCGCGCATCGCGGCCAATGTGTCAAGGCCCTCGATCAGGTCCGGGAACTGCAGGAGGAACTTTCCCTTGCCCAGGCGAAGCTGCTCGCGTCCCAGCCGCAGACTGAAGTTCCAGTAGAAGTTGCGCGGATCGTAGTCGAACCGCGCCCCCTCCGGCGAGGTCATGCACGGCTCACACCACACCGTCCCGGGGCTCTCGACACCTTTGCAGCCCAGGTACAGAGCCAGGCAGTTCGGCGCCAGGTCTGGCGCGACCACGGGCACGGCTTCGCCGAAGTACTCTGTCCGTGTGCAGGCGCGGGCGGACAGGTTCACACGGTAGTCGAAGTTCGTCGTCGAGTAGTCCGTCTCCCAGCCTCGCGGCCTGGGCATCTCCGCGATGTCCTCGAGCGGCTTCCGGCGCGGCGCCCCAACCTGCATTGCCGGCCGCCCAATATCGCCGCCATTCCACCAGGTGGTCAGCCTGCGTCGCACCTCATCCATGTCCTCACGATACAGCGGTCCGCTCACGGTCAGCCTCCTCCGCGGTTCACGGAACAAGGTTGTGCAGCTCTCCTCTTGGCGCTATTCTTCTACCATGCCGGTGGCGTCCCGTATAGCTTCTGTCCGCGGTGCAGGATCGTCCCCAAGGACTCTCAGCGGCGCTCTTGTTCCTGGAAAGGATAACGACCTCATGCTCTCATCCACTGTTCGGCTCCGCGTGCTTGGCGTTGTGGTGGGCATCGTGCTGTGCCGCCTGGGCTGGGCCGCGGAGCAGCCCCCTTCGGCGCCCGCCAAAGAGCACGCATTTGAAAAGGACATCAAACAGTACGAGGCGGCCGACCAGAAGACTCCGCCGCCCAAGGGCGCGATCCTGTTCGTCGGCAGTTCCACCATCCGCATGTGGAAGACTCTGGAGAAGGACATGGCACCCCTGACGGTCATGAACCGCGGCTTCGGCGGCTCGCAGGTCTCTGACGTGGTCTACTACGCCGACCGGATCGTGATTCCCTATCAGCCGAAGAGCATCGTCTTCTACGCCGGCGACAATGACCTCGCCTCGGGCAAACAGCCCGCTCAGATTCTCGACGGCTTCAAGGCTTTCGTGGAGAAAGTGCGCACCGCGTTGCCGGACGTTCCGATCTACTTTTTCTCAATCAAGCCCAGTCCCAGCCGCGCCAAGCTCTGGCCGACGGCCCAGGATGCCAACAAGCTCGTCCAGGAATACGCGCAGAAGGCAACAGGGGTAACGTACGTGGATGTCGCCACGGAGATGCTGAAGGACGGACAGGCCCGCCCGGAGCTTTTCCTGAAAGACATGCTGCACATGAACGCCGACGGCTACGCGATCTGGACGCGGATCGTCAAAGCTGCCTTGGGCGCCAAGCCAGACAAGTGACACAACGGAAGCGCCGAAAGCTCAGGTCTTGCGCCCCGGCGCTCACCGGCATTCTTGCCGCCGCAGTCAACCTCTACCGTCCTCTCCTGTCCCAAGTCCGTCCGTGGGTGTCCCGGACTTTGGGGCCAACCGTTTCCTCGGGCTGACCCGGGCTTCGACCAGCGTCAGGCTGAGCTTGTGGTCCTTCTCGAGGAACACCGGCTTCACATCCCAGATATCGCGGGCGTATTCGGTGATGGCCCGGTCCGACGAGAACTTCCCCGAACACGCCACGTTGAGGATCGCCTTCCGCATCCAGGCGTCGCGGTCCTTGTACAGCGCCTCCACTGCCGCTTGCGCCTGCGCGTAGCTGGGCAAATCCGCCAGATGCATATAGCGGTCGCCACGCTCCAGCAACGCCTGGCGGATCGGCTCGAAGATGCCTGGCTCGCCCGGGTTGAAGTGCCCTGAGGATATGAGGTCGAGGGCCGCGCGCGTCTCCTCATCGCGCCGGTAGCAGTCCCACGGGTTGTAGGTTGGGGCCAGTCTGGCCACTTCATCGGTGGTCATCCCGAACAGGAAGAAGTTGTCGCGCCCGACTTCTTCAAGGATCTCAATGTTGGCGCCGTCAAGCGTCCCGAGCGTCAGGGCGCCGTTGAGCATGAACTTCATGTTGCCCGTCCCCGACGCCTCCGTGCCCGCCGTCGAGATCTGTTCGGACACGTCCGCCGCAGGGATGAGGCGTTCGGCGAGCGTGACCCCGTAGTTCGGCAGGAAGAAGACCTTCAGCCGTCCCGCGGCGACGGGGTCGCTGTTGATCACCTTCCCGACGTTGTTGATGAGTTTGATGATCATCTTGGCCAGATAGTAGCCCGGCGCAGCCTTGGCGGCGAAGAGGAACGTCCGCGGCTGCAAGGCAAGGCCCGGGTCCTGCCGCAGCCGGTTGTAGAGTACAACGATATGCAGCACGTTGAGTAACTGCCGCTTGTACTCGTGCAAGCGCTTGGCCTGCACGTCAAAGAGACTGTCCGGGTCGA
Source organism: Planctomycetota bacterium (assembly GCA_026692735.1). Lineage (GTDB taxonomy): Bacteria > Planctomycetota > SZUA-567 > H5-PLA8 > H5-PLA8 > JAPLOD01. The sequence continues at coordinate 11,596 of JAPLOD010000706.1, read as the reverse complement.
GAATGAACCCGTGCTCATCGGCCAGGTGCTGGGCGAGCGCCGCCTTGTTGGCGCGCTTGACCTGGCGGAAACGCTCACGGAACGAGGCGTCTTCCGCAAGGGGCACGAGCTTCTTCAGCTCCGTCAGGTTCGTGATCCACTCATCGCCGATGGCCTCCGTGATCATCGCGGCCAAGGCTGGGTTGGCGTTGAGGAGCCAGCGCCGCTGCGTGATGCCGTTCGTCTTGTTGTTGAAGCGTTCCGGATAGAGGTTGTGGAAATCGGCGAGGACCCGCGTCTTCAGCAATTCCGAATGCAGCCGGGCCACGCCGTTGGTGGAGTGCGAACCTACGACGCAGAGGTGGGCCATCCGCACCTGGCGTACGGCGCCCTCCTCGATCACGCTCATCCGCTGCCCCCTGGCAGCATCGCCGGGGAATCGCGCGGCCACCTGGTCCAGGAAGCGCCGGTTGATCTCATAGATGATCTGGAGGTGGCGTGGCAGGAGGCGTTCCATGAGATCCACGGGCCAGCGTTCGAGCGCCTCGGGCAGCAGCGTGTGGTTGGTGTAGCCGAGGGTGCGAACGGTCAAGTCCCACGCCTGTTCCCACTCCAGGCCCTCGCGGTCCATCAGCAGCCGCATCAACTCGGGCACCGCCAGCGACGGGTGCGTGTCGTTCATCTGGATGGCAACGTGATCCGGCAAGCGGCTCCAGTCGGCGCAGTCCTCCCGGAAGCGCCGCAGGATATCGTGCAGCGAGCATGCGACGAAGAAATACTGCTGTTTGAGCCGCAGTTCGCGGCCGGCATACACGTTGTCGTTAGGGTAGAGCACCTTGGTGAGGTTCTCCGCCGCCACCTTGTACTCGACCGCCGCTACGTAGTCGCCGGCGTTGAAGTCATCGAGGTGGAACTCCTCCGCCGCCCGGGCGCTCCACAGCCGCAGCGTGTTCACCGTGTTCCCGCCGTACCCCACGATCGGCGTGTCGTACGGCACGCCGATGACCGGCTTAGTGTCCACCCAGCGGACTTTCAGGCGGCTGCCATCCCGAGTCATCTCGACGCGCCCGCCGAAGTTTACGGGGATGCGAAAGTCGGGGCGGGGTATCTCCCAGGGATTGCCGCCGCGGAGCCAGTCGTCGGGCTTTTCAACCTGGTAGCCGTTCTCAATCCGCTGCGTGAAAATGCCAAAGTCGTACCGGATGCCGTAGCCAAAGGCCGGATACTGCAGGGCGGCCAGCGAATCCAGGAAGCACGCCGCCAGACGTCCCAGGCCGCCGTTCCCAAGACCGGGGTCAACCTCCTCTTCCTGGAGCGCCCGCCAGTCCAGGCCCAGTTCGCCTAACGCCTTTTGCAGTTCCTTCTCCAACCCCAGGTTGATCACGTTGTTGGAGAGCGCCCGGCCCATCAGGAATTCAAGCGACAGGTAATACACGCGTTTGGCGCGCCGCTTGTGATGCGCCTGCTGCGTCTCAATCCAGCGCTCGATGAGGCGGTCACGGATCGTACGGGCAAGCGCCACGTAGCGGTCGTGCTGTGTCGCGGTGAAATGGTCTCTTGCCAGCTCATACTTCAGATGGTGGGCGAAGCCCCGTTTCAGAGACTCCGCATCGGAGCCGCTCAGCCCCGCCTGATCGTCGTCTCTCACCACACGCCTTGCCATGGTCGGTTCCCCCCGTCCTGGCGATTGGTTATCGGCCGAGAGCTGCGAGCGCCTGCTCACATGGCCACCGGCCAGAAGCCAATCGCCGGCTGTACCTCCCCCCCCGCGTTTCAATGCCACGCCATACTACCACCACCAGCCCAACAACAGCAAGAGCGCGGCGCCCGCCAGCCAGAGCGGGACGGCTACGCCAAACCAGTGCGACTCGTCCTTGCGCGCCGCCCGCCAGATCTGGAGCGTGGCCATGCCGAAGAAGACGCTGAAACTCACCCGGCACACCACCGTGAAGGTCCGCGCTTCTTCGCTCGACAGCAGCCCGCCTGCAGCTCCCATCAGCAGAAACAGCACGCCGACACCAAGCCACAGCACGGCATCGCGGGTGTGAACGCTTTGGCGCGGCGGATCCTCCTCGTTCCCCTCTCCGGTCTGAGCCCTGCCGCGCAGGCGCCGCGCCCGCGCCACGAACAGAAACAAGACGCCTGGGCCGAAGGCGAACAGCAGCACAGCCAGGCCTGTCAGCAGTCCGAAGGTCGTGGACACACCCGCACAACAATAGTCCTTGCTCCGTACATACACGTGACATGGGATCGCCACGAGCAATTCCGCCACGCTGCCCGTTATCAAGCATCTCACCGCCCGATCAAAGGCGCTCGCGGAGTCCTTGGCAAAGGCTTGTCGCAGAAAAACAATGGTCCACGCGACCCATCCTAGCCCCGCCAACGACACCGCCCAGATCCACTCCCCGTGGTCTTCGATGATGAAGGGCGTCAATGTGACTGCTTCCCCGACAGCGCAGACGAGACCGCCGACCAGGACGCCCATCATGAGGGCCGCTGCGATGGCCACGAATACCCAGCGCCGGCGCGGGACGGGCCTCTCCTTGGCCACTTCGATGGGTAGGAGCAGAAAAAGGCACTGCAACACCATCAGCACGTCAATAATGAGCCAGAATGTCAGTTGCTTGTAGATATCGAGCGCTTCGCGTGGGTTGGGCCCGTGCTCGCGCCAGGCGAAAGCGGCAATAATGACGGGCCAGACGAGCGCCGCGCATGTGACGCCGTAGAGCAGCACGGTCAGGAACGCCCAATGTTTGACGCGGAGGTTGTTCGACATGGTTGCTTCCGTCTGCTCTTGGTTTCCGTGCCGCGGACACCTTGTCTGCACCATTGTACCGCCGGCGTCCCGCCGGCTGTAGTGCGGGCATCCTGCCCGCACGAGGCAGGCTGGAAGCCCATGCGACGGACCATCACGGCCGTGCCACGTGTGCCCGCAGTTCGGCCAGCTCGCGCTCAAAACCCCCGGAGAGGATCGGGAAGCGGCACCAGGTCTTGGGGTCGAGGTTCTCGTCATCGAGGTGGAATGACGGCGCGTAGCGTTCGCGTTTCCACTGATTGCGGCACCACAGCCGGAAAAAACGCTCGATCCACGCCGCCAGTTGCCCGGCCTCATACGTCGGAAACTGGACGCGCAAAAGCTGAAAGGCCTCGGCTGGCGTCTTCTTGTCCCTGATGACAGCCCGCTCCACGGCGTCCAGCAGATCGTACGGCATCAGGTCTGCTTCCGCGGTCTGCTGCATGTCCAAGGGACGCAGCTCCGGCGTGGGCACTTGGGCGTTCACGGCCGCGAGGGCGGGTATGGCGTGCAGTCCCTCGGGGCCCTTCTCCTGCAGCCAGCAGAGCCACTGGCGCAGGAAATGCTTGTCCACGCCGGCGATCGGCGCCACCCCGCCACAGGTGTCGCCATCCATCGTGGCATAGCCGACGGCGGCCTCGGAGCGGTCGCTGGTGGTGAGCAGCAGGGCATTGCGGAGATTCGCAATCAGCCACACGCCGGGCGCGCGCACGCGCGCCTGGATGTTCTGCAGCGCAATGTCGTCCGCCTCCCACGTGATCGTTCGTCCCAGGCTGCGGGAGACGAGGTCCACATACTCCTGGGCGATGCCGCCAATCTCCAGTTCCAGGAACGCGGCGCCCAGCGCATGCGCCAGCTCCCGCGCCGCCCGCTGGCCTGTGGCCGAGCTGTTCTCCGTTCCCTGATAGACACAGGTCAGGCATGCGCGTATCTCCGGCGCCGCGAGCCCCTTCCAGTAGGGGAGCTTGCGCAGCACCTCATCGCCGCCCAGTTCCTTGACGGCGCGCTCGACCATCAGGGCCACCAGACACGAGACCGCCGACGAATCCGCGCCGCCGCTGAGGGAGACGACGAAACCGCACGAGCGGCTCTTGCGCATGTAGTCGAACAGCGCCAGGGTGACCGCACGCGTGAACTCCTCCTCCTTGGCGCGCTCGCCGCTCTCCCACGTGTCCTCCTGCAGCGAGGGAGGTTCGGGGGCGATCGCGGGGAAACCGAACTCCGCCCGCACAACGTTCGCACCCGTGCCGCTCAAGACCGGCATGAAGCTGCCTGTCCGCGCCTGACTCATGCGCGTGGCGTCAATATCCACGACGGCGCTGGTAACGCTGTGCCCCGCGCAGGAGAAGCGCGGTCCCAGCGCCACCAGACTGCCGCCCGACGCTATGATGGCGCCGCCGTCGTAGATGGCGCGGCCCGCCTCGTTGCCCAGCAGGTTCGTGTAGACATAGGTCACGCCGAAGGCACGCGAGCCTTCGAGGACAAAACGCTTGCGGATCTCCATCTTGCCGAACGCAAAGTGGCTGGCGCTGGGGTTCAGCAGAATATCCACGCCTTCCAGCGAGAGGCTGCCTCCCGGCCGCTGCGCGACCCAGGCGTCTTCGCAGATCTCAAAGCCGATCTTGATCCCGCCGCACTCAAAGTACAGGTCGCCGAGCGGGTATGACGTGCCGTTCACGACCAGCTCCGTGCGCACGCTGCTGGGCCACGGTTTGAACCAGCGCGGTTCGTAATGGATGCCGCCGCCCGCGAGAAACCGCTTGGCGGCAAAGCCCAGTATCTTGCCGTCGGCGGCGAGGCAGGCCGCGTTGAAGAGCGCGTTCTGGTGGAACACGGGCAAGCCGAGAGCCACGATCATGCCCTGCGTGGCCGGCAGGATCTCCTGCAGCACCTCCCACGCGGTGCGCGACAGCCCAGGCGAATGAAACGCGTCTTCGCACCCGTAGCCGCAGATGCACAGCTCCGGCAGACACAGGATCTTCACCTGCTGCGCGCGCGCGTCGGCGAGCGCATTGAGGATGTTTGCCTTGTTGCCAGCCCAGTCGAGCGGCGTCTGGTTGACCACGCCGGCGGCGACTTTGAGCAGTTGCATGTGTCCTCCCAGCCCCCGTAGCGCGACCCGGAGGAGCCCGTTACTCCGGCGCTCCGCGCGCCTCCAGGATCAGCCGCGTCTTGAGGTCGAAGAGCTTCTTCTCCAGCCCCACCGGGTACTTGTGGGGGTTGATGAAACGTTTCACGCCCTGAGAAAACCGGCCAAGCTGCTGCTGCGCGCGCTGCCGGGCCTCCGCCAGCGGGACGGCCTGGTACACGCATGTTCCCCCGCGGAAGACGGGTACGAGCAGTTCCTCGAACGGCGTCCCCGCGCGGATGGCCTTGCGCCGCGTCTGGTCCATGGGATCAACGATCACCGTTGCGCCGCCGGGTGCGTCCTCGACGTTGTAGATCATGTCGGCCACGTAGCCGCGGGCCTCCTCGTACCGGCGCACCTGAAGAATCCCGGGCGTCGAAGTCTTCAACACCTGCTCCGAGAGCTTCACCTTGTACTGCCATGGTCCGCCGCGTTCGCGCACCGCAGAGAGCTTGTACACGCCGCCGAGCGCGGGCTGGTCGTAGGCCGTTGCGAGCTTCGTGCCGACGCCCCACACGCACACCTTCGCGCCCTGCTCCTTCAGGCTGGCGATGATGTGCTCATCGAGGTCGTTGGTGGCCAGGATGGCTGCCTTTGGGAAGCCGCCCGCGTCGAGGATCTTGCGCGCCTCGACGCTCAGGTAGTTCAGATCGCCGGAATCGAGCCGGATGCCGATCATCTCGTGGCCGCGCGCGCGCAGCCGCTTGCCCGCCTCCACCGCCTTCCGCACGCCTTCCAGAGTGTCATAGGTGTCCACAAGGAAGACGCAGTTGTTGGGCTGCACCAAGGCGTAGGCGTCGAACGCCTCCAGCTCATCGTCGAAGGACATCACCCAACTGTGCGCGTGCGTGCCCCGGACCGGGATGCCGAAGAGCTTGCCCGCCAGAACGTCCGACGTGGCGGTGCACCCGCCCACGTACGCCGCGCGGCTGGCCGCCAGCGCGCCGTCCACTCCCTGCGCGCGGCGCAGCCCGAACTCCAGCACCGGCTCACCGCGCGTGGCGGTGCAGATGCGTGCGGCCTTGGTCGCGATCAGCGTCTGGAAGTTGAGGACATTCAGCAGGGGCGTTTCGAGGATCTGGCACTGCAGGATCGGCCCCTTGATCCGCAGCAACGGCTCGTTGGGGAAGACAATCGTGCCTTCGGGCACTGCGTCCACGTCGCATTCGAGCCGCAGAGCGCGCAGGTAGTCGTAGAACGCCGGCTCAAAGAGCGACTGGCCGTCGTTGCCCTGCAGCGTGGCCAGGTACGCCAGATCGTCCTCCTGGAACCGCTGGTGGCTCAGGTAGTCCACGGCGTCTGCCAGCCCGCAGGCCACGCTGTAGCCCCCTTCGAACGGGTTCGAGCGGAAGGTGAGATGGAAGACCGCCTCCTTGCTCGCGACACCGAGCTTCCAGTAGCCGTAGGCCATCGTGAGCTGGTACAGGTCCGTCAGCAGAGCCAAGGATTGCCGGTAACATTCAGCCCGCATGCTCGTCCCTCCACGTTAGTGTCACTATAACACTAACGAGCTGCACTGTCAACTGCGTGACGCGGCATAATCGTCCCGCCCAGGGACACGGGCTGGAAACCCGTGCTACAGCAGAATCGCCCCGGGGTACTGCCAGTCATAGCGCAGGTGTCCATCCGGGAAGAAGATGAGCTGGCGGATCCGCTCGTCGCCCGGATCTATGGTGAGGCACGTGCTCAAGCACACGTTCTGCCCGCGGAGATCGTAGACGACCGCCCCGTGCGCGAGTTCCATGACGCGGGAACCCTCGGTGTCGAGGAAGTCGCGCATTTGCCTGATCGTTTCGGGCGGGAGGCCGTGCTCGCCCACCCAGCGCGCGACGGCGTCGTCCTCGCTCTTGTGCGGCTTCTCAATCGCGCGCACCGTGAGCTGCTCGACGCGGCTCTCGCGGGCGAAGGAGGCCAGGTCGGCCACCGCTTGCGGCGAGTCAACGTAGCCGCGCAGCATCATGCACGAGAGCCGCACCGAGAAGCCGAGCTTGTGGAGGTACTCGATGAGCGTCGGCAAGGCGAAGTACTCGCGTGCCTCGGGTTGGAAGATCTCCCTGTTCCGGCCCGCGCGCCAGTGCACGATCGAGAGGGCGATCATGCTCAGCCCCAAGCCGTACCATTCGCGCAGGTGCTGTTCCGACACGGGGTGCTTGTTCGCGAGAGCGATGCCGTTGGTCTGCAGTTCCACGAAGGGGAAAGCGAACGGCTGGACCTGCTTCAGAAACGCCGTCAGTTGCTGAGGAAACAGCGTCGGTTCGCCCTTGCCCGTGAACAGCACCGTGCTGACGCCGCTATCCTTCGCGAACTGACAGCCCAGGCGGAAATTCCGCCAATTGGCCTCCGGCAGCTTGGCCCCAAGATCGTAGTCCGGCGTCATGCGCGAGACGCAATAGGGGCAGTGCGCGTTGCAGGCTTCGCTGCCAGCCACGATGGTGAACGTCTGAATGCGCATGCAGGTCCCCCGCAACTCTGGCGGCACACAGCCTTTATCAACAGAATCGGTTTCCACAAGGTAGCGCGCGCCCGCCGCTTTCCCAGCGGGAAATCCGTGCCAGGCGGCGATTTTCCTGATTTTCCCAAGAAAACGTTTGACATCGTGTGTGAGATACACTATGCTTAGTGTTGTGAAGACACTTACGGAAAGGAGGCCCACGATGAGAAGCGCAGCCAGTGCCCTGCAGTTGCCCGTGCCGGACTTCTACGACAAGGCCAATGCCGGCAGGTACGCCTACCGGCCCGATCAGCAGAAGGTCTTCGACGACGCGGCGGCGTGGCGCGCCCGCTACAGCGTCAAGTTGTCCGGCTCCGACAAGACCAAGGTCCATCTGCTGCTGATTGACGTGCAGAAGGACTTCTGTTTCCCCGATGGCACGTTGTACGTCGGCGGCCGCAGCGGCCGGGGCGCCGTGGACGACTCGGACCGCATCGCGCGGTTCGTCTACGCGAACCTGGGCGCGCTGACCGACATCACCTGCACGATGGACACCCACTTCCCGTTTCAGGTGTTCTTCCCATCGTTCTGGCTCAATGCCGGCGGCCAGCCGTTGACGGCCCACACGGTCATCCCCGTGGCAGACGTCCGCAGCGGCAAGGTGCGCCCGAATCCCGCTGTGGCCTGGTGGCTGTGCAACGGCAACTACGCGTGGCTGTGCAACCAGGTGCAATTCTACTGCGCGGAGCTGGAGAAGGCCGGCAAGTACACACTGTACCTGTGGCCGCCGCACTGCCTGTTGGGCTCCGACGGCCACGCGCTGGTGGGCGTGGTGCATGAAGCGCGCCTGTTCCACTCGTTCGTGCGGGGCGCCAAGGGCTGGGTGGAGGTCAAAGGCGGCAACACCCTGACCGAGAACTACTCCATCCTCGCTCCCGAAGTGCTGATGCGCTACGACAACCATCCGCTGGCGCAGCGGAACACGCAGTTCATCAAGACGCTGCTGGAAGCCGACGCCGTCGTGATCGCCGGCCAGGCCGCCAGCCACTGCGTGAAGAGCTCCATTGAGGACCTGCTGAACGAGATCCGGACCAAGGACGAGAAACTCGCCCGCAAGGTCTACATTCTGAAGGACTGCATGTCCGCCGTCGCGGTGCCGGACGCGAAGAGCGCGGGCAGGTTCCTCGTGGATTTCACCCCGCAGGCCGAGGACGCGCTCAAGAAGTTCGCCGACGCCGGGATGCATGTGGTTGAGTCAACCACGCCCATGGTGGATTGGCCCGACCTGACGGTCGGCCGCTAACAAAAGTGCGCCACGGACGGGCTGCTGGCTACCTGTCCGTGGCACCCATCACAGAAAGGAGACGGCCATGGCTTCCAACATCGTGAACGTCAATGAGCTCTTTCAGAACGCGCACGCGGAGGGCGACCTTTCGGCGCAATCCCTCCAGGCCCTCACGATCAACGCCGACATCGGCGCCCAGATTCAGGCCGGCCTGGGGGTGGCGCCCGACGACGTGCCCGCCAGCGAGGTCGTGCTGGTCTCGATGATGCCGGACGATTCGGGCTCCATCCGCTACGCCGGCAACGCGAACGCCGTGCGCGAGGGGCACAACCTGGTCCTCGAAGCGCTGAAGGTTTCCAGACAGCGCGACGCCATCCTGGCCCACACGCGGTATCTGAACGGCTTCGTGCTCTTCCCGTACCGCAGGCTGGCGGACGCGGTGCTGATGGACAAGAAGAACTACGACCCCGACAAGGGAACGCCGCTGTACGACCAGACCGCCGTGCTCCTCGGCACCGTTCTGGCCAAGAGCAAGGAGTTCCAGGACACGGGCGTGCCCGTGCGCACAATCACGCTGCTGATCACGGATGGCGCCGACTGCCATTCCGTTATCCAGACGCCGCAATCCGTGCGCGCCGTTGTTGAAAACATGCTTCGTCAGGAGTGCCACATCATCGCCGCGATGGGCGTGGCGGACGGCACGACCGATTTCCGCCGCGTCTTCCGCGACATTGGCATACGGGAAGAATGGATTCTGACACCGGGGAACAGCACCGGCGAGATCCGCAGGGCGTTCCAGGTCTTCTCGCAGTCGGCGGTGCGGGCATCGCAGAGCGCCGAGCAGTTCCAGCAGGCCGCGCTGGGCGGACTGCTCAATTAACAGGGACCACCAACGTGGCATGGGCGTCCCGCGCATGCCACGAACGGGACGGGCCGGGTTTGAGCGGCTGACCGCGCTGCTCAAGCCCGGCCTTGAGGATGGGTCTTCGCCATGGTCGAGCGCACGGACACAATCCCGGATATGACTCCTCCCCCACCCCGTTTCGAGGTCGCCGCCGGCAGCGTGCTGGGCCGCGACCACGTCCTTGCCGGCCGCAACAACCAGGACGCCTGCTGTTGCCAGCGTGACGAACACGGTCTCGTAGCCGTCGTCTGCGACGGATGCAGCAGCGGCAAGCACAGCGAAGTCGGCGCAAAACTCGGCGCGCGCCTGCTCGTGGAAGCGCTCCGGCGCCGCCTGCCGGAACTGGACGCTGGCGACCCGGCCACGATTCTGGAGGCTGTCCGCCAGGAGATCCTCCGCCAGCTCGATACGCTCGTCTCCGCCATGGGAGCCGAACGCGTCCCGGACGTGAACGCGTACTTCCTGTTCACGATTCTCGGCGCGGCCGTAACGTCGCAGCGCGCCGTGGTCCTCGCCCTCGGCGACGGTCTGGTCTTCCTGAACGGGAAGGCGCTGCCACTTCCGCCCTCGAATAACAGGCCGCCATATCTCGCCTACGGACTCATCGAGCACGCCGTCGAGGGCATGCGGCCGGAGACCTTCCGCTTCCGCGTGGTGGCCGACATCCCTGCGGCCGACGTCACAACGCTCGTCCTGGCGACGGACGGCGCCGGCAAGCTGTGCGGCGGGCCCGGGAGCCTTGCCCGCCAGGGATGCGATGGCCTGCGCGAGTTCTGGCTGGAAGACCGGTACTTCACCAATCCACAGGCCCTGACGCGCCGCCTCGTGCAGCTCAACCGCGACGTGCGAACGGTGGACTGGGAAGCGCGCCGCGTAGACCGCAGGCCGGGGTTGCTGCTGGACGATACGACGCTCGTCGTGATTCGCCGCCAGCGCATCGTGGCACGGGCCTCTGGCCCGTGTGCCGGCGGGACGCCGGCGGCGCCGGAGGGCTGACGACCATGCGCGTCTTCATCCGCGACCGTGCGATCACGCTGAAGCCCACGCAGGCCATCGGCAAAGGCGGCGAGGCCGACGTCTATGACATTGGCCAGGGCCTGGCCCTGAAACTCTTCAAACCGCCCACCCATCCGGACTTGGCGGGATTCCCCGAACAGCAGGCCGCGGCAGCGCGCCGCCTGGCCGAGCATCAGAGGAAACTGCGGGACTTTCCCCGCGGTCTGCCGGAAAGAGTCGTGACGCCGGTGAACCTGGTGACGGATCGGCCCGGCGGCGACATCGTGGGGTATACGATGCGCCTGGTGCGGGGGGCGGAAGTGCTGATGCAATACGGCGAGCCGTCCTTCCGCCAGCAGGGCGTGCGTTCGGAAACCGTGGTGGCAATCTTCCGCGACCTTCACGATACGCTCAGCCGCCTGCATCGGGTCAGCGTCGTCGTTGGCGACTTCAACGATCTAAACGTGCTGGTCTCCGGAACGCAAGCCTGCCTGATAGATGCGGACAGCTTCCAGTTCGGCGCTTTCCTGACGCAGGTCTTCACCGAGCGCTTCGTTGATCCGCTGCTCTGCGACCCGGCGGCCCCAAGTCCCGTGCTTTGCCGCCCGCACAATCGGGATTCCGATTGGTACGCCTTTCTGGTGATGCTCTTCCGTTCGCTGCTGCTCGTTGATCCTTACGGCGGCGTGTACAGGCCGAAGGACGCCGCCAAACGCATCCCGCACGCTGCGCGCCCGCTCAAGCGCATCACGGTGTTCGATCCGGAGGTGCTCTACCCCAAGCCGGCGACGCGGTACGACATCCTGCCCGACGATCTGCTCCAGTACTTCCACAAGGTGTTCATCAAGGACGCCCGCGGTGAGTTCCCCATCTCGCTGATCGCGAACCTCGCCTGGGCAACGTGTCCGGTGTGCGGCGCCGAACACGCGCGGCGCGCATGTCCGCTGTGCGCGCATGCAGTTGCAGTTCGTGTGCGCGAGGTCGTCGAAGTGCACGGCCAGGTCACGGTGACGGAAGTTCTGCGAACAACCGGTCTGATCGTCCACGCGACGGCGGCCGACGGCGTTCTGCGCTGGCTG
>JAPLOD010000705.1 GCA_026692735.1 Planctomycetota bacterium | reverse complement strand
GAGCTTCGGCGCGCTCGCCCGCCTGCTCAAAGCTCCGCATGCACATAGGCTGATACGCGACGCGCTGCACGATCACGTACCAGTCGCCGGCATCCACGGGGTCGGCGACGCCGCCGTCCTTAAGGTTCTCCGCGATCCGTTCCTCACGGGGGAAGTTCCCCGTCGGCAGGTCGCTCTTGCCGTCGCGCGTCAGCACCCCGCCTTGCGACGCAAACTCCGGGTCGTCGCTCACTTTCGCCGCCAGTTCCGCGAAGTCCGCGCCGCCCGACGCTTTCTCGCGCACCATCTTCGCCGCGGCCAGCGCGACCTCGGGCGTCTTGAACCTGTCCTTGGCGATGCGTATCCGCCGCAGCCGCCAGGCATCGGGCTGCTTGAACAGCTCCGGGTGTTTGTCGTAGAACGCCCGCGTCGCGGCGGGCGAAGGGACGATGGGGCCCAGTTCGAGCGCCAGGACGTCGCGCCGGAACAGTTCACGCGTCAGCCCGGCTTCCCACTCCTGCATGGTTTGCCCGCGCCGTTTCAGCGCCGCGCGCAGTTCGGCCTCGCCGCCGGCCGCCGCGATCAGTTCCCTCCGCAGGCGCCGGACGCAGTCGGCCTCCTCGCGTTTGAAGAACTCCAGCGCCCGGTCGCCGCCGTAGTCGCCTCCGGCGCGTGCGAGGTAGTACTTGATGATGTCCTTACGCCGCTTGTCGGCGCGCTGGTCCATGATCTTGTCCTGCGTGGCGGTTTCGAGCGCGTCTTTCCACGCCGCGCGGATGGCGGGGCCCAGGCCGGCCGGCTTGAGTTCGCCTCGTCCGAGTCTGTCCTGGATCAGCACGTGGCTGTCCGAGAACACCGTCTCGACTTCGCGGATGCTGACGACCTGCGTGTTGACCTTCACCGCAGGCGCGTTGAACGTCGGGCTTGGCCCCTCCGTCTCCGCGGCGGCCGTAGCGGAACCACAGATGAGCCACAGCACCCACAGACCAGCGAGGAAATGGGAAATCCCAAGTCCCAAATCCCAGATCCCAAGCCCCAAATCCCAAAGCCCAAGGCTCAAATCCCGAAGCCGGGACCCGGAACCCGGAACCCGATACCCGACACCCGATACCCGAAACCCGTCCCCCATCACTCATGGTCGAGGACCGTCTCACGGTCCTTGGTTGCCTGAGCGGTGCTGGGCAGCCCCGCGCCCATGCGGTCGCCCGTGGCCGCGGCGGCGGCCAGCTCCTGCGGCGTCCGGCCCCAAGTGGTGAGCAGATGCTGGCGCGCTTTCTCCAGCCCGTCCAGGTCGCTGATGCTGGCCTCCCCGAAGAGCGCCCGCCGCCCGTATGAGCGCACCGTGGCCCACGGGAATCTGATCGTCGGAGCCGCCACCGGCCCTTGCACGCGCAGGGCGATCTTCCCATCGCGCATGTCGCGCAAGTAGTCCTGCTGCACGGCCGCCGGCCACTTGTCCAGGTTCAGAGCGGCTCTGGCCGACTTAGGCAGCGCCACGGGGTAGATGCGCACTTCATCGGCGAACGTTTTCTCGGCCAGGTTCACCTTCAGGCTGGCAATCTCCAGGTCCAGGCCCTCGCACTTGCCGCGGCCGATGAGCTGGCAGCGGTCTACGATCGCGAAGCCCTTGGTGACCATCACCGTCGGCGTGACCGGCTCAAACTCCAACTGCTCCACTTCCACGCCGAACGCCCGCGCCAGGTACGTCTGCAGCGCCAGCGCCCAGCCGTTGAGGGGTTTGAGCGCCTCAACGACCGGGAGGTCCTTCACGAGGTCAAGCACGCAGGCCGAGGCGGTATTGGCCGTCGTCAGGAAGGCTCCGAGCAGTTGCTGGCCCAAGCCCGCGAACGGCAGCGTCCACGGCGGCACGGCGGCGGGCGCTGCTTCCGTCCGGCGCGGCGGCTTCACGGTCAGGCCCGTCACCTTGAACTTGATGGCCCCGTCCCACGTGTGGCGGTCCATGCCGCTGAAGTCCGTTCCGTCCAGGTTGCCCCGCGCGCTCACGCGCCCGCTGACGCTGTAGCCGAGGGTTCCGGGCGCGACATCCCCCAGCATCTGCGCCAGGTCCGCGTCGGTCAGCTCCGGCCGCAGCCGGAACGCCACGCCCTTCAGGCTGGCCATCTCGCCCGTCCGCGTGGCTACGGCTTTCGTCAGATCGAAGTCCGAATCGGGCAGCGCGAGCTTCCCGCCGTACAGCTCCGTCGTGAGCTGCGGCACGCTGCACTTCAGGTTCTTGAACGTGAGCTGCCGGGCATCCATGGCCGGGAGCTTCTCGCCGTTGACCAGGCACTGCGGCACCTTTGCCGAGCCGCTCACCTCCAGTTTCTCCAGCGCGGCAAGCCGGTACTCATCAGCGGGGGCGGGAGCGGGCGCCAGCGTGGCGCTGCGAGCCGCGGCAAGGACCTCGAGGCCCGCCAGCCAGGTCGCAGGATTGAGGCCGCTGCTGAACTCCACGTCGCCCTGGATGCTCAGCGGCACGCCCGGCGCGCGGAAGGCACGCGCCAGGTTCAGGCGCGCGTCCGCGGAGGCGATCTGCAGGGCAGGGGTGGTGAACGTCTGTTTGAGCGTGCCCTGCGGCGTCTGGTGCGCCAGTTCCACGCTGAAGTTCCTGCGCTCCTGGTCCTGCTTGCCGGTCAGGTCCCGCGCGGTCAGGCGCAGCTTGCCGCTCAGGCGCAGTTCCGCGCCGGTGTCGGCTTGCGCGGACGCTTTGAGCCGCACGTCCTGGGCGCTGGCATCCACAACGAGCGCATCTGTCTGCGGGTTGAGGCCGTTCAGGCGCGGATCGGTGGGCTCCAGTTTCAGACGCTGGGCCAGCGCGGCAGTGTCGCTCTCCAGTTGCGCCCGCAAACCGGCAATGCTGCCCTTGTAGGAGACGTTGAGGTCCCGCAGTGTTCCCGTGGCGCTCAGCGCCGGCGGCAGATTCAGCAGGCTGCTCAGGTACGCCATGTCCGCGGTGGGCGCGCTGACGCGGGCGTTGAGCATGTCTGCGTCGGGCTCGAGCTTGGTGATGCTCACCACGCACGGCAGCGGGCCGCCCGCGATGATCGCTTCCCCAAGCTGGAAGCTGCCCGCCGGCCCGCGGGTGTAGTCCACGTCGAGCTCCTTGAGCTCGAGGCCCACGGGCTTGCCCGAGACCGTCAGCTTGCCGATGTGTGCCAGCGGCTTGCGGCCGTGTGAGTACCAGCAGTCGGCCAGGGCGACCTCGCACGGCTCCGCGGCGGGCTTCTTGTACTCGTACCTCAGGTTCGGGAACGACGCCGCGATGAACGCCTTGTCCAGGAGCACGTTCCCCTGCAGGCCGAAGTTGCTGTTCTGGTCCACGGACAGCCCCACCTGCAGCGCCCAGTCGTGGCTCAGCGAGAACACGCCGGTTCGCGGCGCGCCCGGCTCACGCGGCGGGCCGTAGCACGTGAAATCGGTCCGCAGTCCGCCCACCAGGCTCCACTTGCGTTCCCGCGGCTCGCCCTTGCGTGCCAGCTTCACGCCGGTCGCCTTCCAGGTCCCTTCCGGCAGCCAGTCGTTCGCCAGGAGTCCGGCGAGGAGCGGCGGCGGCTTGCGCGCGCCGCTCTTGTAGTCTTTGCACAGCCACACCAGGAACGGCCCGGTCTCAAGCTGCGCGGCGTTGATCGTCAGTTCGTCGCCCAGGTGGTCCAGCAGCGCGGCCGGGCCGGCGTCCTGCAGGAACGTCGCCACCTGCTCGCTGAAGGGCGTGTCGTCGCCGGCGGGGAACAGCCGGGACGACAGCTCGCGCACCCGCACCAGGGCCCCCGTCATGTCGAGATTCGCGAGCAGGTTCTGTTTCTGCTCGGTCTGCCGGAACTCGAATCGCTGCAGGTTCAGCGCGTCCTTCTGGCGGTTGAAGCCGATCTGCAGCGCCAGCGTGCCGGAGAGCGGGTTGTCAGGCTGCAGCACGTGCAGCGAGCGGGCCAACTGGCAGGCCGGCGGGTCGAGCTGTCCCGCGACGGTCAGCTCCGCCAGGCAGTCGGTCCAGGTCTGGTTGGCCAGGCCGCGGAGATGGGACAGTTTGAACAGGTCCAGGTCGTTCAGTGTGAGGCGGAACGCGCCGATGGAGCCTCTGACGTCGAGGTACTCGATGCCCAGTTTCTCGGTATCCGGCTCCTCCTTGTTGTCGCTCAAGCGCTGGGCATACGCGCCGCGCAGCCCGAGATGCACGACATCCTCTTTCCAGTTCCACGGCTCCGCCGCCGCTTTCTCCGGCGGCGCAGCGCCCGTGAGCGAGGGAGGATGCGGCATCCTGGTGTCCAGGCTCTTGGCCGCGATGTTCAGGTCGAACCGCACCTGGTCCGCCACGAGGCTTTTCGGGTCGAGCATGCGCTCGATAACCAGGCGGCCGGCCTCTTCGAGTTCGCCGGTCACCGTCGTGTCGCGGTAGCGCTTCAGCCACCCGTTGGCCTCCGTCTTGTAGAACTTATCATGGCTGGCCAGGTACCCTTCGATGTACGGTTGAAAGCGCTCGCGCAGCGCGACGATGTCCGACTGGATCGTCAGGCCCGGCAGCGGCGTCTGGCGGTCCTTGTCGTTCGGCGCGTAGGTTTCGAGCGCCACGATCTCGGCGCGGTCGCTACGCTGGCACTGCGCGTCAACGCGCACCCGCAGCGGCTTGGCTTCCTCGGCGTTGACTTCCAGCATCAGCGACAGGTATGGCGGCGCGTAGGCCGGCGTTCGCGCCGTGGCCGCCTTTCTGTTGTACTCCACATATGTCTGCAGTCTGACCGGTGCGGGATCGGCATGCCACTGCCTGGCCGCTTTGCCTTTGGCGGCCATCTCGACGCGATCGTTGCGGCCGACGAGCGTCACTTCGAGATCAAGCACCTCCTCGATCGGCTGCGTGAAACCGAACAGCACCAGGATCGGCTTGAAATCCCGCCAGAACTCGCGGCCTTTCACTTTCAGCGTGAACTTCGCGTGCGCATCGAGCGCGCCTTTGCGGTCCAGGCCCTTGATCTGGCCCGGCACCTCGCTGCAGGCCTCGAAGGACGGCGCGCTGATCTTGAAGCCGGTCACCTCCAGCTCCGAGATCCCGCCGCTCGCGCTTGGCTGCGCGCTGGCGTGGTACTGGAAGTCCAGAGGCAGCGGCTGGCGCACGGGCGGCTTGGACGGGTCGGTCGGATGCGCGACCATGGCATAGGCGTCGCCGCTCTCCATTTTGGCGTCAATCTTCCAGGCGCCGTCGCTCAGGCCGCGGAGTTTAGCTGTGCCCTGCAGGCGCCCGCCGAGGCGCCCGTCCAGTCCCAGGCGCCGGCCGATATCGGTGCCCAGCAGGTCCTGCAGGCTGCACTCGAGGTTGACGGTATATTCGCTGGTGCCGCCGGGGTTCAGCCTGCCCGCCGCGCCGAAGACCAGGTACGGGTTGTTGAGGTCGGCGCCGCAGAGCAGGCCGATGTTCATCTTGTCCGGCAGGAACCCGCGTGCGCTGTCGCTGAAATTCAGGTCGAACGTCAGCCCCATGGGTATGTTGCCCATCGGCGGCCGGCCCTCTTCCCTGATGGACAGCAGGCTCGCGCTCCGGACCGCCCCGCCCAGCCACACGGTGTGGATGTCTTTGACCACCGCATCCGCCTTGCCGCTGATCGGTTTGCCCAGGACCACTTTGATGTCCATGCCATGCGGCGCCCACGCATACCCCAGGTGCTCGAAGAAGCGCGCCAGGTCGAAGTCGGTCAGTTCTGCGTGCAGGCCCTTGGAGCTGATTGTGGCGCTGTCAATCACGGCCGAGGCGTCCAGCAGGTTGACCTCGCCGGTCAGCTTCAGAGCGCCCTGGGGCGCGGGCGCGGCGGTGGCGATCCGCATTTCGCAGGTCTTGATCTCGAGCGGCTGCCCCGCACCGGGCTGGCGGAGCTCGATGTTGATGTCCTCCAGGCTGCTGTCGAGATTCGTGTAGTAGTCGTGGAGGACGATTTTGGCGCCCTTCACCTCCAGGCGCGCGTCCAGTTGCACCAGCCCCAGGTCAAGGCTCGGCTGCCCCTGCGAGTATTTCTTGACGATATCCCGGATGTTCAGCGCGCCGTCCGTCTTGGAGCGTTCGATGTTGATCTCGGGGTTGGACACGACGATCCGGAGGTTCCTGTACTCGCGGCCCCAGCTTCGCAGCCACGGCCAGACCTCGAGATTGATGGCCGCCTTGGGGACGGCAACGAAAGGCCGCTGGCTGCCCGAGAAATTGTCCCGATCCTTGATCTTGATGTTCTCGATGGTGATGCTGCCTTCGAACGGTTTGACGCGGATCGAGCCGATCTCCGTCTCGTCGCGCAGCAGGTGCTCGGTCACGCCCTTGGCCAGCCATTCTTTCAGCCACCGCTCATCCAGAATGACCCACATCAGCACCGCGTAGGCGACCGCCACGAGCAGTGCCAGCACGCCCATGCTCCAGGCCAGCCGCCGGAACCAGCGGCGGTTCCACAGCGCCGTCCGCACGCGGCTGGCCGCCAGCCGCAGTTTCACGCTGCCGATGGACACCTCAACGCCGGCCACCAGCGTCGCCGGCCCCGTCAGCGGCTCCCCGTTCACGGCCACGAAGCCGGCCACGGACTCGGAGGACGAGCCGGCGGCGCTCGCCGGGCGGATCAGCAGTTTCTCGCCGTCGGTGCTCAGGTACGCGTGGATGGGCAGAAGCCCCTCGCCGTGGAGGCATATCTGACACGCCGCGTCACTGCCGATCCGGCTCTCGCCGGACGGCACTGTGAACGATCCCTGGGAGCCTGTCAGCACGAACTGTTGCATGCTCACGCTACTCTAGCTGTGCGCGCACGCGCTTCAATGCGGGGCGCCGATTTTCCGTGAATGCGCTTAAGCTTATCCTAATAGACGAGTGGCGCGCATCGCCCTTCACACAGACGATACCTCGCTTTACCTGCTGCCGAGCCGCGGCCATCGCGCCGTGTGGCGTTTGCCTCGCGGCGCGAACGGCTGTATACAGATACGCCTCGGACGCTCGAGTCACAAGGAGAACGCGGATGAAGACGACACGCTGTCGGCCGTTGGCTCATCGCTCCCTGGCCTTGGTTCTCGGCCTGCTGTTTGCCGCCGGGTGTGGTCAGGAGGCCGCGCAGCCCAAGCCGACCGGCAAGGACACCTCGCAGCAGCTTTATGTCGAAGTCTCCGCGCTAGGCGCGCTGGACTACTTCTACGACCACCAGCTCGGCATGAAGCTGGCGGGCGAAGCGCTCGGCGTCAAGACGGAGTACGTCGGTCCGCCTGACTACGACATGGGCGCGATGGTGACGATGTTCGAGCAGGTCATTGCCAGGAAACCGTGCGGGATCGTCGTGGTCGGCTTTGAGCCCTCCCTCAACGCCATCGTGAACAAGGCGGCGGATGCCGGCATACCCGTCGTCACTGTTGACGCCGACCTGCCAGGCTCCAAGCGCGTTGCCTTTGTCGGCACGGGCAACTTCCAGGCCGGCTACCAGGGCGGCAGGAAGCTGGCGGCCTTGATCGGCGCCAAAGGCAGCGTCGCGCTGATGACCAAGCCGGGGCAGTCCAACCTCGAGGAGCGCATCGCCGGGTACAAGAAGGCGTTGTCGGAATGCCCTGACATCAAGCTCGAGCAGACTGCCGACACCCAATCCGATCCCACCATCGCGGCCCAGGCGGCAGCCAGCCTGCTGCAGAAGTTCCCCGATCTGGCCGGCATCGCGTGCGTTGAGGCAGCCGGCGGCACGGGCGCGGCTACCGCGGTGCGCGAGGCCAGGAAAGTGGGCAAGGTGAAGATCGTGGCCATGGACCGCGGCAACGAGGTCCTGTACTTGATCAAGGAGGGTGTGATCTCCGCCTCCGTCGCCCAGCAGACGGCGCTGATGCCGCTCTATGCGACCCAGATTCTCTACAACCTGAAGAACAACCCGGTGCCCATCACCAGCAACAACGCCAAAGCGGGAGTGGCCGGCGTTCCTACGGTCGTGGACACCGGCGTGATCATTGTTGACGAAAGCAACTACCAGTACTTCCTGCGGAAGTGAGCGGAGAGAGCGCTGCGACCGGCGAGGTGCGACGGGTGATTGAAGCCAATCCGCAATCCGCAATCCGCGATCCGCAGACGGGTGGCGTGGTCCTTGAGCTTCGTGACGTGGTCAAGACCTTCCCCGGCGTCCGCGCGCTCGACAAAGCGCGCTTCGAGCTGCGGCGCGGTGAAGTCCACGCGCTGGTCGGCGAAAACGGCGCGGGCAAGAGCACGCTCATGAACATCGTCGCCGGCGTCTTCCAGCCGGACGAAGGCGCCATGCTGCTCGACGGCCGTGCGGTGAGGTTCGCCAACCCGCACCAGGCGGCTCGGCATGGCATCGGCGTGGTCTTCCAGGAACTGAGCCTCGTCCCCAATCTGACCGTGGCCGAGAACATCTTTGCCAACCGTCAGCCCGTGAGCACGGCGGACCTGATTGACTGGCGGCGCCTGTACGCGGACACGGAGCAACTCCTGCAACTGTTCGAGCTCGATGTCCGGCCCACCGCGCTCCTCAAGAACCTCTCCGTCGCGCAGCAGCAGGTGGTTGAGATTCTCAAGGCGCTCTCCCTGCGGCCCGCCGTGGTCATCCTCGACGAGCCGACCTCGTCGCTCACCGCGATCGAGACACGGTTGCTCTTTGAGAACATCCGGCGCCTGAAGCAGGGAGGCACGGCATTCATCTACATCTCGCACCATCTGCAGGAGATTTTTCAGATTGCCGACCGCGTCACCGTGATGCGCGACGGGCAGTACGTTGACACCTGCGACGTGAGCGCCGTCACCGAGGATGTGCTCGTCCGCAAAATGGTGGGGCGCGAACTGCAGAACGTCTATGGGCGCCGCGAGTCGCCCGTCGGCGAGGTGTGTTTCCGCGCCGAAAACGCCGGCCGCGGCGAGGACTTCGCCGGTGTGAGCTTCGCGCTGCGTGAAGGCGAGATTCTGGGTCTGGCGGGGCTCGTGGGCGCAGGGCGCACCGAACTGGGGCGCGCCATCTTCGGCGTTGAGCCACTCGACAGGGGCGCGCTCTACCTGCGGGGCGAACGCGTGCGCGTCCGCAGCCCGCGGGAAGCGATCCGCCACCGCATCGGCTACCAGACCGAAGACCGCAAGCTCCAGGGCCTGTTCCTGCGCATGACCATCCGCGACAACTGCGCCGCGCCGAGTCTGCCGCGCTTCGCCGGGCAGGCGGGCCTGATTGACGAGGCTGCGTTGAGCGCCTTCGCGGACGCCAGCCGCGGGAAGTTCAACATCGTCTGCACCGGCATTCGGCAGCAGGCCGCGACGCTCTCCGGCGGCAATCAGCAGAAGGTGCTGCTGGCCATGTGGGTCGGGATTGAGCCGCACGTGCTGATCGTGGACGAGCCCACGCGCGGCGTGGACGTGGGCGCGCGCAGCGAGATCTACCGCCTGCTGCGCGAACTGGCGGCGACGGGCGTGGGCATCATCATGATTTCGTCCGATCTGCAGGAGATCCTGGGGCTGAGCGACCGGATTCTGGTGATGCGCAACGGCCGGCTCGTGGCGGAATTCGTTAACGAGCAGGCCACGGAAGAGAAGATCATCGCTGCGGCAACCGGTGTGGTTCTGTAGGGCAAGCTTTCCAGCTTGCCCACCGTGCCGCCGGCACCGAATGGAATTGATATGAACGAACCAGAGCGAAAAAACGAAGGGCGTGCCCAGCCGGACGGCATGTGCTGGGCCTGGCGGCTGACCCAGTTCCGGGAATTCATGATCGTCGTCGTGATCCTCGTGGCGGCCGCCGCCATGTCGTGCGCCTCGAAGGATTTCCGGACGCCCGGGAACGTTCTGGCCATGTTGCTGGGGCTGTCGGTCGAATCCATCGTGGCCATCGGCATGACGATCCTCCTGGTCTCCGGCGGCTTCGACCTCTCCGTCGGCTCCACCGTCGCGTTCACCGGCGCCGTGACGGCGATGTGCCTGGTTGCGGGCGCGCCGGTGCCCGTGGCGGTCGCCGCGGGACTGGCGCTCGGCGTCCTGATCGGCCTGATCAACGGCGTGATCATCGCCAAGATCGGGATCAACCCGTTCATCACCACGCTGGGGATGATGAGCGTGGTGCGGGGCGCGCTGCTGGTGGTCACGGGAGGGAAGAACATCTCGGGGCTGCCCGAGTCCTTCACTGTCATCGGCCAGTGGCACATCCCGCTCTTCGTCTACCAGGGCCAGATGATCGGCATCCAGTACCCCATCCTGATCGCGGCCGTGCTGGTCGTCATCGGGGATCTGCTGCTGCGCAAGAGCCGCTTCTTCCGGCAGAATTACTACCTCGGCGGGAACGAGAAGGCGGCGATCCTGTCGGGCATCGCGGTGGACCGCCTGAAGATTTTCAACTACGCGCTCACGGGGTTCCTGGCCGCTCTGGCCGGCGTGGTGATGACCGCGCGCTTCGGGTCGGCGAGCGTCACCAGCGGCACGGGCCTGGAGCTGCGTGTGATCTCGGCTGTGATCATCGGCGGGGCGAGCCTGCAAGGGGGCGAAGGCACGGTGCTGGGCTCGTTCCTCGGCTCGCTCCTGATGGCCATCATCGTCGGGTCGCTGACGCTGCTGGGCGTGAACGTGTACTGGACGCAACTGGTGATCGGCGCCACGCTGCTCATCGCGGTGCTGATTGACACCTTGGGCAAGCGCCGCCAGCGCCTGGTCTGAGACCCGTAGCATGGGCGTCTCGCCCATGTCCGTAGTAGCATGGGCATCCTGCCCATGTGATCGGCGGAGGAACACCTATGACGAGTCGAGCAACGGTTGCGGCCGCGTTGAACCACAAGTCCACGCCGCGGATCCCCGTGGATTTCGGCGGCACAGCGACATCGGGCATGCACGTGAGCTGTGTCGCGGCGCTGCGCGCTTACTACGGCCTCGAGAAGCGGCCGGTGATGGTCCACGAGCCCTACCAGATGCTCGGCTGGGTTGACGATGATCTCAAGGCGGCGATGGGCATTGACGTGGAAGCCGTCTTCCCCTGGAAGACACTCTTCGGCTTCACCAACGAAGGCTGGAAGACGTGGCGGATGTACGACGGCCTGGAAGTGTTCGTCCCGCGCGACTTCAGGACCACGGTTGATGCCAGCGGCGACACGCTGATCTACCCGCAGGGCGACACCAGCGCTCCGCCCAGCGGCCGCATGCCGAAGGACGGCTTCTTTTTCGACACCATCATCCGCCAACCACCCTTGGACGAGAGCAAGCTCAACCCGGAAGACAATCTTGAAGAGTTCGGCCCGATCTCCGATGAAGACCTCGCGCAGTTCGCCAAGGGCGTGAACGTCGCGGCATCGAAAGGGCGGGGCGTCATCGCCACGATCGGCGGCTTGGCGTTCGGCGACATTGCGCTTGTCCCCGCCCCGTTCCTGAAACACCCCAAAGGCATTCGCGACATCGCCGAGTGGTATATCTCCACTGCGGCGCGCCGGGACTACATCCACAAGGTCTTTGCCAAACAGTGCGAATACGGCCTCGCGAACCTGGCGCGCATCCACGCTGCTGTCGGCAACAGTCTCGACGCCGTGTTCGTCTGCGGCACGGACTTCGGCACGCAGAATTCCACCTTCTGCTCCGTGCAGACGTTCAGGGAACTCTACCTTCCTTACTACAAGCAGATCACCGGCTGGATTCACAAGCACACGACGTGGAAGACGTTCAAGCATTCGTGCGGCGCGGTTGGAACGATCATCCCCGGCCTGATTGACGCCGGCTTCGACATTCTGAACCCCGTGCAGTGTTCCGCGGCCGGCATGGACGCGGCGACGTTGAAGCGCAAGTACGGCAAAGACCTGGTCTTCTGGGGCGGCGGCGTGGACACGCAGCGCGTCCTGCCGTTCGGCACGCCGGACCAGGTACGCAAGCAGGTTCTGGAACGCTGCCGGATCTTCTCGAAACACGGCGGCTTCATCTTCAACGCGGTCCACAACGTCCAGGCCAGGACGCCCGTGAAGAACATCGTCGCCATGATCGAAGCCGTGCATCGCGCTGGGTAAGGTCGCTCACGCAGGAGAACCCACACGTGTTGACTCACTCGACTCCACTGTTTCTTCTGGCGCTGTTGCTGGCGCTCGTGCAAACGTGCGCGGCCCGGGCGGAGGAAGCCGGCCGCAAGCGGCCCAACGTCGTCTTCCTCCTGACCGACGATCAGCGGCCCGACTCCATCGCCGCTCTCGGCAACAAGCAGGTCAGGACCCCGAACATTGACAAGCTGGTCGAGCGGGGCTTTGTCTTTCACAACACCTACTGCATGGGCGCCAACACCGCTGCCGTCTGCCTGCCCAGCCGGACGATGATCCTGTCGGGCCTGTGTTTGAGCCGCATGCCCGAGCCCAAAGGCGCCAAAGGCGGCAAGGATGCCAAGGACGACGACAAGAAGGGCCCCAAGAACACTTTCCCGTTGGTCATGAAGGAGAACGGTTACGTCACGCTGCGCAGCGGCAAGAACAGCAACGTCCCTAACCACATCACCAAGCAGTTCGACAAGAACATCATGCTGAAGCGTTCCGTCGGCTGCACGAAGGAACACACCGACAATGGCATTGAGTTCATCCGCGACAACGCGGGCAAGAAGCCTTTTTTCCTCTACCTGGCCTATGCCACGCCTCACGACCCGCAGCCCGCGCCGCAGCGCTTCTACGACATGTACAAGCCGCAGGACATCCAACTGTCCCCGCGTTTCCTCGCCGCGCCGCCCTTCGATCACGGCGGCACCAGCGTCAGGGACGAATTCACCATCCCCTGGCCGCGCACGCCCGAGAGCGTTCAGGCCCGGCTGGCGCGCTACTATGCGTCCATCACGTATACCGATGAACAGATCGGGCGCGTGCTGGACGCGCTCAAGGAATCCGGCCAGTCCGACAACACGCTGCTCGTCTTCGCCTCGGACAACGGCCTCTCACTGGGCGACCACGGCCTGATGGGCAAGCAGAATCTCTTCGAGAACGGCGGCATGCACGTGCCGTTGATCGTCTGCGGCCCGGGCATCCCCAAGGGCCAGACCGACGCCTTCGCGTACCTCTACGACATCTTCCCCACTGTCTGCGAGTACTGCGGCATTGAGCCCCCCGGCAATCTCGACGGCAAGAGCCTGCTGCCGGTCATCCGGGGCAAGACCGAAAAAGTCCGCGACTACATGTTCAACAGTTACGGGCCGCAGCGTTCCGTGCGCGACAAGCGCTGGAAGCTGATCCGCTACACCAACATCAACCGCTCGCAGCTCTTCGATCTGCAGAACGATCCGGACGAGTTGAGCGACCTGGCCGGCAAGCCGGACCACGAAGCCAAAGTCAAAGAGATGCTGAACCTGATGGCGAAGATGCAGAAACAGTTCGGCGACAAAGCCGCTCTCACGACGCAGCCCTATGACAACGAAGGTGCGCTCGACGACAAGAAGCCCGCCAAAGAGAAGGAGTAGCTCGGCGTCTCTGCGCGCGGCGCTGGCTTTGGCACGGCAAGCGCACACGGCGCAATGCCCTTTTCCTTTAGAGTGACCACGATTCCCGAGGCTTGAGGGGAATCGGGCGAAAAGGCCGGAGCAGAAGGGCAAGGCAGGGGTACAATGGATGCATGGTGGCGAAGGGGTATGCACCGATCGAAGGAGGAACACGATCACATGAGCGTAAAGGAAATCAGCATCATGGCTCTTAAGCTCCCGGTGCGCTCGCGGGCGCTGCTTGCGGACTTGCTTCTGGACAGTTTGGACGAAGGCTCAGCCGACGCCAACGAGAAGGCTTGGGTTGAATTGGCCAAGAGACGCGACGATGAGATTTCCAAAGGCCGCGTGGCCTGTAAGACGCACACAGAGGTTATGAAGGCGGCTCGAGCGGCGCTGCGATGCGTGAGGTAATCTACCATCCGGACGCTCAGCCGGAGGCTATCACGGCGGCGGTCTATTTCGAGCAGCGACGTGAGGGTCTTGGTCAACGCTTCCTGGAGGATTTCGACCGGGCCATCGCCGACATCCGGCAGCATCCTGAAGCATGGCCGGCACTTGAAGGTAAGTACCGGCGGCGCCAGTTGAGGCACTTTCCATACGGCATCATTTACCGAGTCTATCCTGAGGCGGTCCGTGTTCTGGCGATAATGCATCTGCACCAACACCCGGACTATTGGAAGGAGCGGATATAGCTGCGTGGCGATCGAGTGCGTGATGGCTTTGCGCATCCTTTCCGAAGTGATAGCCTCCCGTCCGTACCGCACGGGCGATAACTATGGGCGACGGCGACGCACCAATACCGCTGGAACCATCATCGCCAGTTCCCGCGCCGACGGCCAACCGCCCGTGGCTGCAGTTCCATCTGTCCACGGCGCTCGTGCTGGTGTTCGTCGCGGCCGCGCTGCTCTGGCTGAACATCGGTTTGCATGAGCACCGCCTCTACGGCTGGCCGTTCCATGTGTTCAGCTACGACTTCACGTATCTCGATCAGGCGGCTGACCGTTACTACCTCAAGGCCACGCAGGACGACTGGTCCTGGCTGGCGCTGGATGTGTTCGTCGCGGTCCTGTTGCTGGTCGCCGTTGGCGCGGCGTGCGAGCACCGGCTTCGCGGCGGCAAGTGGCGCCTCGGGCTGGCAACTCGTATGGCTGAAGTCGTGTGTGTTCTTGCCTGCCTGTCTTGGAACCGCGCCGAACCGCTGCATTGGTACTTCCTTGAGAACCTTGGCCCGCCCTTGGTGGCCAGAATGCTGAGTTGGATAGCGCTGACCTTCGTGGTGGCCCTTGCGGTGACCTTCGTGTGCGAGGTCCTGCGGCGGTTGCGAAGGGAAACCATCAAAGCCCTCGGTCTGGGGCTGCTGCTACTCTTTCTGTTCGCGCTCGTTGTGTGCCGCGGCCTTGCCGGCATGCGGAGCAGTCGGCAGTTTCCGCGTCACACTGCCCTCAGTTGTATCGAAGCCGCGCTGGCGCGGTACAATGCTGACTATGGCTGCTATCCGCCGGAGAGCTCGCTGCACGTCAGCACTGGACAGAGACTCTACAAGTACCTCTGCGAGCCGCTGTCGCCTGGCCAGTGGCCGTACATGGTTCCGCCGCCGGAATGCGTTCATGTTCGGCCCGACGGGACAAAGGAACTGCGCGGCCCCGAAGGCCACAGCTACATCTGCCGGACCTGGCGGAACCCGAACACCGGCGCAGTCGAACTCGTCGTGGAAGAGATAGAGTCCTTCCGCGTGCCAGGGCGTTAAGCGAGACAGCCGCTCGGATGGATGCGTTCGTCACTCGCCACTCGCCACCCGTCACTCGCCACTCGTCACTTCTTCAGGTTCGCCATCACGCGTGTCGGCAGCCCGACGATGCGCAGGAATCCTGACGCGTCGTCCTGGTTATACGACCCGCCCGCTTCCATCGTGGCGATGTTCGCATCGTACAGGCTGAACGGCGACTTGCGGCCGGTGATGCGGATAGAGCCCTTATAGAGTTCGCAGCGCACCACGCCGGTCACGTTCTTCTGCGTCTCGTTGATGAAGACGTCGAGGCATTCCTTGGCCGGATGGAACCAGTAGCCGTAGTACACCAGTTCCGCGTACTTCGGGATCAGGCTGTCGCGGATGCGCATCACTTCGCGGTCCAGCGTCAGCCCTTCCAGGTCGCGGTGGCATTCGTAGAGTACCGTCGCGCCGGGCGACTCATACACGCCGCGGCTCTTCATGCCCACGAAGCGGTTCTCGACCATGTCGCACACGCCCACGCCGTTGCGGCCGGCGATGACGTTGAGCGTCTCGAGCAGTTTCGCCGGCTTGAGCCGCTTGCCGTTGACGCCCACGGGATAGCCGCGCTCGAACTCGACCTCGAGTGCCTCCGTCTTGTCCGGAGCTTTCTGCGGCGGGGTTACAAGCTGGAACATTTCATCGCGCGGCTTGTACCAGGGGTCTTCGAGCTCGCCGGCCTCATGGCTGCGGTGCGCCAGATTCGGGTCGGTGGACCACGGCTTGGAGACGCTCGCCGCGACGGGGATGCCGTGCTTGGCGGCGTAGTCAATGGCCTCCTTGCGGCCGGGGATCAGAGCGCGGAATTCGGCGTCACGCCACGGGACGATCAGCTTCACGCCGGGCAGCAGCGCGTATGCGGCCAGTTCGAAGCGGCACTGGTCGTTGCCTTTGCCGGTCGCGCCGTGAGCGATATACGTGGCGCCTTCGGCCTTGGCCACGTCCACGATGGCCTTGATCATGAACGGGCGGGCGATGGACGTGCCCAGCAGGTAGCGCCCCTCGTACTTCGCTTCGGCGCGGATGCACTGGAAGACGCCGTCGCGGACGAATTCTTCCGTGATGTCGCGCACAAAGAACTTGGCGGCTCCGCTGCCCAGGGCCTTCTTTTCGAGGTCCAGGCTTTCCTGCTGGCCCACGTCAATCGTCACGCAGATGACCTGGTAGCCCTTGTCCGCGAGCCAGCGCACGATGACGCTGGTGTCCAGCCCGCCGGAATAGAGCAGGATCACCTTTTCGCCTTTGCCGGCCTGTGCCACTGCGGGCTTGTCCCGCAGTGCAGTCGCGCACGCAATCTTCGCCTTGGCTGGTTTAGTGCTCGTCTTAGGCATGGCTCGTCTGCTCCTTATCCCCTGAATGCCGAAGGTGGAAACCATGCGGCACGACAGGCCGGATTTCAAGTGCGATACCGCACTCGCTGTGCCGCCGGCGTCTCGCTGGCATTGTACCACCGGCATCTTGCCGGCTGTAGCGCGGGCGTCTCGCCCGCGTCATCCCCGCCGCTCTTCCGTGTTCCCCTTCGCCCCCTGTGTCCAGAAACGCACATCGTGCTGTTCCTCGCGTGGCGCTGAAACCTGTAACTTGAAACCTGTAACCATTTCTTTTCTTGGCGTTCTTGGCGTCTTGGCGGTTCGTTTTTGCTGTCCAGGACTGCACATCATGTGCTTCGTGCATTCCCCACCCGCCTTCTCGCTGTTCGTGGCATGGCAACACTTCCCCTGCAGCGCCCCCGCGAAATACGCCGTAGCACGTCGTCAGGAACTCGTGTCACACGCGCGAGTCCCCTCATGGCCTGGCAGCCCATGCTATGTTTGTACCGCCGGCGCTGTTTCGAGCCGCGCGCGTTAGCAAGCGGTCCGGGAACCGCTCCCTCACGGTCGCGGCTCAGAGCCGGCTGTAGCGCAGGCATCCTGCCTGCTCACCGTAACGAGCGCGGGCTCACAAGCATCCCGTGCCGTTAACCTGTAACATGAAACTTGTAACCTGAAACCCGCGATGGGCCGGCCCGGTTTCGCCCGTCGTCTCGTCGAGACGAGCCGAGCTGTATATGTGTCGAAACGACCCAAACACAACCCTACCACACACCGCCCCACCCCGCAACCGAAAACCAGCAGCAAGAATGCGCCTTGAATGACTTCGGCCGCCTTCTATAGTAGACTGTCATCATGGGACTGGAATTCCTGAACGCCTCTGCGGTGGTAGCCGCTGAAGGGCACAACCCGACAATCCTGCATCCGGCCTTCCTTGAGAGCCGCAGCATCGTTCCGAAGGAGTGGAAGGCGTCGGAAGTCATCTGCACACCGCCCGTCGCGGTTGTGAAATACAACGGTCAGGACTTCATTATGTCCGTCGAGATCGGCAGACTTCAGGTGATAGACAACAAGCCAGGGGATCAACCGGAAAAATCTCCAGCGCCCCAGATTGCCGCAAAATACATCACAGAGTTACCCCACGTGAGGTACACGGCCGTCGGCATCAACTTCACTGCGTTCGTTCCGTCGGAATCGGCGGAACGACGGCTTCTAGAGCGCTTCCTGAAACCGGATGACTCGTGGCAGGGAAGATTTGCCCCAAAGGCGATTGGCTTGAGGTTCTTATTTGACCTCGTCGGCGGGGCTCTCCGCCTTCGTGTTGATGCCGGTACAGTCAAGCGCGGGGACCAGAAAGAACGTTCTGGCGTGCTGGTGAACGCCAACTGCAATTATGACCTGCCCACGGATAAGAAGCTGGAGAGAGCCGTCGAGATCCTTTCCCGTTTTGCCGATAACTATCAGGTAGTCCGCGAGCGCATCAACGCCGTTCTGGGCTTAGGAACCTGATCCATGTTAGATACTGTGGCGCTGCCAAGACATTCGGATATTACCCGCGCGCGGCCCCCGCGGACGCCGAAAGAACAGGCGGACGTGCAGTATTGGGCATACGCTGGCTTTCAGAAGATTCCATCGCCAACCGATATCCCTTCGCATTTGGGCAGCAGAACCACCGCGAGTTCAACCGAAGTGCTGATCGAGCAGGGCGCCCCAGAGGCCCGCCTGGCGGCAAGGAGGAATGTTAACGAACCGATCAAGGCAAGCTGGGCTGAGCAGCAAGTTCACATTCCGGCGAGTTGGCCGCTAACGTGGGCCAGTCGGGAAATCCAGGCGGAACCATCTTTGGCGGTGCGTTTTTGGGTCACCGAGGCATTTCAGGCACCACAGGCTGATCTGGATGCGGCCCTCCGACTTCTTGGGTCGTGGCTCTCAACCAGCCCGCAGACGACATTTGATGTCGCTTCCGAGGCGGAAGATTTCGTGAAACGCCAAGGGCTGGAGGATGAATTCACGCAGGTCAAGGATCAACTCGTCAAGGCTTTCAACAACCCCGAGATGGTCACAGTCGAGCTTATCACCAGTCCCGAGGACGAGGGCGAGGGCGGCGAGAGAATCGTGTTCACCGTCAGATGTGGCATGGACCGCCAGGCGTTCAGGCGCGCCACACAGGACTTCTTTGCCCCGCTTCGGTCATCAGGTTCAAGAATCTACCCGTTGGTCGGAGTGTTGCGCGATCTCTGAGGCTCGTGGCCCATGCAGCCGCTCGAGTTTCTGCATACTGCGGAAGACCTTTGGCGGAATGGCATACGAGAAGCAGACTGGCGGTCGTCTATCAGCCGATCGTACTACGCGGTCTACTGGATGATAGGCGAGGAATTCCTGAAGACGATGCCGCTCATACTACTTCAGAGTGTCTCGTTGGCTCGGAAGAAAGATCACCTCGTTCATGAGAAGCTGCCGATGGTCCTGAAGGGCTCAAGCGACGCCAAAATACAGGAACTGGGGGAAGCGTTGGAGAACCTCAGATTGGCGCGAGTAAAGGCCGATTACCACCTTGCTTCAGCCATTTCCCAAGTCAAGGCAGAAGACGAGTATGGAAACGCAACGGACCTCCGAGATGAACTCCAGAAGTATGGGGTACTGAACTTGGCAACAGTCGTGCAGCGGGATCTTCAGACAGTTCACGGTGTCTCATCCCCGCCCAAAATCCGGTGACACAAAATTCGGTGACAGACCACAGCAATTGCCTTTCCGGAGCGCAGTTCAGGCGAACAACTGCCCCGTCCCGACGCCGCGTTCGTCCCCCAGAGCCGCTTGACATTCCCCCCTGCGCCGCGTTGATTATGAGTGAGGAGGGCTCCCGCGATGACACTCACCATCCAGAAGCTTGACGACCAGACCCCCAAGGGCCTCACCACCGGCTTCCGGTTGCTGCTGCATTGCGTCAGCTCTGACGGCAAGCCCTTCAAGCTCAGTGCCGCGATTCTGGTCAGCAAGCCCGTCATCGAAAAAAGCATCCCGCTTCCCAACATCGTCATCGCCGCGCTGGAGCGCTGGGGACTGGAGGAGTGCGCGCGCGAGATGTTCGTGGATACGCGGCGCCTGGATCTGGCCGCCGTCCCGCTCGTGGAAACCGTCTTCCCATGCACCGTCACCCTTGGCGGCATGGACCTCCTCAACCAGAAGAGCCTGGCAAAACTGACCGCCGCATCCTGAACGCCGGCCCCTTGTGTCTCCCCCGTATGAGCAGTACGATTCCTCCCCATGCGCCGGCCCGTCCGCCTTCTCGTTGCCGTATCGGTCCTCTGCCTGTCGCTCGCGCCAGGACGTGCCGGAGCTGCTGCGCCTGACGCCGCGCTGACCGAACTGCGCAACGCGTGCTTCGAGCATCTCGCGCAGGGACTCGCCAGGAGTCCGCTGAAGGACGTGCCGTGGCCCACGGGGAAGAACGTTGAGAGGGTCACGTTCCGCGGCGCGGACGCGGCCAAAGAGACGCTCCGGGCGGACAGTGGCGGCATGGTCCTGGACCTGAAATGGAAGAGCATTGACAACCGCCAGCTTGCCGGCGCCTTGCGGGTCTTGAGCGAGACCGGTGCCGCTCCTGACGGCAAGGCCGCCGGCCTCGCCGCAGCGCTGCTGGCCGCAGATGGAGCGCCGGAAGCCGCCGCCGCATTCATCGAGAAGGCCAACCAGCGCGACATCTCCGCGCAAGCCGAATACGACTCCTGGCGCAAGAAGCTGGATCTGGGCGAGAAGCCCAAACCGCGTCCAGCCGCCGCGCCGGCCACGCCGCCGCCCGATTCCAAGACGCAAACGGCCGCGAAGCCGGAGACGGTCGTGGCCCCGGCCGCCGGCGCGCGGCACCCCGTGCCCAAAGAACACCCGCGCTTGTTTGGCAGCAAAGCGTACCTGCAGGGCCTGGCGACGGCGCGCGCGGCGGCGTTCAAGAAGGTGGAGGAGATGGCGAACAGCGAGCTCGACGACTCTCTGAAGATGCCGTCGCTGGCGCTGGTGTCGGCAGTCAAGAACGACGCGGCGCTCGCCACCAAGGCTGTGGCTCTGGCGATGAACTACGTCAACGGCCCCATCAAGACGGGCCACGTGCCGTTCGGTGGCGACCTGGCTCTGTGCGCGCTCGTGTACGACCTGTGCTATGAAGCCTGGACGCCGGAGCAGCGCGCGAAGTTCCATGAGTACATGAACAAGACCGTGGACTCGAACGTTGATTCGGAGACGCACGTCTTCCACAACGGCTTCTACGGCTACAAGAACTGGGGCATCGGCCTGGCCTGCTACGCGACGATGTATGAGAACCCGCGCGCCGCCGATATCCTGAAGAAGCTCGAGGACGATGTCCGTGCCCGCGCCGTGCCCGCTCTCGAAATGGCCGGCGACGGCGGCGGCTGGGCCGAAGGCCACTACGTCCATTACTGGCTCTACGAATGGCTGGTCTTCTGTGAAGTTGCCCGCGCGTGCGAAGGCGTGGACTACTACGCTCTGGCGCCGAAGTTCTTCAGCCATCGCGCGATCGCCAGCATGTTCGAGATGTTCCCCGGCGGGCAGCCTCATGAAGTCAACTGCCCCATCCCGATGGGCGACGGCGGCTACGGGACCTACGGCGGGTTCTCCGAGAAGATCCTCGCTGCGCGGCGCATCCTGGTGGATTACTACCGCAACGACCCGGCGCACCAGGCGGCCAGCGCGTACAACCATCTCGTGCCGACGAATTCGATACCGCAGTACGCCTACATGAACTTCCTCTGGAACGACCCGACCGTGCCCAAGGGCAACCTGAAAGAATTCAAGCTGTCGCACTTCAGTCCCGGGCCGGGCTACGTGCACGCGCGCAGTTCCTGGGACGCGGACGCGACGTACTTCTTCTTCAAGTGCGGTCCGCGGTTCACCGCGCACCAGCACCTCGACGTGGGCCACTTCCTCATCTACCGGCATGAACAGCTCGCGGGCGACGGCGGCGTGTACGACTCGTTCAACTCGAACCACTGCTGCAACTACTACATCCGTTCGATCGCCCACAACACCATGCTGGTCTACGATCCGGCGGAGAAGTTCCCCGACGGCATCCGCGCGTGTCCCAAGGCCGCCAACGACGGCGGCCAGGCGTACCCGTGGCTGAACACGCCCGTCGGCCACAACGGCGGCGTGGCGGACGTGGCCGCGTGGCAGAAGAACCGCAAGCTGCTCGACATCGGCGAGATGCTGGCCTATGAGGACGCGGGCGCGTGGATGTACGCCGCGGGCGATTGCACGCGCGCCTATGCGCCCCAGAAACTCGACGCCTTCACGCGCCAGATTGTCTTCCTGCGGCCGGGCACCTTTGTCATCTTCGACCGCGTGAAGAGCAAGAACCCGAACCTCAAGAAGACCTGGCTCTTGCAGGCCATGAAGCCGCCCACAGGCACGGCGCCGGAGCTGACCGTCACCAACGGCAAGGGGCGGCTCTTCATCCAGACTCTTCTGCCCGAGAAGCCGCAGGTCAAGCTCTGCTCGGGCGCGGAACTCTACGCGTACGGCGGCCAGAGCTTTCCGCCGGCCGGCAACGCGAGCGGCCCTGTGCCCGAATGCCGCATCGAAGTCTCGCCCTCCGCGCCCTCCGACGTGGACTTCTTCCTGCACGTCCTCACCGCCACGGATGCCTCCGTCGCTTCCGTCCCGCGCGCGACGGTGAAGACCGGCAGCGAGATCACCGTCACCGTCGGCGCGACGACCATCACGTTCCAGACGGCCGCCGTGGGCGGCAAGATTTCCGGCCCCGGCGGGACGGCAACGCTAAAGAACCTGGCCGGGCCGAGATAACCTCCAGCGCGCGAGAAGTTCGCGCGTCACTGGCGCCCCGCGCGGCAGCGGCTATAGTCTATAGCCACACTCAAAAAGGAGAACGCCATGCCCATGAAACTCGCCTTCATTGGTGACAACGATCTGCCCAGCGTCGAGAACGACTCGCGCTTCGCCAAAGAACACGGCTTTGAAGGCCTTGAGTACAACTACTGGGGCGGCTTCAGGGACCTGACCGCCGACACAGTGAACCAGATGGCCGCCATCCACAAGAAGCACGGCGTCCGCGCCTGCATGTTCGGCATCTGGGGCTGGAACCATCTCTCGCCCGATGCCAAGGAGCGCAAGGAAGCCCATGCCATGCTCGACCGCGCCATTGGTTTCGCCAAGACGCTCCGCGCCGAGGTCCTCGTCACCGGCGCCGGCGACATCCCCGGCGAACCCATCGGACGGAAGGTGACCGAGTTCGTCAAAGTCTTCACGCCGATTCTCAAGCGCATCCGGAAGGCCGGACTCAAGCCCGCGTTCTACGCGGTCCACGGCGCGAGCTTCCTCGACAGTCTCGAAGCCTACGAGCGCGTCTGGGAACACGTGCCCGACCTGAAGATCAAGTTCGATCCGGCCAACTGGCGCCATCACGGCGACGATTACCTTGCCGTCGTCCAGCGCTACGGCCACAAGATCGGCTACGTGCACATCAAGGAGCACCTCTATAAGGACGGCCACCTCGTCTCGCAGCCGGCAGCCGGGATGGGCGACATCGAATGGGGCAAGGTGATGGCGTTCCTGTATGAGCACAACTACGACGGCTGGCTCTCCATCGAACCCCACGGCCCGGTCTGGTCCCGCGGCGTCATGCGCGAGAAGCTGCTCCTGTTGACGAAGAAGTACATCGGCCAGTTCCTGGTGTGAGGGCCTCGGGTGCCACGGACGGGCGGCTGTTCGCCCGTCCGTGCCTCCGCGCGCCGCCCGTCTTTCCTGTCCTGAAAAACGCCCGCAATTTCCCTCAAGGCGCTGCCCCGCATTGCCGATAATCCACTAGCCGTCGGTCCAGGCTGTCTTGGACCACAACGTCAACAATTCAGTGGGGGAGGACAAGCTGCATGAAGGCAGCGGGAGGCTCTATCATGGTGGACCATGTGGTCGGGGCCGAATGTGCAACGGTTATCGGCAATGATGTGGTGATCAAGGGTGAGATCACCGTGGAGAAAGGACTGCGCGTGGACGGCCAGATTGATGGCGCCGTCACCACCAAGGGCAAGGTCCACGTCGGCAAGAGCGGACAGCTTAACGCCGAGGTCAACGGCGGCGCGGTGCTGGTTGAAGGCCGGGTCAAGGGCAACATCACCGCCACCGACCGCGTGACGCTGGAAGCCACCGGCAACGTCAGCGGCGACCTGACCGCCATCAAGCTCGTCGTCATCGAAGGCGCGACCTTCGTGGGCAAGGTCAACGTCGGGCCGGATGCCATCAAGGGCGTCACGCCGCACGCCAGGGAAGGCCTGCCGGCCGCGGTCGCCTCCCGCATGGCCATCCCGGTCCTGGCCGGCAACGGCAGGCACTAAACTGATGGTTTCTGGTTTCTGGTTTTCAGTTTCTGGTTCTGCGGGCGGCGTTGTGCCGGTGGGCCGGTACTGAACCAGAAACCAGAGACCAGAAACCAGGAACGTGCTATGGCTTTGTTCGGCCGCAAAGAGAGCGGGCCGCGGCTCATCCGCTGCCCGAATTGCAGCGCCGCCCAGGAGGTAAGCCCGGCGGCGCAGTCGGTGGTGTGCCGCCACTGCAATGTCACCATCAGAGTCACCGACCAGAAGATCACACAGTATTCCGCGACGGTGTCCCTGGAAACCTGCGGCGCGCTGACTATCGAGAAGAAGGGCGCGCTGGTCGTGCAGAAGCGCGTGGTGGTCTCCAACCTGACTCTGAAGGGCTCCCTGAAGGGCGACACGCTCGTCTATGACACGGCCCGTATCGCCGCGGGCGCGCAGTTGGTGGGCAAGCTGAAAGCCCGCGTGCTCCGCGTTGAAGACGGCGCCGCTCTGAAGGGCTATATCGAAGTCGTCCCGGCCAACGGCTGTGTCATGGTCGAACCTCCCAAGGAACTCGCCGGCCGCGTCAAGGATTACTGAATAGGTTCCTCCGTCCGATCCCTTTACCACGAAGATCACGAAGGACGCGAAGATAAAAGCCATGATGAATAATCCCCTTTGTGTTCTTCGTGTGCTTCGTGGTTCTTTCGCTCGGCAATGCCCCAATCCGCAATCCGCAATGAGGCTGCCCTTGCATCTGCCCCGGCAAAAGGCACAATGCCCGGCGGATTGGTTTTCGGTTTCGAGTTTCCGGTCAGGTCCGGCGGCGGAACCAGAAACCTGTGACACTGCAGGATTGGCGGATGACCATTCGCTACTATGTTCACGCCTGGCAGGGCCTGGCGATGTTCCTGGCGGGGATCGCCAGCGTCCTCGCCGCCT
This sequence comes from Planctomycetota bacterium, assembly GCA_026692735.1. Classification (GTDB taxonomy): domain Bacteria; phylum Planctomycetota; class SZUA-567; order H5-PLA8; family H5-PLA8; genus JAPLOD01. The sequence goes on along the minus strand of JAPLOD010000705.1, from coordinate 19,343 downwards.
TCGCCGGCTACATCCAGTCCGGCGGCGGCGAAGAACTCCTTCGGCGCGAACTCGCCCACCTGCAGACCGGGCGCGCGCAGTTCGACACCATCAGCTTCCGCTGGAAGACCGGCGAAATGGTGGTCACCAACCTGCGGCACAATTCCTTCTCCTGGCCGAAGAAGAACCCCATCGCCAGTTTCTCCGGGCTGCTGGCCAGGGAGATGACCGTCAAGATGGACCTGCTGCCGTGGCCGCCGGCGGTGCAGAGCATCACGATCAGGGGCATGCCGGACACGGCCATCGCCGTCAGCGAAGGCTTCCTGCAGACTGGCAAGCTGCAGTCGCTGCGCTACGACCAGATCCCGCCTATCCGCTTCGTGGACTGCAACCTCGATATCAAGATCGGCGTCGTCGGGCCGCTCAAGCTCAGCGGTTGCAGCGGCGAACTGCGGCGCGGCAGCGGCAATGAGCCGCCGCGCGGCACGTTCAGCCTCCGCGAACTCGACGGCCGCCCGTTCAACTTCCAACTCGAGACCCTCTAGGACGGCCGCTGGGTCTTCACCGGCGACGAGATCCAGATCAACACGCGCGCCATTAAGGCAGGCAATCCCTTCGCCGCGGCCGACCAGTTGGACCCCGTCGGCCTTCTGGTGCGGGCCTTGTTCAGCGGCGACCTGGGCGCGGAAGGCACGGTCACGGCGCTGCGGCTGGCGGTGCAGCCGGCGACCGCTTTGCGCAAGTTCGTCTGTGACGGCGAGGTCGGTTACAGGAACCTGGAGTTCCGGCTGCCCAAGGCCGGCGGAGCCGCCGAGCAGGCGCTCCCCGTCTGGCTCGACAAACTGCTGGGCGCCGGCGAGAACCTCTGGCCGCGCTGGATGCAGGTGGACACCATCAAGAGCGGCGCGAGCGGGCGCGTGGCGTTCCACATGTCCGATGGCCGGCTGAACTTCGCCTGCGACGAAGGGCCCGGCAGCGCGTTCACGGGCACGCGGCAGCAGCAGGTCTTTCCGCCGGTGGAATCCCTCAAAGGCTCCGTCGAAACCGATGCCGAGAACCGCCCGCAGCGGATCCTGCTGCGCGGGTTCCTCGGCAAGGAGCTCAGTTTCGAGACGCATGTCGAACACAATGCGGACAAGAGCCGCACGTACCAGTTGCTGCTCGAACCGCGCCTGGCGGCGCCGGCGCCGCTGGCGGAGCGCGACGGCGCCAGGACCGGCGCGCGCCAGCCGCTCTGGCGTTTCGCCTCGCGCGTCACCGATTACCTGGATGCCACCAGCCTGCCGCCGCCGGACGAAGCAGGCCAGCGGGCGAAGATCGAGTTTCAGGTGGAGAGCGACGCCAGGCACTTCCCCTGGCCCGAATGGCTGCCGCCGGGCATGCGCGACATTTCCGGCCACATGTACGCGAAGGGACGCTTCACCGACGGCCGCAAGCTGCACCTCGATCCCGTCTGCCTCGACGAGGGCGGGACGCTCGTTTACGGGGGCGAGCCGGCGCCGGTCAGCGGCGCGGGCGACTTCGGCCCGCTCTGGCAGGCGCTGTACAGCCTCTTCGGCACGCGCACGCCGTGGGAGCTGCAGGACGTGGCGTTGCGTGGCCGGGCGGAAGTGCAGTTCAGCCCCGACCTGCGCTGGGAGACGACCACCCTTAAGGACTTCACGCTGACCTCTGGTTCGCTCGTGCACGCCGGCCTCACCAGCGATCTGGGCGTGGCCAGCCCCTCCCTGACCGCCAGCCACAAGCGTGACGTCAATGTGTCCGAGATCACGGTCAGAGCCTTCGTGCAGGGCAAGTGGCACTTGCGCTTCAGCGGCGACTGGAAGCAGGAAGAAGGCCAGCCGTCCACGGGAACGTTCAGGCTGGTCGAGCAGGATGTTCCCTTCGTCCTTCATCCGCAGCGCGGCTCGCTGGAGACGCCGCCCGTTTCCCCTGACAAGCGGCGCGTGAACCGCACTACCGTCGTGCGCGTGAACGGCAACAGGACGGCGAACGAAGAGAAGTTCTGACGCGCGGCGCGGGTGGCGGGTGCGCTTGCGGTGCAGCCGTCCCTGCTGCGGGCAGGCGAGGCGCCTGCCCCACAACGAGTGGCGGGTGACGAGTGGCGGGTGGAACCCAAGAGGCACAGGCTGAGCCAGCGGGCCGTCGGGCCATAATCGAAAGTCTCCTCGTCTGTCCTGATTGCCGAAGGCCTTTGTCTCGCATTCCGCCGGATTGCGGGGCGGAAGCTGCCACCTCCCTGCGCTGCGCGGCCTGTGCGGCCACGTTCCCTATCCAGAACGGCGTCCCCAGGCTCTGGCCGCCCAGCCGCGCGACGGAGATCCAGGCGAGTCTCGCCGCTTTCCACGACGCTCACCAGGCCGTGCGGGGGAGCCGTTTCTTCCGCGCCTTGCTGCCGCCCAATCCCATCTGCGATCCGGGCGCCCGCCGCCGCACCGCGCGCGTGAAGGAAGCGATGGCCGGCGGCCTGGTGCTCAACCTTGGCTCCAAAGACACCGCGTGGGGCGAACATGTCGTCAACGTGGATCTCGTGCTTCCACAATTCAACATACAAAATGAAAAATGCAAAATTGAGCACACAGGCGCCGGAAACCAAGAGCCAAGAGCCAACAGCCAACAGCCAAGAGCCAAGAGCACACTCCTCCTCGCCGACATGCACCGCCTGCCCTTCGCTGACGCTTCCGTGGATGGCGTCATCTGCACCAGCGTGCTCGAACATGTGGCCGATGCGCACACATGTCTGGACGAGATCGCGCGCGTGGTCAAGCCCGGCGGGCATGTCTACGTCACCGTGCCCTTCCTCTTCCCGACCCATCCCGACCCGCTCGACCGCTGGCGCTGGACGCTCGACGGCCTGCGCCATGCTCTGCGCGGCTTTGACGAACTTGATGCCGGCGTGTGCGGCGGGCCGTGCAGCGCGTTTGTCGCCATCGTGCCGACGCTCAAAGCCTCGGTCTTCTCGAACTTCTACCTCTTCAACTGTGTCCGCTGCGTGGCCGGCTGGGTCCTGTGGCCGGTCAAGTTCCTCGATTACATTGCATGCCGCTCCAGGAAGGCGCACATGGCTGCGGCGGCGTTCTACTTCCTGGGAAGAAAGAAAGCTGGAGCCTGAGAGCGCTGGCTATGATGTCACGCGGGGCAGCGGCAGGTAACGGATGATGCGGTCACAATTTGTGACCGCATACAAACGCAACGTCCGTTATCGCCCACACGCGTTTACCGAGCACGGTGCCGTGATGCTTGCCAGTGTGCTCAATAGCCCTGCCGCCGTGCAAGCCAGTGTGCAGGTGGTACGTGCATTCATCCGCTTGAGGCATATCCTGGCAACGCACCAGGACCTCGCCCGCAAACTCGACGAGATGGAACAGAGATACGACTCTCAGTTCAAAGTGGTCTTTGATGCCATCCGGCAACTGATGGCTCCGCCCAAGCCGCCGCGGGGCCGGATCGGGTTCAAGAGGCATGGCCGCCACTGAGCGCCCGGAGCCCGGCGTTTCCATCCGGTTCTTTACAGCCGCGTTGTGCGCGATACCGTGGCAGGCGTCCTTTTGGAGCATTTCCCCTTTCCCGGAGGCAGAACGATGAAGCTGTCCGCGTGGATCATGGTTGCGTCGCTGACACTGGCCGTTTCCGGCTGGACGCTGGAGGATGCCGACGTACGCAAGAAACTGGCCGAACTCAAGGCCGAGGACGCCAAAGCTCGCGCGGCGGCGGTCACCGAACTGACGCCGCTCTTCGTTGACATGCTGGTTGGCCTGGGCGGCATGCGTGCGGACAAGAGCCCCGAGGTCATTGCGGCGCTGCAGGGCATTGACCAGCAGTTCCAGGCCAAGTTGCTCCAGAACCCGGCCATGGCGAAGCCACGAATGGCAGCCAACGAATCGGCCGCGGCGGCCTCGTGCAAGGCATACGCCGAAGCACAGGAGATCTACCACCGCACCGACTACGACGGCGACGGCGTCCTGGAATATTCGCAGGCCCTCAAAGGAGACAACAGTCTGTTGGAGCAGAAGGCGGGTGCCAATGACCTTGCGCTCATTGACAAGTCCTTCGCCAACGCGGAAGGCAATCCCGGCAAAGCGACGCCCAAGGCCGGCTATTGCTTCAAGATTCTGACCAAGCAGGGCGCGGCGGCAACCGGCGGCGCCAGAGACTATATCGCGAACGGCCACATGACGCTCGGCTATGCGCTGATCGCCTATCCCGCGGAATACGGCAAGACGGGGAAGAAGTGTTTCATGGTCAACAACAACGGTACTATCTTCGAGGCGGACCTGGGCGCGGAGACGCATGCGATCGTCGAGAAGATGACCGAGTTCAACCCCGATAACAAGATCTGGACGCCCAGCGAGTGAGCGTGAAGACAGAACCGTAAGGCTTGCCGCACCGTATTGTCTGGTATGGAGGAACTGCGGACCCATCGGCCACTTCAGTACTCATTGGTGACGGCCATTGCCGTCATGCTGGCGGCGGGCGTGCTGCTGGGGCTGAACCTGCGGGAACTCACCGACTACTACGACGAGTACGGCTGGCCGCTGATGTGGCTGGTCCTTCCAGACCGGCGTTTCACCGACGCGCCCATCAGATGGAACGGCCATGACTTGGCGCGCAACGCCGTCTACTGGTGCGCGATCCTCTTCGACATCGCCGTTCTGTCGGAACGCTGCGTGAGGCGCGAGTGGGGGCTGCGGCGAAGACTGCCTGCCGCGGGGATCATGGCATCCCTTGTCATGCTGCTGGGCCTGCCCGCCATGCCATGGCTGTGGCCGCGCGACTGGTCCTGCTCGATGCTTACGACGCTCGTGTGCGGAACGGCGGTCGTGGTCGCCGCCGGGGTGATCGTCGAGGCGACGCTCGCGAGGTCGACGGCGCGCAAGACTGCGCCGCGAATCACATGACCTCTGTCACCTTGTACTTCCGCGAGCCCTGCTTGAGCTTCTCGAGGAACTCCAACACCACGAGCGGGTCCTTGCTGTGGATGCGCGCGAAGAGGTGGCCGTGGCCGCGCAGCTTCCAGCCCTTGGGCAGCGTGCCGGGGATGAGGTCTTCGGTCCGGATCATGTCCAGCGAAGCCTGCTCAATGGCGCAGATGTCCTGCCCCGCGAGAATGCCGATATCCGGCACGATCGCCGGGCCGCTCATCCCCCAGCAGTCGCAGTAAACCGTGATGTTCGTCAGGAAGTTGATGAAGAGCCGGTGCTTCTTCTCAAAGCCTTCCAGGACCTTCGCCGTCGCCAGCGCCATGCCGTGCTGGAAGTCGCGGTACGCGCCGCCGAGGATGCGGATGGCCTTGTGCGGGCAGATGAGCGAACAGTGCTGGCAGAGCTTGCAGTTGTGGAAGAAGATGTTGAGCTCGCGCTTCTGGTTGAACGACATCGCCTTGTTGGGGCAGTTGCGCACGCACTTGCCGCAGTGCGTGCACTTGCGGCGGTTCCAGTCCAGGCCGCCCTCCAATGAGTGAATCACGCCGCGCGTGCGCCCGCTGACGCAGCCCATGGAAAGGTTCTTCGACGCGCCGCCGAAGCCGCAGGCGCCGTGCCCCTTGACGTGCGAGACGTCAAGCAGCGCCTCCGCATCCACGATCTCGCCGGCAAGCTCGACTTCCTTGAGCGCCTTGAAGGGCGGCTTGATCGGCTTCGTGTAGAAGTACTTGTCCGCGGAACCTGTCGCCGCGACCAGCGGGCAGCCGATCGTCTCGGAACTGTAGCCGCGCTCGTGAGCGCTGAAGACGGCCCAGGGCGTGTCGGTGACGAAGACTCCCCGCGCGCCCGCGGCCTTCACCTTCTCGACCAGCTTGCGCACGAAGAAGGGATGCACGGTGGTGAAGCCGGTGCCGCCGCCGAGGTGCAGCTTGATGGCCGTGCGTTTCTTCTCGACGATGGACTTCAGGGGCAGCTTGTCGAGCATCCGAGTCCATTTGGCGCCGATGGAGTTCTTCGGTTCGAGGTCTACGGGTTGGTAGCGGGCGAAGAGCAGTTCTGCGGGAATCGGGTCTCCTTTCCGGCGATCACACGTCCTTGTAGATTGGTTCCATCACGGCCTTGAACTTCGGCGACTGCGAGAGGAACTCATAGGGCGTCTCCCACACCACGCGGCGGACCTGCCTGCGCGAGAAGCCGGTCTGCAGCATCAGGTGCGCGGCCTTGGGCATGGCCAGCGGATCGGAGGTCTCCCAGTCGGCGGAGCTATTGAGCAGCACCCGTTCAATGCCGAAGCGTTCCACCATGTCGCGGGCGCGCTGCGGCGTGCACTTGGTCCGCGGGTACATGGTGATGCCGGCGTAGAAGCCGCCGTCGAGGGCGTGCTGGATGGTCTCTTCGGTATTGTGGTCAATGTCAATCAGCTCGGGCTTCATCCCCATTTCCTTGCAGATGGCGATGATGCGGAGCGTGCCTTCAAGCTTGTTGTTGTGCGGCGTGTGCACGATCACGGGCAGAGCGCGGTCCTTGGCGATCTGCAGTTGCTCGCGCAGGATGGTCTCCTCGTTCTTCGTGATGTTGTTGAAGCCGACCTCGCCGATGCCGACCACTGTCGGGCGGTCGAGGAACGGCATCATCCCGGCGATGACCTCCCGCGCCATCTCCAGTTGCTCGGCTTCCTTGGGGTTGACCGAGATCATGCAGAAATGCTTCATCCCACGCTTGGGCGCGCGGTTGTTGGGTTCCCATTCGCTCATGTGGTTGAAGTAGTCGAAGAACGTGCCGGCGTACTTGCGGTCGTTGCCGATCCAGAAGGAGGGCTCCACCACGCATTCGATGCCGTGCAGAATCATCGTCTCGTAGTCATCGGTGGTGCGGCTGTACATGTGGACGTGCGGATCAATAATGCGCATGGCGGGCCTCCTTGGTTGAACGGGACGATCCGCAGAACTGTGTACACTGAGTCGCGGGTGTTTGGAAGTGCGGAGTGGCGGCTCTTGGCTCTTGGCTATCGGCTCTTGGCAACGGGCCTGCAGTCTGTAACCTTCAGCCTGAACTCATCGTTCTGAGACTCGGTCGTCGGCAAGGGAGGGTGAGCACATGCGGGCACAGCTCTTCGCAACGTTACTGGCGCTGGCCGGTCTGAACACATGGGGGATCGCGGCGGGCGAGAGCGGCCCGGCGGGAGCGACGGTCGAGGCTCAGGGCCTGCGCATCGTCAAGCCATCTCCGGGCGGCAATGACAAGCTGCGCGCCTTCAACTGGTTTTCCGGCACCACGCTGGCGCTCCTCGTGACGGTGCCTCAAGGCGGCCTGGTATCCTTCGACAGGGACGCAAGCAAGGTGACGTCGTTCGCGGACGACAAGGGCAAGGACCTCACGAAGTCCGACGGCAAGGGCCGCTTCATGTCCGACAAGGCGGGTTTTGAGATGATGCCCAACTTCAGCGAGGACGGCAAGCAGTGCACGACCGACGTGCGCGCGCCCGGCGTGCCGGCGCAGGGAGCCACCAAGCTGGCCGTGGCAGGCGAACTCGTCTTCCAGATCGCTACCCAGAAGAAGGACTTCGCTGCGGAGAACGTGGCGCTCAAGGCTGACACGAAGGTCGCGGCCGGCCCGATCCCGTTCACTATCACGAAGGTTGGCAAGCCTGAATGGGGTGGCGACGAGGCGGCGTTTTGCATCACGCTGGAAGCCAAACAGGACCTCAGCAGCGTCGCGGACATCCAGTTCCAAGACGCCGCCGGCAAGAAGATAGAAGGCCGGCGCGGGTCCACGTCGCGTATGGGCTTCATGAACAATGTCACGATCACCTGGGAGTACAACTTGAAGGCGAAGGCCGACGCGGCCCGGATCGTGATCACCTACTGGACGGACATGAAGAAGGTGACCGTCCCGTTCGCGCTCAATGTCGGCGTGGGACTGTGACGCTGCGCCAGCCTACAGCCGCACGGGGATGCCCTTGCCCTGCAGGTACTCTTTCATCTGCCGGATGGTGAACGTGCCGAAGTGCGCGATTGACGCCACCAGCACCGCGTCCGCGTGGCCTTCCGTCACCGCCGCATAGAGATGCTCCAGCGTGCCCGCGCCGCCCGACGCGATCACGGGCACCTTCACGGCGTCCGCGATGGCGCGCGTCATCGGGATATCGTAGCCGGACAGCGTGCCGTCGGTGTCCATGCTCGTCGGCAGAATTGCGCCGGCGCCAAGCACCTCGACCTTCCTGGCCCACTCCACGGCGTCAATCCCCGCGCCTGCGGTCCCGCCGCGGACGACGACTTCGAAGCCCGACGGCATCTTGGCGTTCTTGCGCGTGTCAATCGCGACGGTGATCTTCCCGCTCCCGAACTTCGCGGCGGCTTCCTTCACCAGTTCCGGACGCTTCACCGCCGCCGTGTTCACCGAGACTTTCGAGACACCCACGTCGAAGAGGGCCTGCATGTCGGCGATGCTGCCGATGCCGCCGCCGACGGTGAGCGGGATGTTGATGCGCTGGACGGTGCGCTTGACCGCCTCAATCATCGTCGTGCGCCCCTCGATGGTCGCTGTGATGTCCAGGAAGACCAGTTCATCCGCGCCGGCGGCGCTGTAGGCCGCGCCGTTCTCCGCCGGGTCGCCGACGTCCTTGATATTGACGAAGTTCACGCCCTTGACCAGGCGGCCGTGCTTGACGTCCAGACACGGGATGATGCGACAGTAGTTCATGAGTTCCCCCTTGATGCCATTCCTGGCCGAGAAGAACGGCTCTACCTTAGCGGGCAAATCCCGCGCGCCAACCGCCAAATCCCAGACAAGCCACAGCCATCTCGAGAGACCGAGACGCGATGCCGCCTTGCCTCACTTTTCCACGTTCAACCCGATCTGCGCCCCTTCGGCCTTGTTCGCGATCTTCGCGCCGTGGCGGAAACGGTTGCCGACGATGATGCAGGCTTTGACGGCGGCATCAATCTCCAGTTGCGGCTTGGGGTCCATGAAGTCACAGGCCATGACCGTCAGCCCTTCGCATCTGGCGCGGATGCACGGCGCGTTCTCATTCTTCTTGTCCCACCACGTGAAATGGCAGCCGTTGAAGGTCACGTGACCCGAGCCAGCGAGGATGGCCGTGGACGTCGTGCCCGGGTTCTGGAAATCGCCGGGAGAGACGCCCCAGAAGCCGCAGTTGCTGAACTTCACCGGCCCCTCGTTGGTCGGCAGGACTTCCACGGTGCCCATCATCTGGCAGTTGTTGAACGCGATGCCGGCGTGCGGCTGGGAATGTTCCACGCGCACGACGCAGGGCGCGATGTCGTGGCCGCACTGCGTCAGGTCCACGTTGCCCGGCCCATGCTTGAACTGCGTGAAGCGGAAGCCCGTCTTGTAGATGATGCTGAAGCAGTTGACCATGTACTCCCAGTCCGTCTTGCCGAGGATGAACGCCTCGCCTTCGGTGACCATGAACTTCACGACGGCTTCGGAGCACGACCACCACGGGTTGAAGTGCACGTCTTCGATGCGTCCGATGTCGTAGACCTGGTCCACGACGATCCCGCGCCGCAGCGGCTGGCCGTGGACGTTGCGGATGTTGTGGCGCTCGTTCTCCGTCGCATCAATGCCCTGGTACGGGTTGAGCAACTCGACATCCAGCACCGCCGGGTTCTTCCCGCGCATGGCGATCGCCCACGGATAGGCCACCGGCGTGGCCTTCGGGTCCTGATCCGGATAGTAGATGACGAGGCCCTTGACGGTGCTGTTCGTCGTCAGGCTCAGGAACGGCTCGCCAGTCTCCTGGCCTCTGCCGGCCGTCACAAGCAGCGTCGTGCCATCGTCGCCGGGCTTGGGCAGGCCCTTGTCGCGGATGCCGTTGTGAGCGGGCACGGAACGGAACGTGCCTTCGAGCGTGACAGCGCTTGGCACCTTCAGGTTGCCCTTGAAGAGGTACTTCCCCGCGGGCGCGAACACGATGCCGCCGCCCCCTTTGCGAGCGGCGTCCAAGGCGCCCTGGAACGCCGCCGTGTCGTCCGTCGCGCCATCGCCTTTCGCTCCGAAATCGCGGACGTTCCAGTGTGTCATCTTGGCACCCTCCGTTGCGGGTCCGCCCTCTTCGCCGGCCCGAGCTAACGCAGCACAGACCAGCACCGCGGCACACACTACAGACGCATGGGCTCTCATGGTTCCTCCCTCCGCGGGTCGGACGAACGCGTTGCTTCCATTCGTCGAAGCCGCCTCATCTGTAATCCGCATTCCGAAATCCGCAATCCGCAATCGGCGCGCTCGGCACTCGTCACGCGTCGCCCGGCACGCTAGACTACGCCGCACATCGAACCCAACCAGGGAGCGTGCCATGAACAGCTTTGAACGCTACATGGGCGTGCTGAAGGGCCAGAAGGTGGACGTCCTGCCGCGCCTGCCGATCCTGATGGCGTATGCCGCGAAGTTCATCGGGTCGAACTACGGCGCGTTCGCATCGGATTACCGCGTGCTGGTGAAGTCCAACCGGGAGTGCGCCGAGCACTTCGGCTTCGACCAGGTGAGCACGATCTCCGATCCGTTCCGCGAGACGCAGGGCTTCGGGGCCAAGATCAAGTACGTCACAGACGGCGTGCCGCGCTGCCCGCACGCGCCGCTGCAGGATGCGAAGGACCTCGCCCTGCTGAAGAAGCCCGATCCTCACAAGTCAGCCCGTATGCTGGACCGAGTGCGCGCCGTTGAAGCGTACAGGAAGTTCGCCTTCCACAAGTATTCGATACTGGGCTGGGTCGAAGGCCCGGCCGCGGAAATGTCCACGCTGCGCACGCCCGGCAATTTCCTGATGGACCTGATGGACGAGCCCGGCTACTGCTGCACGTTGATGGACATCTGCGTCGAGGCCGGCATCGCGTTCGCCGCGGCGCAGCTCGAAGCCGGCGCGGACACCATCGGCATCGGCGACGCCATCGCCAGCCAGGTGTCGCCGCAGCTTTACGAGAAACTGATCTGGCCGCGCGAGAAACGCCTGGTTGACGGCATCCATGCGCGCGGCGGGATCGTGCGGCTGCACATCTGCGGCAGGATCAACCACCTCCTCCCTGGCATCGCGAAACTCGGCTGCGAGATCGTGGACCTGGACTGGCAGGTGGATATCGCCGCGGCGCGAAAGATCCTGCCGGCGCGCACGGCCCTGGTGGGGAACCTGAACCCTGTCGCGGACGTGCAGGACAGCACGCCCGCGAAGATCAAAGCCGCGGTTCGGAGAATCTACAAGACGGTAGGCAACCCCTATATGGCCGGCGCGGGGTGCGAGATCCCCGTCAACACACCCAAGGCGAACCTGAAGGCGCTGTGCGCGGCGGTCGGATGCGGAGCCTGAGAAGCCCTCGCCCGCGCCATCTGCGGCCGCGTCTTCGATCTCATGTCGAAAGCTTCATGACACCGCCTTGCGGATTCTCTTCTTGGCGGTCTCCCACTCAACCGGCTTGTCCTTGCCTCGCCGGACAGCGTGCGCGCGTGCTTCCAGGATCCGACGATGCCAGGCCGGCGGCGCAAGGCTGGCTTCGGCGTCCCGGCACAAGTCCTCCCACAGCGCTTCCATTGCTCGGAGTTTCTCGGCGATGGTCATCCGGCCAGGCTCAAAGGTCGCAGGCATTGTGCTTCTCCTCTTTCGACGCGTACTGCCTTTGCCGCCGGCGGTACAGAAGCTTACCACGTTCAATGGTATGCCGGTCCTGGGGGATGTCAACGGGGAGCGCCCAACAGCCAGCAGCGGTTGCCCGGCTGCCCGAGCACGCCACGGATTCGCTCGCAGCGCGCCGGCTTTCTGCTATCCTTACCGCTCCACACGTCACGCGACACGGCAAGCTTAAGGAGCGCACCCATGGACAAGGTTCGGTTCGGGATCATCGGGTTCGGCGGCATGGGAGCCGCTCACGGGGATTACCTCGGCAAGAGCGAAGTGCCCAACGCCGAGTTGGTTGCCGCCTGCGACGTGGACCCCGCGCGGCTCAAGGTTGCGAAAGAGAAGTTCGGCGAGAAGTTCCAGGTCTTCGACAACGCCGACGCGTTCTTCGCGGCCAAGGCCGTGGACGCGGTGCTGATCGCCACGCCGCACTACTTCCATCCGCCGCTGGCGATCAAGGCCTTTCAGAACGGCCTGCACGTCCTGACCGAGAAGCCCGCGGGCGTCTACACCAAGCAGGTCCGCGAGATGAACGAGGCGGCGGCCAAGAGCGGCAAGGTCTTCGGCATCATGTTCCAGATGCGCACCACGCCCGCGTACCAGAAGATCCGCGACCTCGTCGGTTCGGGCGAACTGGGCGAGCTGCGGCGCAGCGTCTTCTTCTGCACCGACTGGTTCCGCTCGCAGTGCTACTACGACTCCGGCACGTGGCGCGCGACGTGGGGCGGCGAAGGCGGCGGCGTGCTCATCAACCAGTGCCCGCACAGTCTGGACATCTGGCAATGGACGTCGGGTTTGCCCAAGCGCGTGCGCGCCTTCTGCGGTTTCGGCAAGCACCACAACATCGAGGTCGAGGACGACGTGACGGCGTACGTCGAATACGCCAACGGCGCGACGGGCCTGTTCGTGACGACGACGGGCGAGGCGCCCGGCACCTACCGCTTTGAACTGTCCGGCGACCGCGGCAAGCTGACCTTCGACAACAGCAACATCCTCAAGTTCTGCCGCACGCGCGTCTCAGTCGCGCAGTACACGCGCGAGAGCACGCAGGCCTTTGCCACGCCGGAATGCTGGACGTGCGAGGTCCCGCCCGGGGGCAGCGGGGGCAACCATGTTACCGTGACGCGGGGCTTCGTGAATGCGATCCTGAAAGGCGGGAAGCCGATCATTCCCGGCGAGGAGGGCATCCGCAGCCTGGAGATTTCCAACGCCATGCTCCTATCTGCCTGGACGGATTCGTGGGTTGAGCTGCCGATCAACGAGGACCTGTTCCTGGCCAAGCTGCAGGAGCGCATCAAGAGCTCGAAGTTCAAGAAGACCGCCTCGGGGCAGACGATGGACTTCTCCACCAGCTTCCGCCCGACGTAGCCCCTCAGGCCTTGGCGGGCGCCGCCAGCAGTTCCCTGATGGTGCTGACCAGCACCTCGGGCGCAATGGGCTTGACGAGGTAGCGCAGTTTGGGGTAGGTCTTCACGACATATTCATCCTGCAATTGGTCGTAGGCCGAGCAGATGACGACGGGCAGGGCGAGCTGCTTGTCGGCGATGTTGGCGAGCACTTCCAGGCCGTGCAGGCCCGGCATTTTCATGTCGAGCACGGCCAGAGCCAGGCCGCCCTGCTGAATCCGCGCCCAGGCGTCGTCGCCGCTGCCGCATTCCACCGTCGCGAAGCCGGCGTCCTCGAGGCGCAACCGGAAGACCATGCGCGTGCGCTTGTCGTCATCGGCGATGAGAATCAGCGGCTTGCCGGCCAGCCCGGCGCCAAGCGCGGGCTTGCCGAACAAGATCTCGTGGCGCAACAGTGACTTGGTGCCGGCGGGCAGGAGCATGTCGGGGACGGGCGCTGAGGGAAGCTGCGCGGGTGGTGGGGGCGGCGCTGGCGGGGGGACGGCCCCCGGGGGCGCCGACGGTCTGGCGCCGGGCTCAAAGACGAACGAGTTGCGCCGTTGCGGCCCGCTTCCGGTCAAGGGTGGAGCCGTCGGCTTCGCCGGCGGCGCATGGGGCGCGGGCGGCACCTGGGCGCTGTGCGGCCTGCCGGCCGCATGTTCCGGTGGCGCTGACCCTGACAGCGCCCCGCTCCGCAGGAAGCCGGGGCCCAAGGTGGCGCCGCGCAGCAGCTTGTGCGCCTCTTGCTCGGCCGGCTGCGTTGGGACATCGGGAGGAGGGGGACCCTCAAACCCCAGCGCGAAGGGCGAACGCAGCTTGCGGGTCGTCAGGATGGCGCCCTCATGCGTGATGGGCTTGGGCGGGGCGATGGTGAGCAGGTCGCTGAGGAAGGCGGCAATCTGTTCGGGGGGATACCCCGTGGCCCGCAGGTCGTTCTCCACCATGTCCACGATCGTCTTCTTCTCTTCGTCGTCGCGGACGATCGTATCGAGCACGGCGCGCAGTTGGAACAAGGGCATCCGCCGCGCCTCAAACTCGCTGACGAGGATGAGCGCCTTCGTCTCCCTGCTGAGCGCCTTCAATGCCGAGATGTCAATCACCCGTTATCGCTCCAATGTACGGGCCTCCGTTCAATGTAGTCTACGGCATCCGATACGGCAACTGTCTTGCCCCGTTCCTGGGTTGGGATCATCGCAGGAACTCGCTCACCGCCCGCACCAGGGCCTCCTGACTGGTCATGGTGCACGGCCGCGCGGGGAGAGCGCGGAGGAACGCCGGCCCGTAGCGTTTGGTCAGCACACGCTTGTCGGCCAGGACCACCACTCCTCGGTCCGTCTTGGAACGAATAAGCCGCCCAAACCCCTGGCGCAACCGCAGAATCGCCTGCGGAACGCTGAAGTGCAGGAACGAGTCCTTGCCCGCGGCCTCCAGCAGCTCGCAGCGGCCCTGCACTATCGGATCGGTGAAGACGGCGAACGGCAGCTTCACGATGACGAGCAGCGAGAGCGCCGCGCCGCGCACGTCCACCCCTTCCCAGAAACTGGCTGTGCCCAGCAGCACGGTCCGGCCCCCCGCCTGCAGCCGCGCCAGCAGCGCCTCGCGGGAGCCGTCCTGTCCTTGCGCCAGCACCTCGATGCCTTCGCTCGCCAGCGCCTTGCGCAGCATCCGCGTGCTCTCTTCCAGCGCCGCGTAGGACGTGTACAAGGCCATGGTTCGGCCGCCGGTGGCGATGACAAGCTCGGCCAGCATCGCCGTGAAGGCGGCGTTGAAATCCTTCTCGCGCACGCCGGGCTCGGGCAGGAAGGTGGGCACGTAGAACCGGCATTGCCGCGCGTAGTCGAACGGGCTGCCCAGCAGCAGCTCGTCGAGTGTGCCGGCCGCGCACAGCGACAGACCGAGGCGGTTCTTCAGGAACTCGAAGCTCTTGGGGTGCGGCTGCTGCTCCCCGCCGTCACCTTCCGGGACGGACGGGGCCTCCGCCGGCGGCGCGAGCGGCAGCGGCGTGCCGCTCTTCAGCGTCTTCCAGCCCGGCAGCGGCGCCAGGCCGGATGCCTCTCCGGCGTCCGGATCGCGGACGGAGAGCGTCGCCGAGGTCAGGATGATGGAACGCTTTCTGGAATAGAGCTGGTCGTAGAGCAGGCCGGAGACGTCGAGCGGCGCGGCGACGGCGCGCAGCGCGCGGCGCCCGAAGCGTTCGCACCAGTAGACGTAGTTGGGTTCGTCTCCTTTGGTCACGAACTCGATGTCGTGGATGAGCTCGCTCAGGAACGCGTTCTGGGCGTTGGTCTCCTGCGTCAGCTCCCGCGCCCGCGGCACCGCGCGTTTACGGACCTCCTTGAAGTCCTCCTCGAGCCGTTCCAGGGACTGCCGCAGCAGCCCCAGGCGTGCAATGGCCGCCTCCTTGCCCTGCTTGAAAGCCTCCACTTCATCCGCGCGCAGGGTCAGCGCCGAGAACCGCTTGCGGTCGTCGTTCGCGCTCCCGCGGCGCTTCCTGCGAGCGTGGGGCGGTCTGCCGAATCCTCCCGCCATGCCCTCCTCGCCCCCGGCCGCATCTGCGTCGAGCTGCAGCGTCACGCCCCCGCGCCCGCGCTCCTGCGGCACGAACGCAGGCACGACTCCCTCGTCGGCGCCGCGCGCGGGCGCTTCGGTCCATTCCCGCAGGACGCTGAAGAAGAAGTCCGAGCCCTCGTACGCGGGCTGCACGGCCTGCATGGCGCCCAAAATATGCTCGCGGATCGAATCCACCAACGGCCCCGGGAACTCGCTGCGCGCCTGCTCGATGTTGGCCAGGAGCGTGGGCAGCAGGCCCTTTCCCGCCGCGCTGCCGGGAGTGGTCCGGAAGAGGCGGTTCAGTATCTTGTAGACCCGCCGCGGGGTGACTTCCGCGGCCAGGTGATCGGTGGCCACGTCCTCCAGCTTGTGCGCTTCGTCGAAGACAATCTCGTGGTACGCGGGCAGCGTGCCCGCCTCCAGGCTCAGTTCCGCAAAGACCAGCGCGTGGTTGAGGACCACGACGTCGGCCAAGCGCGCGAGTGCGCGGGCTTTGTACACGAAGCACCGGTTGTAGAACGGGCAGTTGCGTTTCAGGCATTCGTCGCCAACGGTGTAGAGGCGATCCCAGAGCTCGTAATCCTTTTCGGGCGCGAACGCCGCGAGTTCGCTCACGTCGCCGGTCTCGGTCTGCGTGGCCCAGGTCATGATCGGCAGCATGCTGCCGCGTTCTTCGTCGTCGAGCTCGTGCGCGGCTTCCTGGAGCGTGTACATGAGCCGGCGGAGGCAGAGGTAGTTCGGCCGGCCTTTCAGCAGCGCCGCCTCGAATTCAACGCCCAGATACCGGCGCAGGAACGGCAGGTCCTTGTCGAAGAGCTGCGCCTGCAGGTTCTTCGTGTGCGTCGAGATCATCAGCGGGCGGCCGGCGCGTGTGGCGAACAGGACCGCCGGCACCAAGTACGCCAGGCTCTTGCCGACGCCCGTCCCGGCTTCGACGAAGAGATGCCTGCCCGCCGTCAACCCTTCGGCGGCCCGCTCGGCCATCGCGATCTGCTGCGGCCGCTCTTCGTAGCCGTCCAGCGCCTGGGCCAGCGGACCGTGCGGTCCGAGCAGAGCGGCGACTTCCTGCGCCGTGACCGGTGTCTCCGGCGGCTCGGGCAGCGCCGCCGTGCGATTCTCGTCTTCCGGCTGCAACCGGGCGATGAGCGGCGAGAAGTCCTTGAACAGTTTGTCAAGGGAAAGCTTGCCGCTGCTGAAGCTCTCGCCGAACTGCATCTTCACCGCTTCGCCTTCAGCCTTCTTGAGCAGCTTCTTGAGCGGGTGGTCGCTCTTGGACAGCAGCCAGTTCATCTCGGCCAGTAGCGGCAGCGGCAGTTTGAGGAGGTCAGCTTCCAGACGCGTCCAGAGTTCCTGCAGGACCGTCGTCGCAGGGGCATGCTCGTCCTCCTCGGCGGACGTTGCGTCCGTCCCGGCGTACTGCGCCTGTATGTCCTTCAGCCCGCGCCACCCGACGGTGGGCAAGACCACCGCGGCCAGCTCGTCAACGCCGATCACCGGCGGCCCGAGCCGCCCGGGAAAGCCGGCGCTCGCAGCGGCCGCGCGCAACGCGGTCCGCGCGGCGGCGCCGTGGGCTGCAATCCAGGCGTCGGCGCCCGCGCTGAATTCGAGCAGGTCCTCAAGGACGACGTCGAGCTCGGGCGCGCTGTCCAGTTGGGTGTTGGTCACGCCCGTGAGGCGCGATTGCGAGAGCGTCAGGCGGGGCGCGCGCACCAGCCGCTCAAAGCTCCGGGGCGTGTGCCGTTCGTCTCCCCAGGCGGCGAGGAGGCGCACGATATGTCCTTCGCCACCGGGTTCCGTAGTGACGAGCGAGAGGAAGACGGGGTTGCCTGTTAGGACAGTGGCCGGCATGGGATGACTCTTACGCCGTATTGTAGCACCAGAGCGTCTGAAACGAAAGCCGCCTTTACGGGAGCGAATGGGGCCGTAGACTGCGGGGAGTTCAGCCCAGGAGGTACCACAATGCGTGTCGCAGTCCCTGCGCTGCTGGCCGTGGCGCTCACAAGCTGCGCTCTCCTTGCCGGCGAACCGAAGGAGAAGAGCAGAGCTGACGAACCGGGCCGCGCGCCGTCGTCCGAAGAGCATCCCGAGTGGCTTGCCGCCATCGAGCGGCTGCGGCTGCTGCCCCGCGCGGGCGAGGTCAAGTGCGCCGGCATCAGCGCGAACCTGGTCAGCATCTACGCGCCGCCAGCGGAAGCCGCCGCCGAGATCGGCAAGATCGAGGACGCCTACGACGCGGCGCTCGTGAAACTCGCCGCCAAGTGGGAACAGGAGGCGAAGGCTCTGCGCGCCGAGTACGAAGCGAAGATCGTCGCGGCGCTGCCCGAGGCCAAGCGCGAGTCCGCCCGGAAAGTGCTCGCATTCAGCCACGAGCGCTGGGTGACGCCCAACGACCGGGAGGCGAAGTTCCGCAAGGAGTATGTCGAACGCCGGGCCGCGGTGGCCGAGTCGCTGCCGAAACTCTCCGCCGAGGAATACGAGGCGGCCAAGGCCAAGATGCAGGCGTGGGTGAGAGAAGAGCGCGCCAAGCTCAGGAATCAGGAGGAAGAGCTGCTCAAGCAGACCCGCGACCTGCTCGCGCCTGAAGACGCGGCGCGGCTGGACGGCCTCAGCCCCAGGAAACCGGCCGAGCCCAAGGCCGAAGGCGGGAAGAAGTAGGCGGCTGGCGCGGGCCCGCGCGACGGCAAAGGCCCGATCGCAGACGATCAACGAGGGATGACAAAGGACAAACGGCACTACACGCGCCGGACGCCATCGTTACAATACAATCATCATGTCAAGGAAACGCCCTCATGAGCCCGGCTGGCGCTTCAGCCGCCGGGACCTGAACCGTTGCGGCGCCGACGGCAAGAGACTCTACCTGACCGCGGAAGACGCCGCGGCGTATTTCGGCGTCAGCCTGCACACGGTGTTGCAGTGGTGCAGGCTGGGCGCGGTGCCCGAACACCGCATCGGCGGCCGCATCTATCTCAACCGCGAGGAAGTCTTGAAGTACTGGGAGATGTTTCAGAAGAAAAGATAGCCAGTGGTCAGTTGTCCGTGGTCAGTGGCAAAGATGCGGATTGCGGATCAGCATTTCCTGCCGCCAATTCGCAATCCGCAATCCAAAATCCAAAATCGTCCGTTACGCTTTGTACATCTTGTCGAACGCCTGCTGCGCCTGCACGAGCGCGCCGCGCATCATGTCTTCGGCCTTCGCCGTCTCGCGCGCCGCGAGGACCTTGGCCAGCGCCTGCACATCCAGGTCTTTCGCCGCCACGGCGCACGCCTCCCAACTCAGCACGCTGCGCACGACGCGGTCAATAGCCTGCTCATTGTTGTCGTAGGCCCGCGGCTGCATGTCGTGGCCCTTCCAGCGGCCGAACTTCGCGTCCTGGATGAGCCGCGCGATGGCGATGTTCATCCCGTTCACCCGCGTGCCGTGGTCAATGTCGTACTTGCCCGGGCCGCCGAGGATGATGCCGTCGTTGTAGCCCTGGCTGTTCAGGTGCATGTGGACCATCATGCCGTTGTCAATCTCCTCGACGGTGTCGTAGACGTGGTCGAGGCCGATCATCTCCGAATGCCCGAACTCCTTGTTGACGCCCTTCTTCGCCTTCGGGATGCCGAACTCCTGCTCGAGCTTGTTCCAGAACGCGATGGCGCTGGCGACGGTCGGGATGAGCATGGCCGGGTGGCCTTCGTTCGGCTTGGGCTCGAAGCCGATGTAGAGCTTGCCGCCGAGCCTGGCCTCCAGCTTGCACAGCCCTGCGACGCTCTCCTTCAGGTTCCGGTACATCTGCGCGACGCACGGCGACGCCACGTCGTAACCGAAGGAGCCGTTCCAGAGGATGAACGACGGCGCCTTGCCGGCCTCGGGATGCCAGGCCTTCTTCAGCGGCC
>JAPLOD010000704.1 GCA_026692735.1 Planctomycetota bacterium | reverse complement strand
CGGCGTTGTTGACGTTCTGGCGACTGAGCGGCGCCTTGAACTGCGGAACTTCGGCGTGTTTGAAGTCCGCCCCGTGAAATCCCACAAGGCCCGCAACCCGCGCACCGGCGCTCAGGTGCTCGTGCCCGACAGACATCGCGTCGTCTTCAAGGCCGGACGCGTCATGCGCCGGCGCCTGCGCGAGAGCACCACCAAGTGAAGGCCGTTGTGCGGGCGCACCGCGCCGTCTACTTGAGCTTCACGCAATCGAGGCCGAAGAAGTACTTCCCGCCGACGGACTTCTCATTCGTGCCCGTGATCTCAATCGTCAGCTTGTGCTCGCCGGCGGCCAGGTCGCGTTTGCCGAGAGAAACAACGCCCGAGGGGACCACGTTCGGGTTGTAGAGGTCCAACGGGTCGCCGAGCTTCTCGCCGTCCAGCGAGGCCTGGAAGATGCCGTAGTCCTTGGCCTTGGTGAACTGGGCCACGATTTCGTACTGCCCGGCCTTGTCCACGGGCAGAGCCAGTTCGAGCTTGCTGCCGGGCTTGCCGCCTGTCCAGAAGAGCTGCTGGTCGTTGTTCCAGGCGCCTTCGTGGCCCGACATCTCCTGCGGCGCGGCCTTGCCTTCAGAGACGCTCAGCACTTTCAGTTTCTCGCCTTCCAGTGCGCCGGGGACGGGGGCAATGGCGGCAGTCTCAGTATAGTAGCCGGTGCGCTGGTCAAGCGGCACGGCTTCGTACTTGTCCTGGCCGCCGGGAGCGAGGTACCAGAAGGCGGTGCAGGCGAAGAGACAGGGGCGCTTGTTGGGGAAGTACTTCTCGATGTCGCCTTCGAAGGATTTCTGGAAGGGCACGTTATCCGGAATGTGCCAGCGGCTGACGGAGATGTGGCCCTTGTTGTTCTGCGAGATGGTCTGGCAATGGAACGCGTTGGCGAAGAGCTTGGGGCTGCCCCACGCATAGCCGAAGTAATCCTCCGAGCCGGTCCCGATGGTGGAGGGGAACTTCTCGCCGTCCACGAAAAACTTCTCGTCGCCCTCGCCCCACCAGCCGCCCTTGGGATTCCAGACGTGGAGCATCACGCCGCAGAAGCGCCCGCGGCCTTCGGTGATGAGCATCGGCCAGTCAATCCAGCGCTCCTTCTCCTGAGGCAGCATCACATCGCGGTGCCACTTGGCGTGGAAGCGGCCGAGCGACCCGCTGGGGTGCTTGAGCGGCGCGTGCGTGACCTCGAAGCTGATTTTGCGCGCCTCCTTGCCGGCGTTGGCCAGCTCGACCGTCGCGCCCGCGCCGAACGGCATATACCAGCAACTGTACCACCAGCCATCTTTCGTCAGGCCCAGGGGCAGGGACAGATAGGGGTTCGCTCCCACCGTGCCGAAGAAGTCGCATAACGGCGCCCACACGGAAGGCTCTTTCTCGCCATCCCAGCGGATGCAGAGCGTCAGCTCACGCAGCACCGCGCGTTGTTCCGCCTGCCCCGCAGGGAGGTCCAGTTTCGCGCGCAGGGCGGTGATGGCCTGCGAGCCGGCGAGCTCGACCACCTTGGCGGATTGATCGGCGCCGACGTTCACCTCGACTTTCTGTGTGGCTTCGCCGGGGCGCTGGCCCGCCGGGTCGGTGCCGCCACTGGCAGCGCTCTTCTCGGCGGCATCTAACGCGGCGTTGTCTTCGGCGCTGAGCGGCAGCTTGAAGGTCGGGATCTTCGTGCCCTTGGGGTACGTGCTGTAGGTGAAGTGGTAATAATTGCCCCACTTGGGCTCGGCGACGACCTTGCAGGATTTCTGATAGGGGATGGGGATGTAGGCGTTCTTGCCGCTGGCTGCGTCATGCACGAGGTTCGGGCGCGTGAACGGCTCCGCCTTGCCGTTGAAGTAATCGCTGAAGGGGAGGTCAATGGCGGGAGTTTCCGCGCCATCGAGGAAGATGCGGACGTGGCCGCTTTCGGGTTTGGCGGACCAGATGCGCCAGATACAGCCCGGGCCATCCATCTCGGCCATGACGATCTGGTTGCCCTCGCGGCGGATGATGCCGCCGCCGTCGCCGTTGGCGTCCCACGCGACGTACTTGCCCGTCTTCTCGTCGTACTTGCTGGCGCGGTCGTAGCTGGACCACTGGGCGCACTTCTCGCCCTCGTCGGGCAGCAGCGCGAGGCGTTCCAGGTCCGTGAGGCGGCGGGCGAGTTCGGGATAGCTGATCTCAGCCGGTTCGCCCGCGCCGAGGGGCGCGCAGAGCAGCAGAGCGGGGAGGAAACGCAGCAGCTTGAGCATACCGTGATCTCCTTGTATGGTTATCCAACGGGAGCGTACTGTCCGCTATCATATACACCCGAATGAGCGGACCGCGCGGGAATGCAAGGTCGGCCTCCGAGGCGCGCGCGTGAGCAAGCGGCGGTGACGGAGCCGTAGCGCATTTTGCCAGATTGCGGCTGTTGCTCCGGACGGGGAGCAGACAATTTGGCGAAATGTCCTACGCGGCTCCGATAAAGCAGAGGCGATCCGGAGGATCGCGTTACGGGGAACCATGGAAACGTCGGCTCAGCAGTTTGATGTCATCGTCGTCGGCGCGGGGCACGCGGGCTGCGAGGCGGCGCTGGCGGCGGCGCGCATGGGCTGCCAGACGCTGCTGGCGACGATCTCCCTGGACGCAGTGGCGCAGATGTCGTGCAACCCGGCCGTGGGCGGTACGGCGAAGGGCATCGCGGTGCGCGAAGTGGACGCGCTGGGCGGCGCGCAGGGACTCATCACCGACCGATGGTGGACGAACTGCTCATTGATGATTGCGGATTGCGGATTGCGGATTGTCACGGCGGCGCCATCGCGTGCCGGATTTATGGCGAACGCCTGCAGCAGCTCCGGGATGGCGTCGCGCCGGACAAGCTGACGAGCCCGCCGCCGCCGGAAGGCAGCCTGCGCGTGGCCGGCATCCGCTGCAGCAGCGGGCTGGTGTACACGGCGTGCGCCGTGATCCTGACGACGGGCACGTTCCTCCGCGGGCTGATCCATCAAGGCCAGAACCTGAGCCGCGGCGGCCGCGCCGGGGAAGTCGCGGCGATGAACCTGTCGGCATCGCTGGAAGCTCTGGGTTTTGAGCTGCGCCGCCTGAAGACGGGAACGCCGCCGCGCGTGAACGGCAGGACCATCAACGTCGCGCGGTACTGCCCGTCGGTGGAAGACAAGGTCGTCAGGTTTCCGGAGAAGGAATGCCACCAGATCTTCCTTGAACCGGAAGGCGTGGACACCGAGGAGTTCTACGTCAACGGCCTGTCCACCAGTCTGCCGCCCGAAGTGCAGATCGAGATGGTCAGGTCGTTGCCGGGCTGCCAGGACGCGGGAATCCTGCGCTTCGGCTATGCCATCGAGTACGACATGGCGCCGCCGCATCAGATCCGCGAGACGCTGGCCGCCCGCCGCGTGTCCGGCCTGTACCTCGCCGGGCAGATCAACGGCACGAGCGGCTACGAGGAGGCGGCCGGGCAGGGCATCCTCGCGGGCATCAACGCCGCGCTCGAGGTGAAGACCGCCGGGCGCGAGACCCTGGTGCTGGGCCGCGACGAGGCGTACATCGGCATCATGGTTGACGACCTGGTCACGAAGGACATCACCGAGCCGTACCGGCTGTTCACGTCGCGCGGCGAATATCGCCTGCTGCTGCGCCAGGACAACGCCGACCGCCGGCTGGCCGCGCACGCGCGGCGCCTGGGGCTGCTCGACGGCCTTGCCCTGGCCGCCGTGGAGCAGAAGCGGGCGGACGTCGCGGCGGCGGTTGAGTACCTGCGCAGCCACAGGCAGCAGGGGAGCCCGAAGACGTATTGGGACGCGCTGCGGCAACCGGAGGTGACGCTGCAGACACTCGGGTTCAGGGTTCAGGGCTCGGGCTTCACGGCAACGGAAGGCGGCGCCGCTGAGCTCTCCGCGCAGGTGGCGGAAGCGGTACACGTAGAAGCGAAGTACGAGGGCTACCTGCAGCGGCAGCGCGAACAGGTGGACAGGCTGAAGGAACTGGAGACGCGCACGATCCCCGAGAGCGTGGATTACAGACAGGTCAGCGGGCTCGGGCGGGAAGCAGTGGAGAAGCTGGGCAAGCACCGGCCGCGGACGTTCGGGCAGGCGCTGCGCATTGACGGGGTGACGCCGGCGGACATGTCGCTGCTGGCAATCTACCTGACACAACACGGTTACACGCTGGCGTGAGACGACCCCGATCACGGCTTGGGCACAGTGGCGCGCAGGCGGTCAAGGGCCGCCCGACACGCTGGGTTCTGGTCAAGCTTCACTGCCTTCTCCAGGCTCTTGATCGCGTCGGCGTTGCGGCCCAGGCTTTCCTGGCATAGGCCGAGGCCAAACCACAACTTCGCGTCATCCTGGCACAATGCGATGGCTTCTTCATAGAGGCGAGCGGCCTCTTCGAAGTGCCGGCTGGTCTGGGCCTGGTGGGCGAAATGGGCGTTCCATTGGGCCAGGGCTTCACGCAGGCGCCGGTCGGCAGGGCGCAGGTTGCAGGCGTGCTGGATGGCGTCGTTGGCGTCTGACGTCCTGTTGAGCCGCTGGTATGCGAGGGCCAGGTTGAACCAGGTGCCTGCATTGCCGCTGTCGAGGGCGACCGACCTGCGCAACAGGCGCTCCGCCTCGTCGTTGTCGCCTTTCTCCAGCGCGGCGTAGCCCTGATACGCAAGGTCCTGGGCGCCTCCGCCCGCGAGGTTGACGTACGGCCGGGCCACACCCGCCAGCACGACGAAGAGAACAGCCAATCCGACCGCTGCAGCCGCAAGGAGGATGCGCCTGGCGCCGCGCGCGTTGACCGCGTAGCCCAGCAGCATTCCCAGCACGGCGCCGATGCCGTGAGCGATGTTTCCCACGGGCATGACCTTCGTCACTGTCAGGACGATGCACACGAAGAACCACACCACGAAAAGCTGTACGGTCTGCCGGTCCACCGCGTCGCGGATCCGCTCCTCCCTGCGGCCGAGGACCCACAGGAGGCCGAAGAGCCCATAGCCGACGCCGGAAAGGCCCACGCCGCCAACGAGGAAGGCGTATTCGGCGGCGGAGGAGCCGGCCGCAGACAGGGCAAGAATGCCGAGCGTCCGCAGCGAGCCGAAGCGCCACTCCACGAGGGTTCCGAAGACCCACAGCCAGTACAGGTTGAAGAGCAGGTGCAGGGGGTTCGCATGCGGCAGAACACACGTGAACAGCCGCCAGGGTTCGCGAGGCCAGAAGAGAACGTTCATCACCAGCGGCGCGATGCTGGCGCCCAGCGCGAACGCCGCCGACACAGCGAGCGCGGCCACGCACGCGATGCTGACGACGGGGAACCTGCGGGCGCGATACAGCGGCGGCGGACGGAGCATCGGATCGCAGTCCCCAGAGGGGTTCAGTCGCTGTCGGCGCCGGAGAAGGTGGCGCGCCGGACGCCCACGCGGTGCCGGCAGAAACCGCGGCGGCTCGGCGTGCTGAAGAACTCAACCCAATGCGCCACCGCAGGGCTCTTGAACTCAGTGCGCAGGCGTTCCAGCGCTTCCTTCAACTCGAGGCCGCTGCGGTACAGCACCTTGTACGCGCCCTTGATCTCGCGGCGGTCTTCGTCGGACAGGCTCTGCGCGCGCCGCAGGCCCACCATGTTCAGCGTGGTGATGGCATTCACGCCGTCGCCGATGAGGTAGGGCGGGACATCCATGCCGAAACGCGAGCCGCCGGACAGGATGGCCAGGCGCCCGACGCGGACGAACTGGTGGATCACGACGTTGCCCGAGACGAACGCGCCGTCCTCCACGCAGACGTGGCCGGCCAGCAGCGCGCCGTTGGCCAGCAGGACGTTCTGGCCGACGCGGCAGTTGTGGGCGACGTGGCTGCCCACCATCAGGTAGCATTTGTCGCCGACGATAGTGGCCGTGGGGCCGACGGTGCCGTGGATCGTGGCGTTCTCGCGCACGACCACGCTGTTGCCCAGCACGGTGAACACGGGCTCGCCCTTGTGCGAGAGATCCTGCGGCACATGCCCGATGACGGCGTTCATGTGGATGTCGCAGTCCTTCCCGAGGGTCGTGCCGGGGCAGAGGTGGGCGCGTGCGCGGATGCGGCAGCCGTCGCCGACCTTGACGCCGTCCTCGATGATGGCGTAAGGCCCGACTTCCACGCCGAGGCCGAGTTCGGCGCGGCTGGAGATAATTGCGCTTGGATGAATGCTCATAATGGCGTACTTTATTTCGCCGGTGCCCAAAAGGCAAAAGGTAAAAGCGACGTAGCATGGGCGTCCCGCTTATGGACACGGGCTGGAAGCCCGTGCTACGGTGGAGTAGCATGGGCGTCCCGCTTATGGACACGGGCTGGAAGCCCGTGCTACGGTGGAGGGGATGTGAGAACGGATTGGAGAAAGCTCTTCCAGGACCACGGCGCCATCTGGCTGCATGACGGGCGGCCGTCGCGGCCACACGCGCTGCTCACCAGCGGCCTGCATTCTGACGGTTTCGTGAACTGCACCTTCGTCACGCAGCAGCCGGAAGTGGTGAAGCGCATCCTGGCGGAACAGGACGGTCTGGGGACCAGGCTCCCGCGCGAAAAGGTGGACTGGGTCGTCGGGTCGGCCTTTGGCGCCATTACGCTGGCGTATGCGGTGGCCGCGCACATCGGCGCGCGCGCCGCCTTCACCGAGAAGGACGGCAACGGGATGAGACTCGCGCGCTTCGAGATCGGGCCGGAGGAGCAGGTCCTGGTGGTCGAAGACACTGTCTCCACGGGCGGCTCGACGCTGAAGACGATCGAGGGCCTGCAGCAGAACGGCGTCGCCGCCGCGGACATCCTGCCGCAGATCGTCTGCCTGGTGAACCGCTCAGGCGTGGACAGGCTCGGCGAACGAGAGCTGCGCGCGCTGATCAAGCTGGATATCCACGTCTGGCCGCCGGCGGAATGTCCGCTGTGCAAGGGCGGATCGCAGGCGCTGCGGCCCAAGACGCATTGGAAGGAACTCACGTCCTGAGCACCCCGGTGGGCGGTTCATGAGCCAGACGCCCATGCCATACGTGCATGGCCGTAACTGTAGCGCCGGCGTCTCGCCGCCCGCCCCGCGGCCTCGCAATCCCCCGCTGAACGGGTGCTTTTTCTCTTTCTCCTTGCCCATGTTTCCCTTCTAATCTCGCGCCATGCCGAACTCGTCGGTCCCGGAACTCACTGATCGGCCGCCGCTCACCGGCGGCCTTGCGCGCGCGGTCATCGTGGGGCCATTCGTCGTCATCTGGAGCGTGCTGTGGGGGACGTGGTCCATCGCGGTGGGCGTGCTCAAGCTGAAGGGGCTGGCCCGCTGGGGGCTGACGTGCTGGTCACGCGGCATCCTCGCGGTAGCAGGCATCCGCGTGCAAGTGACTCGCCGCGCGCCGCTGAAGGACGCGCGCTACGTGTTCTTCTCGAACCATCAGAGCGCGCTCGATATCCCGATCCTCATGGCCGTCTGCATGCAGACGCACGACGTGCGATTCATGGCGAAGGAGTCGCTGTTCCGCATCCCCATTTTCGGCTGGGGGATGAAGGCCACGGGCTTCGTCCCCATCCGCCGGGAGCAGGCGCGGCATTCCGCGGAGTTGCTCAAGGGCATGGCGCAGGCCCAGAGCGCGGGCGGGCTTTCGTATCTGTCATTCCCGGAAGGCACGCGCAGCCCCGACGGACGGCTGCAGCCCCTGAAGAAGGGAGCGGTCGGGCTGGCGCTGCGGATGGGCCTGCCGATCGTCCCGGTCACGCTGATTGACGCCGTGCGCGCCAATCCGAAGAAATCCCTGCGCATCCGCGCGGGAACGGTACAGGTCGTCTTCCACGAACCGGTCTGCCCCGAGACCGGCGCGGATGGACACGGCGTGAACCGGGAACTGCGCGATGACATCGCCGCGCGCATCTATGAGACGCTCCTGTCCGCTCTGCCCGACGAGCAGCGGCCGCTCCCGGCGGCGGGTTCCGCGCCGGCCACAAACGGAGTTATTGCGGAGCCGTGAGCGGCGGAGCCGGGGATCATAACCGCGAAACTGCTTTGTTTTTCGGCGAAGGTGCGGTATTTAACCACTCTGGGGGGACTGAACTGGAGAGGTCCCTGACGACTAGCAACGGGACGGCATCTTCGTGAAAATACCTCTGATCATCGCCCATCGCGGCGCGTCACAGCAGGCTCCTGAGAACACGTTACCCGCCCTTGAGAAGGCGCGGGACGCCGGCGTGGATATGCTGGCGCTGGAAGTACAGCGGTCCAAGGACGACCAGCCGCTCGTGCTGGCCGATGTGAGCCTGGATCGCACCACCAACGGCACCGGCCGCGTGGCGCGGATGACGGCCGCCGAGGTCCAGGCGCTGGACGCCGGCTCGTGGTTTGGGGCGGCGTTCGCGGGCGCGAAAGTGCCGTTGCTCGGCGAGGCGCTGCAGGCCGCGGGCAGCAAGGTTCGGGTGATGCTCTCGCTGCCCGAGACGCGCTCGGGCACGCCGTGGGTGAAGCAGTTGCAGGCGGGGCTGCAAGGGCGCGCCGACCCGGCGGGCGATGTGCTGGTATTCAGCGATTCGGAAAGCTTGAAATCGTTCCGCGAGGCTGCTCCGGGCTTCTCCTTCTCGCTGGCGCTGGGCGAGAAAGTGGATGGCTGGCTGTACCTGGAGAAGGCGGACAAGATGGGCCTGAAGGTGATACGCCCGTACCGCGCGCAGATAGACTCGGTGCTGGTGCGGCAGGCACACGCCAAGAACATCCAGGTCTACGCGTACTTTGCCAACGAAGAGGAAGACCTGCGCGAGCTGCTGGATCTGCGGGTGGACGGTATCGTTACGGGGCGGCCGGAGCGACTGCGCAAGCTGCTGGATGGGATGAAGGAGGCCTGACAAGCGAGACGCGGCAGGAGACGCGGGAGTGGCGCCTGCCGGAGGCCGGCCATCCCTCCACGGCAGTCCTCGAGCCATCGTTCAGGAAGGTATTATGGGCATGAAGTGTGAAGTTGAGAATTGCGATAACGAGGCGACCGTGCACCTCACCGAAATACGTGAAGGCAAGAAGCACGAGACGCATCTGTGCGAACGCTGTGCGGCGGAGAAGGGGCTTCCCGGGAAGGCGCACTTCACCATCTCCGACCTCCTCGCCGGCATCGCCAGCCAGGCGCAGGCTCAAGCCCAGAAGACGCGCAAAGGGGGCAAGGAGCCGGTCTGCCCGGTGTGCTCGACCACGCTCTCGCAGTTCCAGTCTTCGGGGCGCTTCGGCTGCCCGGACTGCTATACGGCCTTCAAGGATGACGTGCTGGGCCTGGTGGAGAAGATCCACGACGCTTCCCAGCACGTCGGGAAGGTGCCGCGGCGCGTCTCCACGGACGTCTCGCTGCAGAAGGACATCCGCCAGCTTCAACTGGACCTGAAGCGGGCCGTCAAGCGCGAGGACTACGAGAAAGCCGCTGCCCTGCGCGACCAGATACGGCAACTGGACGAACGCCTGGCCGCGGGCGAAGAGCAGGCTCCAAGCGCCGCGCCGGAAGACAAGGACGCCGGGGCGGCCGGCCATGGGAAGAAAAAGGCCGAAGGCGGCGAGAAGAAGGGCGGCGCACAGCCGGTAACAGAACCATGACGTTCGAAGAGATGATTGGTTCCTCAGGGGAATGGCTGCGCGGGACGGGGCCGGAGGCGGAGATCGTGATCTCCAGCCGCGTGCGCCTGGCGCGCAATATCCGCGGCTTCCGTTTCATCACGAAAATGGATACGGCTGAGCGCGCGGCCTGCGAGGAGCTCGTCCAGCGGCAGATTCTGGACGCCAAGGTCGCGCAGCCCCTGCTGTACGTGCCGCTGCACAAAGCCGACCCGATGGACCGCAAGGTGCTCGTGGAACGGCATCTGATCTCCAAGGAGCACGAGGACGCGCAGCATCAGCGCGGCGTGGCCATCGGCGCCAACGAGGCCGTGGCGGTCATGGTCAACGAGGAAGACCACATCCGCCTGCAGGTGCTGCAATCCGGATTCCAGCTCCAGGAAGCGTGGCGCATCTGCACCAGGATTGACGACGCGCTCGAACAGCGCCTGGACTACGCCTTCTCGCCGCAACTCGGCTACCTGACCGCCTGCCCGACCAACGTCGGCACGGGCCTGCGCGTCTCCGTGATGCTGCACCTGCCCGCGCTGGTGCTGACGCGCCACATCGAGAAAGTGTTCCAGGCGGTGGCCAAGATCAACCTCGCCGTGCGCGGGTTGTACGGCGAAGGGACCGAGGCCAGCGGGCACTTCTACCAGATCTCCAACCAGGTCAGCCTGGGGCGCTCCGAGGAGGAGATCGTCAAGAACGTGGAGCACGTCATACCCACGATCGTGCGCTACGAACACAACGCGCGGCAGACGCTCCTGGCCAAGGACCGCAAACGGCTCGAAGACCGCGTCTGGCGCGCGTACGGCATGCTGAAGTATGCGCAACTGCTGCCCAGCGATGAAGCCATGATGCTGCTCTCGGCCCTGCGGATGGGCGTGCACCTCGGCCTGCTCAAGGACGTCTCGCTGCGCACCGTCAACGAACTGTTCATCCTCATCCAGCCCGCGCACCTGCAGAAGCTGACGGGCCGCGCGCTTGAGCCCATGGAACGGGATGTCAAACGGGCGGAGTTCGTCCGCAGCAAGCTGAACCCGCAACCCTAACCCGCATTATTCACCGCGGAGACGCGGAGAGCGCAGAGAACAGCAGGGAAGTACATGGGAAAGTGGCCTGTGTTTATCATTTCACTCTGCGTCCTCTGCGCCTCTGCTCCGAAAATAGAGCCCCGCATGCGGCGCAGATCACGAGGCCATCTTCGGCGCCAGCGTGACATTGTACCCCATGGCCTCCAGGCGGCGCACGAGGTTCTGCGTGTTCCGCTTGCTCTCTCGCCGATCGAAATGCG
>JAPLOD010000703.1 GCA_026692735.1 Planctomycetota bacterium | reverse complement strand
CGGCGAGGAAGCTGCGGGCAACAGGGATGAGGCGCCGCGGATGCGCGGCGGCAAGCTTGAGGAACGTAGCGAGTGTAGGCGCCAGGCTCATGGCGATGCGTGCTCACTTTCCCCCATCACAGGCTGTCGAGCATTGCTCCGGGCTGCAACCTGGGCAGGACGCCTTCGACGATCTTGTGGACCACGCCCTTGACGTCGTGGAGGAGGCAGGCCGACGCCACGGCAACCAGGACGTGCCGCCAATCCTGCTCGCCGTACCAGAGGTCAGGAGGCGGGTTCCTCAGCAGGGAATGCTTGATGACGTCCTCCAGCGAGTCCACGCTGCCCAACACTTCCTGGAGCTGCTGGTGCAGTTCCGGTTCCAGCTCGTCTACCTCCGCCGCAGTCAGCGTGCCATCCTTGGGCGACTGGCGGTCGAGGAACAGATTGGCCTCCCGGTACACGGTTGTCAGCCACTCTCTGCGGTCCATGAACGGCCTTGACCTTCCTGCATAGTGCGAACTCCCGCGTCGCGATTCAGAGAATCGCCTTACGCACCAGCCGGTGACTATACGGCAAGAGAAGCGAAACTCAAAACGAGAATGAGCCGCGCCGCAAGCCGACAAGCCGGAGGATGGCGTGACAGGACGGTTAGCCTGGACTAATCGCCGCAGAGGCGCAGAGGACGCAGAGCGAAACGATGAACACAGGGCTGTTTCCCATGTACTTCCCTGCTGTTCTCTGTGCGCTCTGTACTACTAACCGTCCGTTTCTTCTCCTGGCGCGAGGAATCCACCAGGCGTGCCCGTTGCTGTTCCGAACCCCTAAACCCTAAACCCGGAACCCGAAACCCTGAACCCTTTGCTTCCCTTTGGCTGCGGCTCCGCCGCGCTAGGTGCTCTGTGGCGAATTATCCGGGCTAGCGTCCCAAGGCCAAGCGGGTGGCGCAGCGGTTGTCGAGGCAGCCGAGCTTCCCGATCTTCGCCTGCGTCGTGGCGATATCGTATTCAAGACGGTGGAAGACGAGCTCCGTGTCCGTTACCTCGCAATAGCACGCGCGCGGATCGCCGTCACGCGGCTGGCCGACCGAACCGACGTTGATGATCGCCTTTTCGCCCGGGATTGGTATGCGGCTCTCCTTCCCCGTCGGTCTCAGGAAAGGACCTGCCAGCGTCATGATGCCGGGGCGGTGGGTGTGGCCGACGAAACAGAGCTGCTCAATGAGCGCGAAGCACGCCACCACCTTCTCGTCGGGGCCGAACTCCACGTCCTGCTCCATCAAGTACTCGCTGAGGTGGTCCCGCGGCGAGGCGTGGACATAGAGGCACCGGCCTTCTCTGGCCTCATCCGGCAGGTTCTTCAGGAACTCGGCGCGCCGTTTGGTCAGCTCGACGTTCAGGCAGTGCTTGAACATGAGATCCTGCGTGCAATAGATCGCGGCCGCAGCCACGCGGCTGAAACCCGCCGGGCCGTGCAGCAAGGCGTAATCGTGGTTGCCCATCAAGGTGATGCGGCAGCGCGCGGCCACCCGGTCAATGCACTCCTCGGGGCTGGGGCCGTAACCGACAATGTCGCCGAGGCAGATGATGTCCGTGATGCGGCGCGCATCTATGTCGGCCAAGACGGTGGTCAGGGCTTCGAGGTTAGCGTGGATATCAGAGACGAGTGCGCGGCTTGCCATATCACTCCGGATGAACCGTATGTCGCGGTAGTATCTACGGGGCGAAGGGGTAAGTGCAAGCGGATATTGTTGCCAAATGCGACGTGGAGCGTGCAAGCCCCGTGGGGCGGCGGAATGGCCGTTCGTTGGCAGCCCGTCATGTTTTGCGTTTTGCGTTTCGAGTGTTCCGCATTACTTTTTTGGCAGCACCTCTTCGGTCCGTGAAAGGAACCGGGCATGAGCACACAGGCGGAGGAATCCGCGAAGCCAACTGTACCGACAGCAATCCCGAGAGCGGGGACACGACACAGTGAGGAGTGGTGGCGCAGGCGCGGGTTCCGCGTGCGGCAATACCGGCCGGAAGACCACGAGGCGTTGCGCGCTATCTGGAAAGCCTGCGACATCTCCCTGGGTGAGACCGACACCGCCGAAGCCATCGCGCGCAACCTGCGGCGCCGCAGCAACGGCTTCCGCATCTTCGTGGTGGAGACGACGGGTGAAGCGCCCGCGGGCGTGCCGCGCCTGGTTGGCGGCGTCGTGACGACCTTCGATGGCCACCGGGCGTATGTCTACCACCTGGCGGTGCACCCGCAGTTCCGTGCGGGTGGCCTGGGCCGGCTGCTGCTGGAGACCTGCGAATGGCAAGCTCAGCGCTGGGGCGCGCGCCACCTGCGGCTGACGTCCCTGACGGCCAACATGCGGACCGCAGCCCGGCGGATGTACGCTGCGGCGGGATGGAGACCGCGCAAGGAGTTGTGGGTGTATTCAAAAGATCTGTAACCTGTAACAGAGCGGCGGGGGAGCGCCAGCAGCGGGGAAAGAATCGAACGGTCAGTAGCGCAGCGCAGCCGCACCCAAGAGCGTGACGGGGAGAAAGGGGGACGGGGAGACGCGGAGAAACCGTCCCCGCGCCCAATCCAAAATCCAAAATCGAAAATCCAAAATCGTCAGCAGTACTTGCTGATGACGTGCTTGAGGTCGCAAGGGGTGAAGGGCTTCAGGAGGTAGTCGTCAAAGGTCCGCTGGTTTGCGGCAGGCGCCGTCGGCGGATGCGTGGTAACCGCCACGATGGCCGTCTTGTCGAGCCGGCGATCGCCACGGAGACGGCGGGGAACCTCAAAACCGTCCAATCCAGGCACTCGAATATCAGACAAGATCAGGCGGGGCAGTTCGTTAACGGCCAACTTGAGGCCCGTGGCGCCATCATGTGCCACGAGCGGCGTGTGGCCCAGTTGCTGGCAGAGCGCGGCGAGGTCATCCGCTGCCGCCGCATCGTCCTCTATTATCAGAATTGTGGAAGCCTGTTGCATAAATCCACTCCCCACGCCCATGCTAACAGACCTGCTAGCAAGGACCATGCCATACATATTGTGACACAGAGGCCATTGGGGGTACAGTATTTTTCGCACAAATGTGAATCGCCGCCTCAGCGGTTTACGTCTATAATGAGGAAAGTCCGTCCAGATGGCCGGCTCACGAACTTATTGTAAGTGTGCAGTGCCGGGTGGGGCCGGAAACGATGGTAATAGTCTACTGCCAGAAGTGCGGCGTGCGGGTGCCCGACGACGAGGTCAGTTCGGGCGCCGCAGTCCGCGACGCGGATGGCAACGTTACGTGCGCCAAGTGCGCCCCGGCGAGCGCCGCCCGGAAGCCGCCCAGCAGGATTATGGCGCCGGTCACCACGGGTAAGACTGGCGCCGCCCCGACTCAACACGTCTCGTCGTCTTCCAGGACGGGCATCCCGGCAGCGCGTCGTTCCGCCCGCGAAACGGCGTCGTCGCAGCCGCCGCTGGTTCCGCTGCAGTCCGTTGGCGGAGCCGGGGCGGGCATGTCCACGTCGCTCAAGGTGGGCTTGGCGGTCGGCGTTGCGGGGACCGTATTCTTCGTCGGCGCGCTGTTGATCTCCGTGTTCCGCACGAAGCCGGCCGACAACGAAGGCGCCGCGGCAGCAACGCCGGCGCAGGACTCGCCGGCAGCACAGCCAGCATCCCAGCCACCGGAAACCCCGGCGAGGCCGGCCGAAACGGCAGCCGCCCTTGACCCGGCGGAGCGGCTGAAGGACGTGGACAAGGAGCTGGGGATACAGCGTGCGGAACACGCCGCCAGGCTGCTGGAAGAGGCGAAGAGCTTCGCCAAAGGCCGCCCTGACGATGTCCGCTCGTACCGCGAGAAACTGGCGCAGATCACCGCCACGTACAGTTCCACGCCGGCCGCGACCGAGGCGACGAGGCTGCTGGCGGAGTTGCCGGCTGCCAGCGCTGCTCCGCGGGCTGCGGGGAAGAACCTGCTGGCCGACCCGAGCTTCGAGTCGGGGAAGTGGGGCCCGTGGGGTTCGTGGGGCGGCACCACGGTGGTGCATGAGACGGACAATGCCCACAGCGGGGAATGGAGCGTGCGGCTGAACCCCGGAAAGGGCGGCTGCGGCCAGAAGCTGAAGGGGCTGACCCCGAACACCACGTACCTCCTGACCGGGTTCGCCAAGACGGGCAAAGGCGACAGCGTGAGGATCGGCGCGAAGGAATACGGCGGAACTGAGCGTGCCGGGACCGTGAAGGAGGAAGCTTACACCGAGGTCTCCGTCACGTTCACCACCGGCGCGACGAACACGGAGGCGACGATCTTCTGTTACAAGGATGGCGGCAAGTCCTACGCCTACTGCGACGACCTGTGCGTCGAGGCGCAAGGCCCGGCCGGCACCGAGACGCTCGCAACGCAGCCCGCGGCCGAACCTGCGCCTGCAGTGACTCAAGCTGTACAGCCGGGCGCGGCTGGAGTGCTGGTCACCGACTCGCTGGCCTGGCAGGCGGCCACCGACCTGATCTCGTTGCTTGACCTGGACGCGGACGCCACGCCCAACGTGTGGAAGCTGCAGGATGGCGCGCTGCACTGCGGCAAGACCGGCCAGGCCAAGCTGCACCTGGCGTATCAGCCGGCCGCGGAGTACGACCTGCGTGTGACGTTCGCGCGGACCGACGGTAACGACGTGCTGATCCAGTACCTCACCGGCGGCAGCAAGACCTTTGTGTGGGTGCTGAGCGCCAAGAGCAATGCCGCGAGCGGCTTCTCGCAGGTGCGCGGCCAGGGCTCGGACAACAATCCCTCAACAGCGAAACTGAAGCTCGATAACGGCCGCAAGTACACGACGGTCGTGCAGGTGCGCAGCGACGGCGTGAAGGCCTTCCTCGACGGCAAGCTGGTGACCCAGTTGAAGACGGACTTCAAGGAGATGAACCTGCCGGGCCAGTGGAAGATCCACGACGACACGGCCCTGGGCCTGGGCAGCCAGAACAGCGCCGTCATCTACCATAGCGTCGAACTGCTGGACATGAGCGGGAAAGGCAGGGCTCTGCGCGCCGCGAGGGGGCCTGCCGCCGTGGCCCAGGCGACAGAGGCGAAGACGGCGCCCGCTCAACTCAGCCCGGCCGAAGAAGCCAAGGTCGAGTACGAGAAGGCGGCCGCTGACGTCTACGCGCTGCTGGCCAAAGACGGGCTCGCGCCCGCGCAGGCGCGGCTGCAACAGGCCAGGGCCGATCCGAAGCTGGCGCCCATGCGGGCGGCTTTGGCGTTGGACGCCGAGCTGGCCCAGTACAGCGAGGACCTGCACAAGGCCGCGCTCGCGGGCGCGGCGCTCCTGGTGGACAAGCGCGCGTTCACGTTCACCATGGCCGACGGCAAGCAGACGAGAGTCGGCAAGGGCAGCAGCGTTGCCGTCACGGGCGTGAAAGGCGAAGACATCCAGATCGAGCAGACAGTGGGCGAGGGGAGGGTGCAGGCGAAGATCGAGTTCGACCACCTTTCTCCCCGGAACCGCTATGAGCTGATGCAACTGGGCCTGCCGCCAGGCCCGGAAGGCGAGCTGAGACTGGCGTACGCGGACTACCTGAAGCTGCAGAGCGGAGAACAAGGGGTGACGCCGAAGGGGATCCGCAGCCGTCTGGAGGCGGCAAAGAAGGGGCAGGTTCCGGCGGCCCACGTGAACCAACTCACGGAACGCCTGGCGTTCTACGAATTCGAGCAGGGCGCTGAGGCGGCGTATCACAAGGTTGACGCGCTGCTCAAAGACAAGAAGTGGGAGGAAGCGAAGGCGTTCATCGAAGGCTATCGCAGGGAGTATGTGGCCACCAAGGCGCTGGTAAGACTGCAGCCCACGATAGCCCAGCACATGGGTGAGATCGAGCTGGGCCTCAGCCCGCTGAAGCCGGGGCTGTGGGCGGCGTACTGGTCGGGGGACGGCGCCAACAAGTTCAAGACGTTCCATTTCGGGAGGGCCGAGACGAAGCTGTGTTGTGACTGGAAGCAGGGCTCACCCGATGCGCGCGTGCCGGTGGACAATTTCGGCATCCGCTTTGCGGGTATTCTGCGTATAGAGAAGGAGGGGAAGTACACGCTCCAAGTGCAGGCCGATGACAACGCCAAGGTCACGATTGACGGCAAAAAGGTTGTTGAGTCCCCTAACAAGCCCAAGGAAGGCGAGGCCACGCTGGCGAAAGGCGACCACCAGATTGCCATCGCATACTTCGAAGGCGGCGGCAGCGCGAACATGTTTGTCAAATGGAAGCCGGAAGGGGCTTCCGAGTTTCAGGAGATCCCCGCCGCGGCGCTGTGGCATGACTCGCGGTTGACGGCGAAGTATGAACAACAGAAGTAGGGCTGGGCCATGATTATCGCGTATTGCGAGAAATGCGGTCTGCGCGTGCCCGAGAGCGATATGGCCAACGGCACGGCGGTCAAGCTTGACGAGATCAGATACCACTGCGCCAAGTGCGCGGGCGCCATCCCGGGAGCCGCCGCCAAGAAGCCCTCCACGAGAATGGCTGTCCGCCGCGCGCCCTCTCCCGCAACAGGGACGCTCGAGCCGCAGGCGGCACCGCGGTCGGCGCCCGCCCGGGCCAGCAGCGGCGCGGTGACACTCCCGGCGGCGGCGCGCGTGCCTGCGCCAGCTCCGCCGGCAGCCACCATCTCGGCGCGCGGTGCGGCGGCGGCGAAACCGGCCGGGCAGCCGCAAGCGCGCCTTCCGGTGCCGGTCCTTATCGGGGCGGTGGGGGGGGTGTTATTCCTGGTGGGGCTGGTCGTGGCCCTGAGCGGGGGCGACAAGGAGGAGACGCCGGCCAAGAAGGGCCCGGAGACATCCAGGTATGCGCCGCCGGTGGCCGCGCCCGCCGTTGCGCCGAAGACCGGCCCGGAGATGCCGGCACCGGATGTGACCGCGAAGGACGCGGAGCCGAAGGAAACGGTCGCTCCAGCGGAGCGAGCCAAGGCCGCTGAGAAGGAACTGGAGGACATGCGGAACGATCGCGCCTCCCGGTTGCTGAACGACATCCAGGGCTGGTTTGGCCGCAACCCGCAGGATCCGTGGACGTACAAGGACAGACTTGAAGAGCTGGCCGCGTCCAGCCGCTCGACGCCTGCGGCGGCCGAGGCGGCCAAGATCCTCGCGGCACTGAAGCTGCCCGAGGGCGAACGAGGCCCGGAGAGCCTGAGCTGGCACCGGGACTGGACCG
Organism: Planctomycetota bacterium; assembly: GCA_026692735.1. Classification (GTDB taxonomy): domain Bacteria; phylum Planctomycetota; class SZUA-567; order H5-PLA8; family H5-PLA8; genus JAPLOD01. The sequence goes on along the minus strand of JAPLOD010000703.1, from coordinate 8,834 downwards.
CCCCAAAAACGGAACAGACGGCCATGACCGACGAGAAGTGGGGCCGGCGCTACGTGCTCCAGACGCACCCCGTGGAACGCGGGGTTCCCGCGGTGCTCAGCCGCAAGTGGAAGATTCCCGAAGAGCGGACGATCCTCGAGATCAACATACGCAACCACGACAACGGCGACTTCCGGTTCGTAGCCGACGTCTCCGGGAAACGCATGGTGGACGAGACGGTCAGCGGAGGGTGGCGCACGTACGCTCTGGACCTGTCGGCCTTGAAAGGACAGGAAGCCGAGATCTCCCTGCAGAACCACAACACCGGCTGGGACCACGAGTACGCCTTCTGGCAGGCGCCGCGGCTGGTGGACATGCCGCCGGGCGGGGCGAAGATCGTGACGTGGGCTGAGGCCACGCCGCTGACCCTGGCGCAGGACGACGCCGTCTGGAAGAACGCCGTGGACCTGCTGGCGCTGGTTGATCCCGGCAGAGATGCGGTGGCGGGCACGTGGGTGCTGAAGCCCGGCGAGGGGTTGTACAGCGACCTGGGGAAGCACTCGCGCATCGAGGTGCCCTACCAGCCGCCGGAGGAATACGACTACAAGACCGTGTTCACGCGGCGCAACAGCCCGCTCAGCGATTGTCTTGTGCAGTTGCTCTCCTGTAAGGGCCGCGACTTCGGCTACGTGCTGGGAGGCTGGCGGAACACAATGGCGGGCTTCGAGGACATCGGGGACAAGCGTTGCGATATGAACGGCTCCGGTGCCTGTTCCCCCGGCTGGGTCACGACCGGGCAGCGGCACACCTCCGTGGTCCAGGTCCGGAAGGACGGGCTGCGCGCGTTCCTCGACGGCAAGCTGGTCAGCCAGTGGAAGACCGACTACGCCGATATGAGCACCTGGCGCGAGTTCAAGCTGCGCAAGACGGGCGTGCTGGGCCTGGCCACGTACGAAGCCGAGTACTGTTTCCACAGCGCTCAACTGCTGGAGGTGACCGGCAAAGGCACGCGTGGCGGCGGCACTGCGCCCGCGACCGTTGTAGCGGCGCCCCCGGTGGAGACGCGCCCGGCGGAGACGCGCGCCTGGAAGGCGCTGTTCGACGGCCGGACGGTGGACTGCCTGCGCGGCCAGAGCGTCGGGGCGTGGCGCGTGGACAACGGCGCGCTGGTGATGATCCCCGAGAAGAAAACCGCGGCGCAGACGGCGCTGGAGTTCGAGGATGGCGATGTGCGCGCGCGCTTCGAAGTCAAGGACTCCTCGTACATGCAGTTCACGGCCCGCCAGTGCGATGCTGGCGGCTGTACCGTGCAGTTCGACCGCTCGCAGTTGCCGGGCATGTACGGCAAGACGCACGAGCTGGTGTTCACGTGCCGCGGGGATGACGTCACCGCCACACTGGACGGGCAGCCCGTCAAAGTGGAGGCGAAAGGCCGGCCGCGCAAGGGCACTCTGCAATTTTACGCGAGGGACGGCACGCTGCGGGTGCTGAGCATCGAGTTTGCCGAGCCGGGCGCGGCGCCGGCCGCGACGGCCGCCGTGGCGCCGGTGGCGCCGGCGGCAGTCAACCTGTTGTCGGACCCGGGGTTTGAGTCGGGCGGTTTCGGCGCGTGGCAGCGCTGGCAGGACCCTTCGACCATCGTGGACAACAACGCGCGGACGGGGAAGTTCTGCGCGCGCGTGGGTCCGAAGAGCGGCGCGGGGCAGAGAGTCGGCAACCTCACCGCGAACGCCACCTATGTCGTGACCGCCTGGGTGAAAGGCACGCCGGGCGAGGACATCACGCTGGGCGTACAGGAGTACGGCGGGCCGCCGAACAGGTACGAAGGGATGAACGTCTCCGCGGACTATAAGCAGCTCACCTGCACGTTCGCCCTGGGGGCCAACAACACCAGCGCGCTGATCTTCTACCACAAGAACGTCGGCAAGGACTTCGTGTACCTCGATGATCTCGTGCTCACGCCGCAGGCCGCGGCGGTGACGCCGGCCGCGACGCCCGCCGCGACGGCGACGGCCGCGAAGGCGGCCGCCCTGGACCCGGCGGCCGAGGCGAGGCTGGAATACGAGAGGCTGCTGGCGGACGTGAACGTGCTGCTGCTGAAGAACGGCGCGCGGCAGGCGCTGGCGCGGCTGGGACAGGCCAAGGGCGAGCCCAGGTTCGCGGCGCAGCGCGCGGCGCTCGACCAGGACATCCAGTGCGCGAAGTACGTGGACGATCTCGCGGCGGCCGTGGCCAAGGGTGTCGCGGCGCTCGCCGACAAACGGCCCTTTGTCCTGAAGAAGACGGACGGCAAGGAAACGCCCGTCGGGCAGGGGAGCAAGAACACGGTGACGCGCGTGAAGGACGAACAGATCGAGATGGACATGGACATGGGCGGCGGCAAAGCCAGCATGAGAGTGCCGCTGGAGCAGCTCGCGCCCGAGACGCGCTTCGCGCTCGCGCGCATTGGCATCGCTGGCAGTCCGGACGCGGAGGTGAAGGGGGCGTTTGCCAATCTGGTGCTGTTCCAGGCCGGCTTGACGGAGCTGACGCCGAAGGTGCTGCGCATGCAGCTTGACGCGGCGAAAAAAGCCGGCGCCCCGCCCGAGCGCGTCGCGCATCTCCTTTCCCGGCTCGAGGCGCGGGAGCGCGAGCAGGCCGGAGAGACCGTGTTCAAGAAACTGGAGAACCTGCTGAAGGACAAGAAGTGGCCGGACGCGAAGACGTTCATTGAGAACTACCGGAAGGAATACGCGGGGACGCTCGTGCTGGCGAAGGTGCAGGCGGACCTGGACAAGCAGGCGGCGGAGGTGGACTACCAGTTGAACCCGATCAGGCCGGGGCTTTGGGCGTCGTATTGGTCGGGGCAGGGGGCTGACAAGTTCAAGACGATGTATTTCGCGCGGCCGGATGCGAAGCTGTGTTATGACTGGAAGCAGGGCTCGCCCGATCCGCGCGTGCCTGTGGATGAGTTCGGCGTCAAGTGGGCGGGGAAGCTGCGCGTGGAGCGGGACGGGAAGTACCGCTTCAAGGTTGAGGTTGACGACCGGGCACATGTCTGGATTGACGGCAAGAAGATCATCCAGGACAAGGGCGAGCAGGACGTGATGCTGACCCGCGGGGACCATGAGTGCAAGTTTGTGTTCGAGGAGGACGGGGGCGATGCCAGGGTCAACGTCCAGTGGAAGCTGGAAGGCGGCTTCGACTGGCAGGAGATCCCGTCGCACCTGCTGTGGTACGAGCCGAGGCAGGTGGAGAGATACCAGAAAGACTGATCGCGAACGCCGGGTCCTGGGTTGTATAAAGGGTATTGTGCGAAAGGAGAACGCTCATGCGCAAAACGCTGTCGCTCGTTACCGGAATCGTCCTCGCGTTGGCCGCCATGTGGTGCCCGGCGGCGGAGGAGAAGAAGGACGCCGCCGCGGACGCCAAGAAGGAGGCCGCGCCGGAAGCGAAGAAGGACGCCCCCAAGCCCGCGGGGGCCGAGGGCAACTACGAGATGATTGAGCCGCAGGCCCTCAAGTTCCGGATGCAGGGGCAAGCTGATTACGGCAATGACAGGGACGACGACGGCATTAAGCCCAATGCCGGGAAGGTCGGCACGTTCACGTGCGAGGGAACGAAGCTCGAGTTGGCCAATGAGCAATTCGTGGACGGCTTTATCGTCACCAAGGACTACGGCAAAGTCAAAATCAGGTTCACCACCACAATGATCGGGACGGTGCTCAGCGTGTACCTCACCCCCGAACAGAAAGCCAGACTGCTGATGCTCAGGAAGTAACGGCGGTTCCCGATTCCAGGTCGCGGATCGGGTCAGTTGGGACAGGAGTGTCCGGCCCGGCCCGGCTGCTCAAACGCCGGACTTTTGCCCGGTATAGCGGCCGTCAATCTTGCCATCGGAAGCGCCAACCTGAGCCATGCGGGCGAGGAATTCCTCGCGCGTGACCAGGCCCTTCTCAAGCATCAGCGTAATGGTCGTGCGGCAGAAGAGGGCGAGCGTGCCTATGTCCTGCTCGAGTTCCTCCTGCTTGCGCTGGGCCCGGCTCTGAGTGTGGATCTGGGCGATGCGGGCACGCGCCGTGCGTTGCTTCAGTTCCTCGATGTCGGAACGTTGCCGCCATTCGTTGTCGAACAGGTAGTCCCACAAGCTCATGAAGAATTCCTCCTGGTAGGCCGCGGCGCATGTGCGCGGCGGCGAGCGGTCTGGGGACATTATAGCGGGAAACGCGGAGAACTGTCAAAAACTGTGAACGCTGCAGGAGGCTACCGGCATTCCTCCAGTGCCTGCAGTGACTTCTCGTAGAACGCTTGTTCGGCAGTGAGGCCTTGAGCCTTGCAGAACGCCGCCAGTTTCTTGAACTGCGCGACCGGGTCGGCACCCGTGGCCCAGCACAGCTTGGCCTGGCATTCGGGGCAGAGCGCCAGCGGCTTCGCGTCCGACTCCTGCAGATTGTTGCTGCCGTTCATATTGCATTCGTAGAGGATGCAGTGGGACATCGAGAACATATGGCCGGTTTCATGCGTGGCGACTTTGATCGTGCGCAGAAGACACAGGTTGAACTCTGCTTTGCCCAGGTCCGGATCGCCGTAGCGCGCCAGCGAGAACACGCCCACGCGCTCATAGAGCGAAGCCTGGCCGAAGACGAAGTTCCAACTGTCCTCCGGGTACAGGTCCGACGCGGTCAGCGCGATGCAGGCCGCGGCGTCCTCTTGCAGGCGGGGCTTGAGGATGCCGCTGAGTACGTAGGTCGTGCGCACTTGCGGCCCGAAGCCGCGCGCCGGTGCTGCGACGGGATCAGCGCCAGCGGCAGGTCGTCGCTCACCTTGACGGTTGTGTTGAAGTATGCCGCCATGAACTCGGCAGTGAGCGTGACGATCGTGCGCTGGGTGGGGGCGAAGTCGCCGAGCGGCTGAATGTAGATGATGCGGCGCCTGCCTGCCAGGGTCACGGGTTCGCAGGCGAGGTATTCGTCGAAGGTCTGCCCGCTCTCTTTGTGGTTGGCCAGCCAGTCGTCGAGGCCGGGCGGACGAATCGGAACCTGGAGCGGGCGCAGCTTCAGCATCATCTCGCGGATGGCCTGTTCGCGCGGTTGGCGTTCGGGAGCAGGGATTGTCTGCGGCTCCGGCCATCTCATACCATAGTAAACGACCGGGAACACACAGGCCAGCGCAGCGAGAACCCACAGGAAGCGGGCAAGGACCGTTCGGCCGCGCGCAGGCGGCTGGTCGGCGGGAGCGCTCATCTGGTCCCCCTTTCATCCCAATGATATCACGAAGAAGCTGGCGAGAGCTTGCGAAAACCGCCGGCGTGCCGGCGCGCAGGCGCACGCCCACGGCGCGCGCGTGTTGCTTGCGGCGGAGCGCGGGGACGCTAACGTGAGACCATCGCAGCCACACGAGGGAATCCGGCATGGCGGAGAACGGCAGGACAGGCAACGTGGACGACCCGGCGGTCAGGGCCGCCGTGCACAGCGCGGTGGAGATGGTGCGCAACGGCGACAAAGTGGGCATCGGTTCCGGGCGCGCGTCCACGGCGTTCATCAACGCGCTGGGGCAGCTCGTGCAACAGGGCTTGGCGGCGCAGTGCGTGGCGGCGTCGGAGGGGTCGGACAACTTGGCGCGGTCGCTGGGCATCCCGCTGATCGAGCTGGGCGAGGACGTGGAACTCGACATCATCGTTGACGGCGCCGACGAGGTCGCGCCTAACCTGGACCTGATCAAGGGGTGGGGCGGGGCGCTGGTGCGGGAACGAATCGTCGCCAGCGTGGCGAAACGGCGCGTGGTGATGGTCAGCCCCGAGAAACTGGTGAAGACGCTCGGCGAGCGCGGGCGGATTCCGGTGGAGATCATCCCGCTGGCACGCGGTTGCGTGTCGCGGCAGCTTAAGCGCCTGAGCCTGGTGCCCACGCTGCGGTTGAACAAGGACGGCACGCCGTTCGTCTCGGACAACCACAACCTGACGCTGGATTGCGCGCTCACAGCGCCGCTGCGCGACCCGGCTGCCGCGCGGGAATTGGAAGCCAGGCTGCTGAAGATCCCAGGCGTGGTCGAAACGGGCTTGTTCCTGGACTGGGTGGATACGGTTCTGGTGGGGCGCCCGGACGGGACTGTGGATGTACTGGAACGCCGGCAAAGGGGCAACGCGTGAAGATTGTCCTGATCGGGGCGGGGAGCCAGAGCTTCGGACGAGGGCAGATCGCGGATCTGCTGCAGGCGGCGGAACTGCGCGGCCGCGGCGTGACGCTGGCGCTGGTGGATGAAAACGCCGAAGCGCTGGCGCTGATGACCAGCCTGGCGCGGCGCATCAAAGAACACACACGCTCGGACATCACGATCACGAGCACGACCGACCGGCGCGCGGCGCTCGCCGGAGCGCGGTACGTGATCACGGCGGTGGCGCGCAAGAGGTACCCGCTGTGGGAGCAGGATTTCCGCGTGCCGCTGGCGCACGGTTTCAAGCACGTGCTGGGCGAGAACGGCGGCCCCGGGGCGCTCTTTCACGCTCTGCGCAGCCTGCACCTGGTCATCCCCATCTGCCGCGACGTGGAACAGTGCTGCCCGGACGCGCTGCTGTTGAACTTCACCAACCCCGAGGCGCGCGTGCTGCACGCCATCCTGCATCTGACGAAGGTCAAGGCCGCCGGAATCTGCCACGGAGTCTTCGATGCCGAACGGTGGATCTGCAGGTATCTCGCTATGGAGCGGGAGAAGCTCGAGATAGTCTCCGCCGGGATGAACCACTTCTACTGCATCCTGAGGGTGACGGACCTGACGACGGGCGGGGACAGGCTGGCGGAGCTGCTGCAGAAGGTCCGCGAGGACACATCGCCGCAGACCCCGCCGCTCTTCAAGAAGCTCGCGGAGATTTTTGACGTGTTCACGTTCCCGTCGGACGATCACATCGGCGAGTACCTGTCCTTTGGCGCGGAATTCCACGGGACGAAATGGCCCTACGGCCAGGAAAGCCGGCCCGTCCGGCTGCAGCAGCAGGAACGCGCGTCGCCGGTCGTGGAATGCGCGGAAGGGCGAGCGCCCGTCACGGAGGAGATACTGCGCGCGAGCGGCGAGGTCACCGTGCCGATCGTCTGCGACATCGAGCTCAACCGCGGCGCGCGGCGTTCGGCCGTGAACGTGCTCAACACCGGCGGCTACGTCGAGAACCTGCCGCGCGACGCGGCGGTGGAAGTGCCCGCCGTGGTGGACGCCGGCGGCATTCATCCGCTGACGGTCGGCCCCGTGCCCGAAACCTTCGCGGCATACATGCGCACGCAGTTCGCCATCCACAGCCTGGTGACGGAAGCGTTCCGGACGCGGTCGCGGAAGCGGCTGTTGCAGGCGCTGCTGCTGGACCCGTGCGTGAACAGCATCGTCGGGGCGGAGGGGATGCTCGGCGAGATACTGGAGCTGCAGAAGGATTTCCTGCCGGCGTTTGAGTAGCGCCTCACGGTGGTGTCGGCGCGGGGGCGGCCACGGACTCGGCGGCGCGCAAGGCTGTGCGCAACTCGTGGAAACGGACAAAGACACACGTTTCCGGAACTGACCGGTACGCTAACAGAGGTACACTGCCGGCCTGCGCGCTTATCTACCGTAAACAGGAAAGGGCAGCGCATGAAGACGGTTCACGCGAAGGTTGAGGTTCTGTCCGAGAGCGAGATCGAGCAGATCCACCGGGCGACGCTGGATGTGCTGAGCACCGTGGGGTGCCATCTGCCGCACAGGCGCGTGCTGGAACGGCTCGAGAAGGAAGGCGCCGCCGTGGACTACGCGAAGGGACGGGCCACGCTGCCCTCCGCCCTCATAGAACGGGCCATGAAGGCGCTCAGCGGCGGCAGGCGCATCACCAGCGACGAGAAGTTCCAGCGCGGCGTGCTGCGCGGCGGCCGTCTGCGCATCTCCGCCTGCGGTGAGGCGAACATCGTGGACTACGGCGCCACGAGCCGGCGTCAGGGCACGACCGAGGACGTGCTCAAAGGTCTGGTGCTCTGCAACGAACTGCCGTACGTCGGCAGCGCGATGCCGCTGGTGACGCCGGCCGACGTGCCCGGCCACATGGGCGACGTGTACGGCTATTACCTGTGCGCACTGTATTCGAGGAAGCCGTACGGCGTCTACATGATGACGCCCGAAGCGGCGCGGCAGATCATGCGGATCGCGCAGATACGGGCCGGCGGCGGGAAGGTGCGGCTGGGCTATCTGCTGGAGCCGAACGGTGCGCTCTCCTATGACGACTTCAGCCTGGAACTGGCGCTGCTGTTCGCGGAGTCCGGGCACACGTTCCACATCGGACCGATGGCGATGGCCGGCCTGGACGCGCCGGTGACGATCGCGGGCACTCTGGTGATGCAGAACGCGTACAACCTGATCGGGAACGTGATCGCGTACCTGTGGGGCGTGCCGGGCGGCTGGTCCGCGGCTGCGCATACCGTGGACCTGCGCAGCACGATGTGTCTGTTCGGTTCGCCGAACCAGGTGCTGATCGGGTGGGCGGGGTTGCAGATGGCGAACTGGTACGGCTTCGAGAGCGGCGCGAACTGCGCGCTCACGGACGCCAGCGTACCGGACTTCCAGGGCGGATTCGAGAAGGGCATGTCAGCTCTGGCGATGCTGCTGGCCGGCGGGGGATTTGGGAGCCAGGGGATCGTGGGCGCGGACCAGGGGACGAGTTTCGAGCAACTGGTGATTGACAACGAATGGGCCAGCGCGCTCGACCACATCTTTAGCCACGGCGTAGAAGTGAACGCGGAGACGCTGGGCGTGGAGGCCATCAAGCGCGCGGGGATCCTGGGCAGCCACCTGGAAGCCGAGCACACGTTGCGGCACATGCGCGAGACGCAGTGGCCGACGACGCTGTTCAACTACGAGCGCTGGGACACGTG
>JAPLOD010000702.1 GCA_026692735.1 Planctomycetota bacterium | reverse complement strand
TCCGTGCCGATCCGCTCCAACGCGAAGCGCGCCGCAAGACTCAACTCGGCGTCCGCCAGCAGCGGCGCCAGCGCCGGCACGCACTCGTCCGCGCCGATGAGGCTGAGCTGTTCGCAGGCGAATCCCTTGGCATCGTTGGTGGCGTCCGGCGCGGCAAGCAGCGCGGCCAGCTTGCCGGCGGCTTCAGCGCGGCGCGCGGGATCGGCAGCGGCCTCGCGGACGACGGCGGCAACGGCCGTGGGAGCCTGGCGGTTCTCGCCGGCGCGGTAACGCTTGAGCTCCTGGAAGGCATCGGTGGGACCGGGCAGATCGCCGGGGACAGGCAGCGTGACTTTGCCCGTGGCGGCCCATTCCGTGCCGCGCAGAGTCAGCGTCTGGAAGCCGGCGTTCTGCATGGCGGCGCCGTCGTGCCCAAGCGTAATGTGGAAGCAGCGCCCCTTGCCGAACTCGCGCCAATGGGCCACTGGTTCGTTGAGGCCCGAGCCGCCCTTGGCCTTGTCCGAGAAAGCGGTGCAGAGCACCTTGAGTTCGCCGGCCGTGCCCTCACGGTGCCACAGCTCGTCGGTGATGGCAAAGTCCTTCATGCCGCGGGTGATGGGGTGGTCCTTGTCTGCAATCGTGACCGTGAACTTGTGAACGGCGCCGTGCCCCGTCTGGTCCATCTTCCACCACGAACCGACCAGCTCCTGGAACTCGGGCCACGTGTAAAACACCGAGCTGGCCGCATGGATCATCACCACGCCCTTGCCGCCGCATACGAAATCCATGAACGCCTTCTCGGTCTTCTCGCCCCAGACGCGTTTGTTGACGTCCGGCCAGTTCGTCCAGTTGCTGACGACCACGTCGTACTTGGCGTACGTCGCCTCGTCACACTGCGCGGGATCGTTGATCACGTCCGCCGTGAAGCGGCCGCTGTCGGCGTACATCTTCTGCAGGACAGGCGTGGTCTGCTGCCAGTTGTGGTTGTTCTTGCCGCTGAGGATCAGCACGCGCACGGGGACAGCCGCTTCGGCGGCTGCGACCCCGGCGGCGGTTGCGAGAAGGCAAAGCGCTGCAGCAAACCTGGCGACCATGGGAACACTCCGTTTCGCGCCACGCGAGGATGGTCCGGTGCACCGATGCATCCTCCTGAAAGTACACCGGCCCGCCCGGCCCATCTTGCGTATTTCAGCACTGGTAACTATTGAACATCATGCTCGCGCGGCGGTTGCCTTCCTCGCGTGGCCGGGCTGTGGTAGCGCGCAGCCTGGCAATGCGCCAGCGTTCCGGACGTCACGTGTCACTCGTTTCCGGCCTGGCCCACGGCAGGACCCACGGGCGCGAGCCGCCGGCAATAGTCCGTTCAAACATCCCGTAGGCCAACTCGGAACCGTAGACTTTCTCGAGCACCTCGCGGCGCAGCACGTCCGCCGGCGCGCCTTCGCTCACCATACGCCCCCGCTGCATCAACGCCAGCCGCTGCGCGAATTGGCTGGCCAGGTTCAGGTCGTGTGTGACGACAACGATGGTCCTACCGGCGCCGCGGTGCATCTCGTGGATCAGGCGGTAGACGAGCAACTGGTGCGAGAGATCCAGAGCGCTGGTCGGCTCATCCAGCAGGACCGTGCGCGCTTCCTGGGCCAGCGCGCGCGCCACCAGCGCCCGCTGTCGTTCGCCGCCCGACATCTCGTTCATCCCGCGCGTCGAGAACTCCGCGGCGTCCACCCGCTTCAGGCATTCGCGCGCCACTTCGTAGTCGTGCCGGGTGTACAGGCGCCAGCCGCTCAGGTGCGAGTAGCGCCCCATCAGCACGAAGTCTTCCACGCTGTAGCCCGGCAGCACATCCAGTGTTTGCGGCACCAGCGCCACCCGCCGCGCACGCTCGCGCGCCTCCAACGCCGACACAGCATCGCCTTCGAGCAGGACCTGGCCGGAGTCCGCGGGCTGCAGGCCGGCCAGGACGCGCAGAAAGCTGCTCTTGCCGGAACCGTTCGGGCCGATGATCGCGAGGAACTCGCCCGGCGCCACGCTGATGCTCGCCCCATCCAGCGCGCGCACGCCATTGGGGTAGGTGAGGCGCACATCCCGCGCAACGAGCGCCGCCGCGCCTGACTCGTTCGATGTCCCGTTCGGAGCTGTTCTCACGGCCCTACCCCCCGAGCACTCTCCGCCCCTGTCTCAGCAAAAGGTAGAGGAAGAACGGAGCGCCCAGCAACGACGTCAGCGCACCCGGTTGCATGCTCGTCACGCGGCGGCATGCCACGGCCAGTCTCGGGCTGCCCGCCGCAACCCATTCGGCGAGCACGGGGCACAGTCCGTGCTGGAAGACCACGACCAGCAGCAGCAGCGTCGCGCCCGCCAGAAACGCCACGGGCAGCAGGCGCCTGTGGTGCGGCCCCACGAGCAGCCGCGTCACGTGCGGGACCAGCAGACCGACAAACGCGATCTGGCCGCTCACCGACACCGACGCCGCCGTCGCCAGCGCCACGCACGCCAGGACCACGGTCTTGACCCGCGCCGGGTCGGCGCCCAGAGTGGCAGCGTCGTCTTCGCCGCCGGCCAGCAGATCGAGCTCCAGCGCCACGAGCGGCATGGCGGCCAGCGCCACCAGCGCGCCGCTCCATACGACAACGATGTGGAACAGGGAGCGGTCATCGAAGGTGCCAAAGCCCCAAGCGATGATGGCGCGCGACGCCTGCCAATCCGGGAGCAGCAGCACCTGCAGCGCGGCCATGAGCGCGCCGAGCAAGGCGTTGATCGCCAGCCCGGTCAGGAGGAGCCCCGCCACGGAGATGCGGCCCTGACGCGTGGCCAGGCGGTAGATCGTGAACGTGGCCGCCAGCGCGCCGACGAACGCCAGCAGCGGCACGAGGCCGAGCGCTACGACGCGGGTCCACGCCGCGGCTGCGAGCCCGTCGCCTGCCTGGGGGCGAGTCCACATGTCCGGCCCGTAGCCGCCGAGCAATGCAATGGCCACAACCGCGCCCAGCATCGCGCCGCTGCCTACCCCGAGCAGGCCCGGCTCGGCCAACGGATTGCGGAACAGCCCCTGCGTCATCGCGCCGGCCAGGGCCAGACTGCCGCCCACGCCCACGGCGCACAGCGCCCGCAGCAGACGCAGCTTCAGAATATCGTGCTCCGCCGACGGCGCAGTCAGTCCCAGTTCGGCCAGCATCACCCGCGCGGCGCTCAGCATGCCGTAGCGCCCGGTCTCGCTGTAGCCGGTGGCCACCAGGACGAGAAGCGGCAGCAGGAACAGCAGGACTGCGCCAAGCCAGATGGCGCGGTGGCGGGGGGGCATCATCATCGGGCCTGCGGCCCTCCGATTGCGGATTGCGGATTGCGGATTGAGGATTGGGGGAAGGCGTCGGAATGAAGCTGGCGGGCAAGGATCTCCACTGCGTCAACGACGTACTGCGACACGGAAGTCGCATACCGGTCCGGCACGACCGCGATGCGCCGTTCCTTCACTGCCGGCAGTTCCGCCAGAATCGGTTCGCTGAGCACGATACGCGCCTGCGGGCTGTCCAGGCCGCGGTCGCCGCCGACAACAATGTAATCCGGCTTCAGCGTCAGCATCTGCTCCAACGTAAAGCGCACGTGCCCGACGAGGTTGAGTTCCGCGGCAGCATTACGCGCGCCCGCGCGGCGGAGAACCTCGTCCTGGCTTTCGCCTGTGCCGACGGCAAAGCCCTGGTCATACCTGGAGTAGAAGAGCGCGCGCGGCCTGGGCCTGCCGGCGACAGCGCGCGCCACAGCCGCCAGGCGGCGGTCAAAGTCCTCCGCCAGCGCCTGCGCTTTCTCCCCCTCGCCGACCGCCAGGCCGACGGCCATGAACGAGCCGCGGATGCCCGCGAAGTCCCTGAAGTGTTCGAACTTCAGCACCGGCACGCCGCGCTGTTCCAGTTGGTCCACGGTGGCATTATCGCGGAAGACGACGGCCAGGACCAGGTCCGGCTTCAGCGCCAGCAGCGTCTCCGCCTGGAACTGCTGGAAGCGCGGTATCTCCGGGTGCCGCGCGAAGAACTCCCTGGCCCCGGCGAAACTATCTGCCGTGGCCGGCACGGCCACCATCCGGCGCGGCTCGACCAGCGCGGCCAGGATGTCCGCCGTACTGGAGTCCGCCGGGAGGATGCGTTCGGGCTGCGCCGCGATGACGACCTTGCGCCCGCCGGGTTCCTCAACCGTCAACGGATAGCCCCGACTCAGCACCACCGGCGCCTGCGGTGGTGGCGCTGGCTCCGCGCGCAGTGCGGCGGCGAAGACGTAGACGACGGCGCCGAGCAGCGCCACTGGGACAAGCCAGAGCAGGGCACTCAGGTGGCATGATTGAGATTCACCGCGCAGTCCCGGGGCACCCGCCACGTTCATCGGCGTTCGGCCATCTGGCGTGCCGCCACCGTGGCACGTTTCCCGGCTCCGGGATGCTTTCTGCAAGCCTCTATGTCCCACTCATCCAGCGTAAGTTCCGGCAGGGCATAGGGCGGCCCGTTGAGCCATCCTTGCCGGCGCGCTTCCTCCTCTGTCAGCTTCACCGGCCGGCCGTTCTTCACCACCGCAATGCCGGAAAGACAGACAGCGGAGACCGTGCGCGAGCCAACGTCAGTGCACAGGTACTTCCTGCCACCCAAATGGAAGCACTCACCGGCCCGAAAACCGCGCAGTTCCATCGGTCTCACCCTCTTCGTTCGTACACCTGCCGTTCCCGCGCGCCCGCCGCCCTGGCGCTGACAATGCGGATCACGTTGCCCTCGCGTTCACAGTATACCACAAGCAAGAGTCTAAGAACATGGGAGAGCCCAATGACACGGAAGCGGTCTTCGCGGGGAACGGAATGTGCTGCATCGTATTCCTCAACTGCGTCTGGATCGGCAAACACCGCTGCCGCTTCCTCAAAGGAAACGCCGTGCTTGCCCCGGTTGCGCGCGTTCTTGCCTTCATCCCATTCGAACGTGGCCATTCAGCGTTCGTCCTTCAGCCTTTATAGTCCATCCTTTGCCTGTTTCGCGGTCTCGGGTTTTGCCGTCGCCTGCCGCAGGGCTTCCAGCGCCTTCAGCAGTTCGTCGCAGTTCTGGTAGCGGTCCTCCGGCTTCTTGGCCAGCATCTTCTCGATGACCTTGACCAGCGAGTCGGGGAGGTCGGGCTTGAGCTTCTTCAGGTCGGGCAGCGGCTGCTGGAGGTGCCGGTCCATCATCTCCTTCAGGCTGCCCGAACCATACGGCGGCGCGCCCGTGAGCATCTCGCACAACGTCGCGCCCAGGGCGTAGATGTCCGCGCGGCCGTCAATCTTGCTGTCGCCGCGCCACTGTTCAGGCGCCATGTATTGCGGCGTGCCGACGGCCACGCCCGCTTGCGGCTGCTCAACTTTCAGATCCAACGCTAGGAAGAACTCAAGAATCCGCGCCTTGCCGTCGTTGGCGACCACGATGTTGCGCGGCTTGATATCTCTGAGAATCACGCGGTTGTCGTGCGCGCATTTCAGGCCCGCGGCGATTTCCGCCGCCATGGTCGCGGCCCGCTGCCACGGCAGGGCCTTGTCGCGCTTGAGCAGCGCGTCCAGCGGCTCGCCCTCATGGTACTCTCGCGCGGCGTACAGCGTACCCCCTTCTTCCTCGCCGATAGAGTGGACGGCCACGATGTTGGGGTGGCTCAACCTGGCCAACGCCTGCGCGCCGCGGCGGAAACGCTCCTTCACGGCAGGGTCGCCCGTCATCGGCTTCGGTAACTCTTCCACAAGGACCTTGCGGCCCAACTTGACATCTTCCGCGACAAAGACGTCCCCGCCCAGCGTGCCCTTGCCAAACTTGCTCAGCAGCTTGTAGTCGCCCAATTGCGTCGCCCCGCTGAAAGCCGTCACGCGGGGTCCGGGTTTCTGCTCTATGGTTTGTGGTTGAACGGCGGCGGGCACGTCCACCACGACGCGGAAGCCAACGTTGCCCTTCCCGGCATCCATGCCGGGTCTCTGGCGTTGAGCGGAACGGCAAGCGTGGGGATTGTTGAACCACGAGCCACCGCGCATGACGCGCTCCTGTCCCGTCGCCGGGCCCTGCGGATCGGTGACGGCCCCGGCCGGATACGCCCCCCACGAATACCAGTCCTGGCACCATTCCCACACGTTCCCGTGCATGTCGTACAATCCCCACACATTCGGCTTCTTCTGGCCGACGGGGTGACTGGCGCGATCGGCGTTCTCCCACCACCAGGCCACTCCGTTCAGATCATCGTCTGCGTCGCCGGATGAGAAAGCCGTTGTCGTTCCCGCGCGGCAGGCATATTCCCACTGCGCCTCCGTGGGCAGCGACACTGTCCTGCCCGTCTTGGCGCTGGTCTTTGCGCACCACCACTCAGCGCCACCCCATTTGTACGTCAATCCCGGCCTCAACTGGCCCCTCAGCGAAGTCTTATCCGGTTCATTGACCGTCTCAAACTGCTCGTCTGTCACTTCATGCTTCCCCATGTAGAAGGGCTTGGTAATGGTCACCTCGTGCTGTGTCTCTCCCGCTTCCCGCCCCTTCTCCGTCGGTGGGCTGCCCATAGTGAACTTGCCGGGCGGAATGAGGACCAATCCGAGCTTCACGCCGCCGCCGAGGTCCAAAGTTTCCGTCGCGGGCAGGCCGACGCGCTTGGCGTAGTCGGCAATGGGTTCCTTGCCGTCGTGCAGGGGCCAGGGGACGGTTTGTGGTTTCTGGTTTGTGGTTTGTGGTTGGGCGCCCTCGGGCTTGAGGCGGCGGAGGCGAATGGCACGGATGGCGCCTTCGCCCTGCCACGTGAAGACCGCCAGTGGCTTGAGGGTGTCGTCGCCTCCTCGGCCCTGCTCCTCGTGGGGCGTCGTGTCGAACTCGAAGCGTTGCTGGCCGTCAATCGTGGCAGTGATCTTGTGTGCGGCGATGCGCAGGCGGACGCCATACCACTTGCCCTGCTCGACCGGCAGTTTAGCCCCGCCCTTTGGGGTGCAGCCCAACGAGCCGCTCGTCACCTTCACGGGGCCGACAGCCGCGCTGCTCTCGCCTGTGAAGTCCTTGGTCAGGAAGAAGGCCCACTGCGACGTGCCGACGGGGAAGCTCACCAAAGGGGAAGGGAACTTCAGCTCGAAGGCGAGTTCATAGTCCACGGACGGGAACTGGCCGGCCCACGCGGCCGCTGTGCCCTGCTGTCCCTTGCGGAGAACAAGTTCGCCGTTCTCAACCCGCACGTCGCCGTGTCTTGCGAAGAGGCCAGTGTCGGGCACCTTCCAGCCGGCGAGCGACTTGCCGTCGAAGAGGTCCTCCCCCGGCCCCCATCGCGCCTCGTCGGGCGGCGGCCCCGGGCCGGTTTCTGGTTTCGGGTTTGTAGATTGTGGTTGAACGGCGGCGGGTCGGGTGTCGGGTATCGGGGGTCGGGTATCAGGTTTCGCCGTTTCGGACTTGTTCGCACCTCGCATTGCCAGCGCCGCGATGAACGTGATGGCGCCCAGGCCAAGGACACCGGCGGCGAGGTACACCGGCTTCCTGCCGCGCGCCGCAGTGGGCGGCATGCTTGCGCCACGCGGCCCGACAAGCGTCTTGTCCACCGACCCGAGGGGTTCCTGCCGCCGCGCGACGCGCTTGTGGGGCGATCTGACAGATCGCCCTACCGCGCGTGGGGCAATCGTGCTGCGCGCCGCGTCCATGGCAGGACTGGAGGGCGTCTTGCCCTGGCGCACCTGTTCGAGGTCTTCGAGGAGCGCGGCGCAGTCCGCGTAGCGGTCATTGGGATCCTTGGCCATCATCTTCTGGATGACCTGCACGATGCCGTCGGGGATGTCAGGGACGATGTCCTGCGGGTTGGGGAGTTGCTCGGACAGATGCTTCATCATGACCATCGCCGCCGTCGTGCCGGAGAACGGCGTCTGGCCGGTGATGAGGTGGTAGAAGGTGGCGCCCAGCGAGTAGATATCGGTGCGGCCGTCAATGGTCTTCTCGCCCTTGGCCTGTTCGGGCGAGATGTAATGCGGCGTGCCCATGGCCACGCCAGTCTGCGTATAGAATGACTGCTGCGCCTCGCCGATGTTCTTGGAGAGGCCCAGGTCCAGGATCTTAGCGACGCCTTTGGCGCCGCTTGGGCGGATGATGGAGCCCGTCGGGTCGTCAGCGATGAAGATATTGTCCGGCTTGATATCGCGGTGGATGATGCCGTGCTTGTGCGCGTGCTGCAGACCGCACGCGACCTGGGTGATGATGGCGAGGGCCGTGTCCCAGGGCAGCACCTTCTCGCGGTCGAGCGTCTTGCCGAGGGTCTCGCCCTGGCAGTATTCCATGGTGTAGTACTGCCGCCCGGCCTCCTCGCCGATGGTGTAGGCCGCGACGATGTTGGGGTGGTTGAGTTTCCCGGCGGCCTTGGCTTCGCGGCGGAAGCGCGTCAGGAACTCGGGATCGGTTGCGTACTTATCCTGGAGCACTTTGAGGGCGACTTGGCGCTGCGCCATGGTGTCCTCGGCAAGGTACACGGTGCCCATCGCGCCGCCGCCGAGTTTCTTGAGCAACTTGTATTGGCCGAGCTGCTGCGCGCCGTCCTGCTGGGTCCGCAGGCGTTTCTCGATCTCCTCGCGCTGCAATGGGGTAATGGCGCCCTGGCGGACGAGGGCGTCGGCCAAGGACATGCTCTCGCCGCGCTGCGCGCTCTCGGTCTGCAACTGCCGCGCGTCCGCGACCTGCTCGGCGCGCGCCATGCCTATCTGCAGCAGATGGCGGGAGAACTCTTCGTCAGACACCTGTTCGGGCATGGGGCCAATCCCTTGGGGGCAGCGGAGCGATTGTACACGGCAGCCACGGCGCTGAGGAATCGAAAATTGGGATGCAAAATGAGGAGGGTGGCGTAGGAGCCTATGTCAGTAGGCCCTTTCAGGGCCTGCATCGACAATTTGTTGTCGATGTCTTACGCGGCAATGCCCAGTTCAGGGAACAGGGCGTTCATCTCCAGGCGAAGGTTTCGGTAATGCTGATCCACGGGCGCTACATGTTTCGTGGTCATTTCGCCGCACCTCCGCCATGAACGCCTCCGGCCCTCTCCCCGCCACCGACCGGCTCATCAAGATGATGTCGAGGGGGCCATCCAAGGCGGCCAGCGCAGCACCCCAATCTGCTGCAACGGTGACACCCAAGCCCTCACCCACCAACAGTTCAGCAAGGAACTCGCGAAGCTCCACACAGTCCTCAATAAGCAGGGCTCTGCTCATGTGCACTCCCGGGATATTGGCGGGGAATCGTAGCGCCAAAGGCACTCAGCGAAATGAGAAAGAAGCTAGAATATTGGCAGGAGCCAACAGACTGCTCTTGCTTCGTTGTACCATGTTTCACTCTTCGACAATCATGCACCTGTGCATAACAGCTCTCCAACCGAAACGTGTGCTTATGTATCTCGTTTGTCTTATACTATTATTTTAGCTTTGCCTTCTATTTGGATGTTGCAGAATGCGTGCGTCTATGGTTGATTTGATATATGTAGCCTTGCCCGCACATGGGTTGACGCACGCCTCGGCGCATTCCTCGACAACGCGCCACGGCTGCAGCAATCGGCACGAGGCGGCTGACGCTATGTGAAGGAGGAACGCAATGACAGTCAGAGCAAAACCGCGACGGCCTTCTGGTAGTGCGCAACACAATCCTGGCCCCAAAGGCGACGACTTACTCCAGGTGCTCGTCGAGAATGTCAGGGACTACGCGATCGTGCTCCTCGACCCGGACGGCAAGGTTCTCTCCTGGAGCCCCGCCGCCCAACGGCTCAAGGGTTGGGCTACGGATGAGATCATCGGCCAGTCCTTTGCTCGGTTTTACCCCGAGGAGGATATTCAGCGCGGCAAACCGCAGAACGAACTGAAAGCCGCCGGCCAGGATGGACGCTTCGAGGACGAAGGCTGGCGCGTGCGCAAGGACGGTACCCGCTTCTGGGCCAATGTCGTCATTACCGCGTTGCGCGACAACAACGGCAAGCTGCGCGCCTTCGGCAAGGTGACACGCGACCTCTCCGAGCGCAAAGAGGCCGAAGACAAGATCAAGAAGCAGGCCCAGGAAATCCTCGAAATGGCCACCATACCCGTCGTTCAGGTATGGGAAGGCATCGTCCTGGTGCCGCTGATCGGCACGCTTGACAGCGCGCGGACCCAGCAGCTCATGGAGCGCCTCCTGCAGCACGTCACCGACAGCGGGTCGCCCGTGGCCGTTATTGACATCACGGGAGTGCCGGCAATTGACACACAAACTGCGCAGCATCTGATCGAGACCGTCAGCGCAGTGCGGTTGCTGGGCGCCGAGGTCGTCCTGACCGGCGTGCGGCCTGTTATCGCACAGACCCTGGTACATCTCGGCGTTGACCTGTCGAGTGTGGCAACCCGGTCGTCCCTGGCCGCCGGACTGCGCACGGCCATGGAGATGCTGAGCCTTGCGATTGTCCCGAAGGCTGACAAGCCGTGACGAGGCCCGTAGGCAAGCTCCGCCGCTTGCCCTGATCGCGCAGTTGGCCACGAGATGGAAGCCCCTACGGAGGCGCCCCATGTCTGCGAGCAGCATCACGGTCGTCAAAGTACGGGACGTGCTCCTGGTCGCCATGCCCTCCGACCCCGACGACAGTGTCATCACGGCGCTGCAGGAGCAGGCCATGCGCAGCATGGACCAGCATGAGGCCAAGGCGCTGATCCTGGACATCTCTGCGGTGGAGACCCTGGACTCATTCTTCGCCCGCACCATCTCTGAGACGGCGCAGATGGTGTCGCTCATGGGCGGACGCACCATCATTGCCGGGATGCGGCCGGCCGTTGCCGTCACCGCCACACAGCTTGGATTGCCTCTGAAACGCGTCGAGACGGCGCTGACCGTGGAGCGGGCGCTCGACATGGTTTCACTGGGCAAACGGCAAGGAAGTGCGAGATGAACGCGACCATCGAAAAGGAAGTGGTCATAAAGACCGAGAGCGACATCGTTGTTGCGCGCCGCGCCGTGCGCGAGGGTGCCAGCGCTCTGGGTTTCGGCCTGACAGACACAACCCGGATCGTCACCGCCGCATCGGAGCTGGCCCGCAATATCATCAAGTACGCCGTCGAGGGAACGATGGTGCTGCATCCGCTCGAGGACGGCACGCGGACGGGCATCGAACTGACCTTCGTGGACCACGGCCCCGGCATCCCGGACATCGCGAAGGCGATGAAGGAGGGATTCAGTACCAGCGGCGGCTTCGGCATGGGGCTGCCGGGCGCCAAACGGCTGATGGACGAAATGGACGCCCAGTCCGCTGTCGGCCAGGGCACCACCGTCACCGTGAGGAAATGGCGGAGACAATGATCCGTGCAGGAGCCACCGTCGCAGGTCATTGACGTCGGCCATGCGGGGAGAGTGGTTGTGGCACAGGAGACTGCCAGGACTTTCGCCCGCTCTGTCGGCTTCGGAGAAGTCGAGTGTGAGCAGATCGCCATCGCCGTGAGCGAGTTGTCCACCAACCTGGTCAAGCACGCCAACGGCGGGACCATCACGTTGGCTCGCGTCGCGAACGGCAGCCACGCCGGCGTCCAGATCGAGGCCCAAGACCGGGGGCCGGGAATCCCCAGCGCGGAGCAGGCCACGACCGACGGCTTCTCGACGGCCGGAGGGCTGGGGCTCGGCCTCGGTGCCGTCAACCGCCTCATGGACGAACTCACCTTCAGCTCGCCGCCCGCGGGAGGCACCCGAGTGGTGTGCCGCCGCTGGCTTCGTCCCGTGAACCCGCGGCGTTTCCCGCACCTCCTCGACTTCGGCGTGGCCACGCGGCCGCGCCAGGGCACAGGGCCGAACGGCGATGCGTTCGTTGCCAGGAGTTGGCCGGACCACGCGCTTGTCGGCGTTATTGACGGGCTGGGTCATGGCGAGTTGGCCCACCGTGCCGCGCAAGGCGCGCGGCTCTTCATCGAGGACCACTTCGACCAGCCGCTGCCCAACCTGTTCGCCGGCGCGGAGCGCGTCTGTCGCGGCACCCGCGGCGTGGTCATGGCTCTGGCGCGCTTCGATCTGCCGGCGGCAACGTTCAGCCTGGCCAGTGTCGGCAACGTGGAAGCGCGCCTGTGGGGAAGCTCTGACGCGCGCAACTTTGTCGTGCGGCGCGGGATCATAGGAGTCAACGCCCCAAAACCGGTGGTCACCACGCACGCCTGGACACCGGAATCCACCTTGGTCCTCCACTCGGACGGGTTGCGCACACACTGGGACTGGAGCGCTCTTCCCAGGGACATCTGCCAGAACCCCTCGGAAGTCGCGCTGTTCCTCCTGCGAACACTCGGCAAAGAGAGCGACGATGCCACCGTGGTGGTTGTGAGGAACGCGGGAAGATGAGCGGCAATAGCCAAACGTCCTTATTGTCCGACCCGCAACACGCCTTGCGGCTGCTGCACACCGAACTGGCGGACACCAACCGCGAGGTGCTGGCCCTGACGCTGGAGATGGACCAGCGGCTGGCGCAACGCGCCGCCGAACTGCGTGCGACACAAGAGGAGCTCCAGAGGACCAATTCCGAGCTCCTGCAACTCACGCTGGAACTGGAAGAGCGCGTCGCACAGCGGACTGCCGAACTCACCAAGGCCAACGAGGCGCTGCGGGAAAGTGAAGCCCGCTTCCGGGTCCTGGTCGAGGCGGCCCCGGAAGCCATTTTCGTCCAGAGCGGAGGACGCTTCGTCTACCTCAACCCGGCGATGCTCAGACTCCTTGGGGCCTCAAGGCTCGAGGATATGCTCGGCACGGAGCTCATGGAGCGGATAGCCCCGGAGTATCAGGAAGCCGTCCGCGGACGCATCCGGCTGCAACGCGAGACCGGGAAGCCGGCGCCGCTCATGGACCAGGAGTACCTGCGCCTGGACGGCTCGCGCGTCCCGGTCGAGACCACTGCGGTGCCCGTCCGGTTCCAGGGCCTCGACGCGCACCTGGTCTTCGTCCGTGACATCACTGAACGCAAGCAGGCTGAGGCGGAGACGGCCACGCTGCAAGAGCAGTTCCGCCAGGCGCAGAAGATGGAGGCCATCGGGCAACTCGCCGGCGGCGTGGCCCACGACTTCAACAACCTGCTGTTCGTCATCAACGGCCGCATCGAACTCCTGCTCGCCCGGCTTGCGCCCGATGACCCCGCGCGCAAGGAACTCGAGGTGGTCTACAAGGCCGGCCAGCGCGCCGTCAACCTCGTCCGCCAGCTTCTGGCCTTCAGCCGCCGCCAGGTCTTGCAGCCCAAGGTCCTCGACCTTAACGCCGTCCTCGCCGACATGGATAAGCTGCTGCGGCGCTTGATCCGCGAGGACATCGCCTTCACGACCGTCCTCGACCCCGCGCTGAAGCCCACGAAAGCCGATCCCGGCCAGATCGAGCAGGTGCTCATGAACCTCGTCGTCAACGCCCGCGACGCCATGCCCGACGGCGGCAAGCTCACCATCGAAACCGCGAACGTGGAACTCGACGCATCCTACTGCCGGACCCACGCCGGCGTTGAGCCCGGCCCCTATGTCATGCTCGCCGTCAGCGACACAGGCTGCGGCATGGATGAGAACACCAAGGCCCGCCTCTTCGAGCCGTTCTTCACCACAAAGGAAGTAGGCAAGGGCACGGGCCTGGGTCTCGCCACTGTCTACGGGATCGTCAGGCAGAGCGGCGGGAACATCGGCGTCTACAGCGAACCGGGCAAGGGCACCAGCTTCAAGGTGTACCTGCCGCGCGTCCAGGAAACACCCTCGCGCGCGTCGCGCCTCATCGCGCCCATGGTCCTGCGCGGCACCGAGACCATCCTCCTGGTGGAAGACGATGAACAGGTCCGCGCCCTGGCGCATGAGATACTCGAATCCAACGGCTACACCGTCCTCCCGGCCGCCAATGGCCATGAAGCGCTCTCAACCTGCAGGGACTACGGCAAGCCCGTGCACATGCTCCTGTCGGACATGGTCATGCCCGGGATGGGCGGCACTGAAGTGGCCGCGCGCGTCCGCGTTCTATACCCGAACGTCAAGGTACTGTTCATGTCGGGCTACGCTGACAACGCCGTGGCCGCCACCGGCATGCTGGAGTCCGGCGCCCACTTCGTCCAGAAACCCCTTGCTCCCAGCGCCCTGGCGCGCAAAGTCCGCGAGGTTCTGGACGGGTAGCCTGGATCATTCACAACAGGGGCACAGAGAACCTGGCGCGGCCGGGCCGCAGCCAAAGGGAGTCAAAGGGTTCAGGGCATTCACCTCAGCGGCAGGTAGGTGATCTGCCCTTCCCACTCGCCTTCCAGGCTGCACCTCGCAAGCAGCAGAATATGTTCGACCGCATCACCAAGCGGCATGTGCTCCGGCACCTCAACCATACCTGGCATCGGCAGGCCATCTCGTATCCGCTCCCGCGCAAAAGCAGTCATCGTGGAAACGTCGTGAGTCAACAGAACGCGCCCCTCGCGCGCAGCCCACGCCAGGATAACGCGGTCATCGGCGCCGGCGAGCGCCACGTCCTGGACTCGGACAACGTCAACACCGGCCTCCCTCCTGTGCAGGCCGCGCAGGATAATGCCGTTGAAGTTCTCATCTGCGGCCAGCTTCAGCATGGTCAACTGCTTCTCTGTGTTCGCTGGCGTGCCAGCAGGCGCTCGCGGATGCCGGTCACGGCATGTCCGGCTTCGTTCTCACGGCGTACGGCATCCCGGAAGGCGCGGCGTGACTTCAGGTACGCAGCCACCTCGTCAGGGTGTCGGAGATAATGTCCGATGACCATGTAGATGTCCGGCAGCGCCAGCGTCGGATACTGCTGCGCAATCTCCTCCGCCGTCGCCCCCTGCTCAAAGGCCGCTACCACGGTGTCCAGCGTGACGCGCGTGCCACCGACGCGGATGACGCCGTCGGCGTCCGTGCGCAGAGGAATAGTCTCAACCGTCGCAGGCAGATTCATACGGCCTCCACGCTAAACACTGTACCACGCCGCATCCATGGCCGCAATTCACACCCGCTCCGCGAACCGCAGGACCCACTCGCGCTGCTCCGCCGTCTCGGGCACGTCCGGCAGACCACGCGCCGCGCCAATGCGCTCGAACGCCTCCTCCGGGTCCATGGCGTTGAGTGCCAGCACGCACGCCGCGATCACCACCGACCGGCCGATCCCCGCGCGGCAGTGGATCAGCGCGGACTTCTCGCGCGCCAGCAGGCCCGCCAGGCGTAACGCGAAGGCCAGTGTGTCGCGCATGGATTCCGGCACGCTGTGGTCGGGGATCGGGAACGACAGGAACTCGATCCCCTGAGCCGCGCACAGTTCGGCCTCGCGCTCCAGGCCCATCTCCACGATTTCCGGCGGGCACAGCAGCGACGCCACCACGTCCACGCCGGCCTCTCGCCACCCGCGGATCTGGTCCTCGAGGTATTCGTGACCAACGGGCGCCGGCCCGATCGCCAGACGTCCTCGCGGCGGGCCTTCGATCCAGGAAACTCGCATGGGCATGCGTATCGCCTACGGCTTTCGCATCTCCGCGAACAGCGCCTTAAAGCACTTCGCGGCGCCGGGGCCGTCGCTGCTCTCGCCCTCGCCGACGTATGCTTTCTCGAACCTGGCGAATGGCACCCAGGTGGTCTGCAGCATGCCCAGGAGGGCCTTGTTTCCTCCCTGCTCGGCGGCCAGAGCCCGCATGATCTTCAGTTGCCCCAGGGCCACGGACTCGTTCTTCCACGGGCAGGCGACCACGCTGAAGCCTTTCGCCAGGAAATACCGCGGCGTCTCGGGCGCCTTGTCGTAGTGCCAGTCGCAGATCACGATGTCCTTCGGCACGAGGTCAATCGCCGGGTGCGTCCCGTTTTCGCTGGCTTCCCACTTGCCGATCTTCGTGGCCTTGCCATCCAGGAATCGGTCGCCCCACATCCACATCACGCGCTTCTTCGACGCCAGGTGGTCGTGCAGCTTCTTCACTTCGCCGGCGAAGAGCTCCGCTTTGTCCTTGCCGCCGCAGCGCGGGCATTTCGGATCGCCGATCAGGAACACCTCGTCCATCCCGCAGTGCACGGCGTCGGCCTCGCAGGCGTCGGCCAGTTCGTCCATAAGCGCGAAGACGACCGCGTGGATTTCCGGGTGCAGCGGGCACCATTCGCGGCAGTAGATGCCCTTGTTGTCCGCGGGCACGTGCGGCGTCTCGTCGAACTCGGGATGCTGCTTCAGCAGCGCGGACGTCGTCGCGGCCCACGACTGGTGCCCAAGGCAGTTGAACTGCGGGATGAGCTTGACGCCGGACTCGCGGCAGGCTTTGAGCAGTTGCTTGACCGCCTGTGCGTCGAGCCCATTCGCACTGCCAAGCGCCGGGTGCGACTTGAACGCGAAGTTGTAGTTGAACTCCAGGACCAGGTGGTTCACGCCTTCCTTCGGCAGCACCTCGCGGATGAACTTCTCGCACGCCGCCGCCTCAGGCTTGTGCGGCGCAAAGCAGTGCAGGCCACGAATGGGAAGCATGGCGCCTCCTTCTGCGGGCTTGTGGTTCTCGCCGGCGAACGCGCTGCTCACGGTGAACAGAACGGCGCCGAACAGTGGCGGCAGGACACAGTGCTTCTTCACGGCGTTCTCCAGTAGGCCCAACTGCCTTCGCCTTTAGCCACAACGCCCCCGCCCGTCAACCGGAAACCTGAAGCCATCTCTTCTGTGAATAACCCGTGTTCAGCCAGATGCCGTTGATTTCCCTCGCCCTTTCAGGCATTATCTCACCATGCGGCGATGGGCGCTGACATGGGCTTGTGCGAAAGGAGGCAGCCAATGCGACTGCAGCGGCATCAAACCTGATCCGGCGCAATGAGAATGCAGGTTCTGCATTCATCCATGTTGCTTACGGCGTCTCGCTCCGCACTCGCGCTCCACGCTTTTCCCACCCGGTGATTTCCCTCGTGGCTGGCGGTGGCGGACGGGCACACGCCACTGACATCACGACGGGAGAAGGCATGTCCAATACGCAGCCGTTCTGGGGCTCCGCCAAGGGAGCCATTCTCACCGGCGCCGTCCTCGGCGTTGTGGCGGCGCTGCTGGTCAAGCTTGGCAATCCGCCCAACATGGGAATGTGCGTCGCGTGTTTCAGCCGCGATACGGCTGGAGCGCTCGGGTTCCATCGCGCGGCCCCCGTGCAATACATCCGGCCGGAGCTTGCGGGCCTGGTGCTTGGTTCGTTGCTCGCCGCGCTGGCGTTCAAGGAGTTCAAGCCGCGCACTGGCTCGGCCGCGCTCCTCCGCTTCGTGCTGGGGCTCTTCGCTGCCATCGGCACGCTTGTCTTCCTTGGCTGTCCGTGGCGCGCCTTCCTCAGGCTTGGCGGCGGCGACGCCAACGCCCTGTTCGGCATCCTCGGCCTCGTGATCGGCATCGCGGCCGGCGCCGGCTTCATGAAGATGGGCTACGGTCTGGGCCGCAGCAAGCCCGCACCGGCAGCTCACGGCTGGGTGATGCCCGCCCTGGCCGTGGCCGCGATAGCGTTGCTGCTCTGGAATCCGCAGTTCGGCCTCGACGCCAACAAGAACCCGACCGGGCCGATCTTCACCACCCCGCTCGACGCCAAGGGCCCCGGTGCGATGCGAGCGCCGTGGTACTACGCGCTCGGCCTGGCCGCTCTGGTCGGCTTCCTGGCGCAGCGCAGCCGCTTCTGCACGGTCGGAGCGTTCCGCAATCTCATCCTGATTCGCGATCTCCACCTCTTCTGGGGCGTCGTGGCGCTCGTGGCTGCCAATGTCGGGATGAACCTGGCGCTGGGGCAGTTCAAGTGGGGCTTTGAAGGCCAGCCCATCGCGCACACGCAAACACTGTGGAACATCCTCGGCATGGTGCTGGCCGGCCTGGCCTTCACGCTGGCCGTCGGCTGTCCGGGGCGTCAGTTCATCCTTGCCGGCGAAGGCGACAGCGACGCTGCCGTCTTCTGCCTGGGCCTGCTTGCGGGCACGGCCCTGGCGCACAATCTCAGCATGGCCAGCACGCCGGCCGGCGTCGGCGCCTTTGGTCCGGCGGGCGTGATTGTTGGGCTGGTCGTGTGTCTCATAGTAGGTCTGACGATGCGTGAACCGCAGGAGGCGTGACAACTAAGAGACGCAGAGGCGACGGACGACACCCGGTATCTGGTATCCGGTATCCGGTCGTTCTCCGCGTCCTTTGCGTCTCTGCGGTGAGAACAGGATTTCACGATGATCTATCTCGACAACGCTGCAACGTCGTGGCCCAAGCCGCCCGAGGTGCTCCGCGCGATGGTTGATTTCCTGGAGCACCATGGCGGCAACCCGGGCCGTTCGGGCCACAGGCTCTCTATCGAAGCCGGCCGCGCGGTCTATGAGACCCGCGAAGCCCTCGCCGAACTGCTCAACGTGGCCGACCCGTTGCGCGTCATCCTCACCTTCAACGCGACGCACGCCCTGAACATCGCCCTTCTCGGCCTGTTGCGCCCGGGCGACCGCGTGGTGACGACCGCCATTGAGCATAATTCCATGATGCGTCCGCTGCGCGCGCTGGAGAAGGACGGCGTGAGTGTGGTTGTCGTGCCCTCCGCGCCGGATACGACGCTCGACATGGCGGAACTCGCCCGCGCCATCCAGCCCGGCACGCGGCTGGTCGCCGTCTCGCACGCCAGCAACGTCACCGGCGTGCTGCTGCCTGTCGCTGAGATCAGCCGTCTC
The DNA here is from genome assembly GCA_026692735.1 of Planctomycetota bacterium. Lineage (GTDB taxonomy): Bacteria > Planctomycetota > SZUA-567 > H5-PLA8 > H5-PLA8 > JAPLOD01. The sequence continues at coordinate 12,337 of JAPLOD010000702.1, read as the reverse complement.
GCTCACGCCGCTGGAGCCCTTCTGCTGGTGGACGCAGCCCAGACCGTCGGCGTGCTGCCGCTTGACGTCCAGGCGCTGGGCATTGACCTCCTCGCCTTCTCCGGCCACAAAGGCCTGCTCGGCCCTCCCGGCACCGGCGCCCTGGTGCTCGGCCCCGCCGTGGACGCTTCAGCCATGAAGCCCGTCCTGCGCGGCGGCACCGGCAGCCGCTCCGAATCCCAGGAACAGCCGGAAGACCTCCCGGATAAGTTCGAAAGCGGCACGCCGAACGGCGTCTGCCTCGCCGGACTCGGCGCCGGCGTGCGCTACGTCCGGCAGCGCGGCCTGGCGCGGATTCGCGAAGCGGAAATGCGGCTGGCCTCCGCGCTCATCCGCGGCCTGGCCGCCATCCCCGGCGTCACCGTCCACGGCCCGCTGGACAGCGCGCAGCGCGTGGCCGTCGTCTCTTTCATACTTGCGGAGCGCAGCGTGTCGGAGGTGGGCTTGCGCCTCGACGAGGAATCCGGCATCCTGTGCCGCGTCGGCCTGCATTGCGCGCCCGGCACGCACCGGACGCTGGGCACGTTTCCCGAAGGCACCGTGCGCTTCGCGCCCGGGCCGTTCACCACAATGGACGACATCGCGGCGGCGCTGCGGGCGGTCGAGAGAATCCGGCGGCAATGAGCACCCAGGGCGTTGTCCTGTTTCACACCACCTCGGCGGCTATGCGCGCCGAAAAAACGCTGCTGCGCGCGGGCCTCACGGTGAAGCTCGTCCCCACGCCCCGCCATCTCTCCAGCGATTGCGGCATCGCCCTGCGCTTTGACTGGCCCGCTGCCGCCGCCGCCCGCAAGCTCCTGGAAGAAGCGAACGTCCCCGTCGCAGGGGTGTATCCATTGTAGGGCGCTCCGTGGCGCAATCTGGCAGATTGCGCTACACCGCGAAAGGATGGTTGCCTCATGCTGATGCGAATGACCTGCGCGCTCGTAGCCGTGTTCCTTCTCGGACTGTCCGTGCGCGCTGAGCAGGCTCCGGCCGCCAAACAGGCGGAAGGCGCGCAGCCGGACCCGATGGGCGAGCAAGCGAAGGAGCTGCTCCAGGAACTGAGGACGTACAAGCACAAGATCGTCTTCGAGACCAATCGCGACGGCAATTGGGAACTCTACCTCATGAACGCGGACGGCTCCAACCCGGTGAACCTGACGCGCACCCCCGACGTGGACGAGATGTACGCCAAGGCGTCGCCCGACGGCACGAAGATCTGTTTCACCGCCGACGAAGGAAAAGCCGCGGCCAAAAAGCGCAACCTCTTCGTCATGAACGTGGACGGCGCGGAGCGCAAGAAGATCTGCGACAACGCGCGCGAACCGTGCTGGAGCGCCGACGGGAAATCCATCGCCTTCCTGAAGGGCGAATTCGACAGGTACGATGCCATGGACTTCGTGACCAAGGGCATCTTCATCTATGACATGAAGACAGGCGAGACGCGCGAGCACCCCAATAAGAAAATCCACCATCTCTACTGCCTGAACTGGACGCCCGACGGCAACTGGTTCGTCGCCACGGTGCATGGCGGCATGGGCTTCAAGCACGCCATCCTGGCGCTCGGCGCCAATGACGACAAGGTCTTCGACCTGAAGCTCGGCGGCTGCCGGCCCGACGTCAGCCCCGACGGCAAAAAAGTCATCTGGGGCCACGGCGACTTTGCCGTCGGCATGGCGAACCTCGAACTCACCGCCGACTCCGCCAAGGCCACCATCACCGGCAACGTTGTCCAGAGCAAGGAGCCGGTGGAAACCTACCACGCCGACTGGTCGCCCGACGGCAAGTACATCGCCTTCACCCGCGGCTCCAAGCCGAAGGGCAAACACCTCGGTCTCGCGCCGGAAATCCCCAGCAGCGATGCGCCCGGCTGGAATACGTGCGTCGCGGATGCCTCACAGAAGACCAAGTGGGTCGCCATTACCACCGACGGCAAGTCCAACAAGGAGCCCGATTGGGTCTTCGTTAAGGACGACGGCAAATGACGCGGCCACAGCCCATGCACTGTCGCGCCGGCGCCGCGACGCTCGCCCTGCCGGCGCTCCTTGCTCTCGGCATACTCCTCGGCTGCGGCCAGCCCACGGGCCCGACAGCGGCGACTCCGCCGCTCGTCAAGACCGCCGGCGGCGTCGAGATGGTCCTCATCCCCGCCGGCGAAGCCGATATGGGCAGCAACCGCAAAGCTGAGGAATCGCCCGTCCACAAAGTCAAGATCGCGTCGTTCCTGATGGACAGGTGCGAGGTCACGCAGGAACAACTCACCAGGCTCCAGTTCCCGGACCCGTCGCAGTTCAAAGGACCCACGCTGCCTGCCGAGCTGAGCCGCGGCCAGGCCGCGCTCTTCTGCAACGCCCGCTCTTCGGCTGAAGGCTTGGAGCCCTGCTACAGCGTCCCGGAAGGCGACTGCAACTTCAACGCGAGCGGTTACCGCCTGCCCACCGAAGCCGAATGGGAATACGCCTGCCGCGCCGGCAGCAAGGGCGAGTACTGCTTCGGCAGCGATCCGCGTTTCATCGGCGATCACGCGTGGTACGGTGAGAACGCTTCCAAAAGAACGCATCCCGTCGCCCAGAAGAAATCCAACCCTTGGGGCCTCTACGACATGTACGGCAACGTCGCTGAGTGGTGCAACGACGTCTACGACAAGGACTGCTACAAAACGAGCCCCGCCGAAAATCCCCGCGGGCCCGCCGACGGCAGCAAGTACGTGCTGCGCGGTGGCGCGTGGAGCTCCAGCGCGGAGAGCCTGCGGTCGTCCGCCCGCGCCTGGGGCGCCCCCGGCTTCCAGGATGCCTGCTTCTCTCAGGACGCGATCGGCTTCCGCTGCGTGAGAAAAGCCCCGGACCAGGCGCCCGGCGCGGCGGCCGCCGGTGGCGGAGGAGGCGCAGGCGTGACGATCAAGGAAGAGACGGCCGGTCCCGGCGACAAGGAGAAACAGCCCGCCCCGACCGGGTTCCTCTACGATCCAATCTACCTGCAGCACAAAGTCGGCGCGGGATTCCCCGAAAGGCCCGAGCGTCTCGAAGCCATCGTCAAGCGCCTCAAAGAGAAAGGCCTCGATCGGAAGCTCACGGCTCTCAAGGCCGCGCCGGCCGGCATCGAGTGGCTCACGACGGTCCACAGCGCCGAATACGTCGCGCGCGCCAGAAAGGCCTGCGAGGACGCCGGCGATGAGGTCAAGCAGCTCGACACAGGCGATATGCCGATATCCGGCAAGTCCTACGAAGCTGCGATCAACGCTGTTGGGGGAGTGCTTGCCGCGGTTGACGCCGTGGTTGACGGCAAAGTCCGGAACGCCTTTTGTGCCGTGCGTCCGCCGGGACATCACGCCCTGAAAGACAAGCCCATGGGCTTCTGCATGTTCGGCAACGTTGCCATCGCGGCGCGGTACATTCAACAGAAGCACAAGCTCGCCAAGGTGCTGATCGTTGACTGGGACGTGCACCACGGCAACGGCACGCAATACGCCTCCTACGACGACCCGACGATCCTCCACTTCGACGTCCACCGCTCGCCCTTCTACCCCGGCAGCGGCAGCGCCGATGAGAAAGGCATTGCCGAGCAGTGCCGCCAGGGCCGCAGTGTCTCCGTCCTGGAAGGCGGCTACAGTCTGGAAGGTCTGGCCGATTCCGTTGAGGCGCACATCCGCGTCCTGATGGAATAGCGTAGCGGGCTGCCAGCCCGTGTGCTGATCGAGCGCAAGGACGCGAAGACAGCGAAGAGCGGTCCGGCCTTGAAGGTTCTTCGTGGTCTTCGTGGTTGAGGTAGTGCACTTCGGGGGCGTGAATGCTTTTCCACACCTGGGTCTTCGTTGTCTTCTTCCTGATCGTCTACCCGGTCTATGTGCTCATCCGCCGCAACAATACGGCCATGAACGTCTGGCTGATGCTGGCCAGCTACGTCTTCTACGGCTGGTGGAACCCCTGGTATCTCTTCCTCCTCTTCAGCACGTCGGCCATTGACTACCTCATGGTGCTCTTCATGGAACGGAGCCGCACGCCGCGGGGACGGCGTCTCTGGCTCATCGTCAGCCTCGTCAGCAATTTCGGGTTCCTGGGCTACTTCAAGTATTCCGGCTTCATCACCGACAACCTCAACGCCCTGCTCGCCGCCGCCGGGCTTTCCATCCAGCTCCCGGACCCGGTCGCCTACCCCAACGCGCTCCTCGGCGTGATGGGCGTCTCCGCGGCGCATCACTTCGTCACTGTCATCCTGCCCATCGGCATCTCGTTCCACACGTTCCAGTCCATGAGCTACACCATTGACGCCTACAAGGGAAACATCAAGATGGAGCGCAGTTTCATCCGCTTCCTGACATTCGTCTCCTTCTTCCCGCAGTTGGTGGCCGGCCCCATCGAGCGCGCCCGCAACCTGCTGCCGCAGCTCCAGAGCGCCCCGCGCATCACGTCACAGGACATCACCGACGGCCTCTCGCTCGTCCTGGTCGGCTTCTTCAAGAAAGTCGCCCTCGCCGACTACCTCGCCCTCTACGTTGACAAAGTCTACGCCGCCCCCGCCAACTTCCGGGCCCCCGCCCTCGCCCTCGCCACCTTCGCCTTCGCCTGGCAGATCTACTTCGACTTCAGCGGCTACACCGACATGGCGCGCGGCATCGCGCGGGTGATGGGCTTCCGTCTCATGCTCAACTTCAACAATCCGTATGTCGCCACCAGCCTCGGGGATTTCTGGAACCGCTGGCACATCAGCCTCTCCACGTGGTTCAAGGATTACCTCTACATTCCGCTCGGCGGCAACCGCCACGGGACGTTCAGCACGTACAGGAACATGTTCCTGACGATGGTCATCTCCGGTCTGTGGCACGGCGCGGCCTGGACCTTCGTGATCTGGGGCGCGCTCCACGCGTTGGGCCGCGTGTTGACGCGCGAACTGGAGCGGACAGCGTTCTACCGCGACAGGATCCCGGCGCTTCTGAAACAGTTGTTCGTCTTCGCGTTCGTCTGTCTGGCCTGGGTCTTCTTCCGTGCTCAGAGCGTGGGCGACGCCTGGCTGGTCATCTCGCGAATCTTCAGCTCCGGGTGGGCCAATCCCCAGTTCCCCATCGTCATGCTCGTCCTGGTCATGTCCGTCTGGCTGTACCAGTTCATGTACACAAGCCGGGCCGTGCTGCGGCCGCTGCTTGAGCTCTCCCCTGTTCGTGTGACGACGGCGATGCTGATGATCGCGTACCTTGCGATTGTGGCGCAGCCGAGCACCAAGGCGTTCATCTACTTCCAGTTCTAGGTGAAGGGCGGCCGTAGATGGGACAACCTCAAGCCGGAAACGCGCAATCTGAGACTGGTTCCTCCAATGCCATCCGTCTGTCGGGGCGCGAATGGCTCATCGTCGGTGCATTCGCGCTCGCGCTCTTCGTCCTTGCCCCTCTATGCTGGCAGCGGGTCGAGCGGCTTGAGCCTCAACCCGACTACCGCATCCCCTACGACCTGAGCAACGACTACTGGCTTTTCACGCGCTGCGCCGACGCCGCCGTCGCCGCCCACGACGCCGTCCTCATCGGCGACTCGGTGATCTGGGGCCAGTACGTCACCAGGGAGCAGACGCTCTCGCATTACCTCAATGAACTGGCCGGGCGGCAGCGGTTCGCCAACCTCGGCGTGGACGGCGCCCACCCGGCCGCCCTCGCCGGTCTGCTGGAGCATTACGCCGCCGGCATCTGCGGCAAGGACGTGTTGTTGCACTGCAACCCGCTGTGGATGAGTTCCGACAAGCACGACCTGCGGGCCAAGGAAGAGTTCCGCTTCAACCATCCGCAGTTGGTGCCGCAGTTCGTGCCGCGCATCCCCTGCTACAAGGAGGAAGTCTCGCGCCGCCTCGGCGTCGTCGTCGGCCGGAATTTCCCCTTCAACGGTTGGACGAGCCATCTGCAACTCACCTACTACGACAAGATGGACATCCCCTCGTGGACGCTTGAACACCCCTATGACACGCCGCTAAAGCCCCTCACCTTCCAACTGCCGCCTTCCGACAACAAACTGCGCCACGAGCCCATTCCCTGGACCCAGAGACCGGACGCCCGGCCGCTGGATTTCCCCTGGGTCGGCACCGACTCCTCCCTGCAGTGGCGTTCGTTCCGGCGCATTCTTGAGGTCCTCACGCAGCGTGGCAACCGCGTCGTCGTGCTGGTCGGCCCGTTCAACGAACACATGCTCACCGCGAACAGCCGTGAAGGCTACGCGCGCGTCAAGCGCGCCATCGAAGACTGGCTGCGGGCGAACAGCATCCCCTGTCTCGTTCCGCCCGCGCTCCCCACCGAACTGTACGCCGACGCCAGCCACCCACTAAGCGAAGGATACCGCCTTCTGGCGAAGCAGCTCTTCGACGCCCACTTCGCCGGCAAGGAAAGCCGTTGACAGCGCCTGGCTGAAGCGTTACGGCAGCAAGTGTTCGGCCTTCAGGGAGGTTGCTCCATGAACACGATTCGCCTGGCCTGTGCCATCTGCCTCGGGTTGTCCTTGACCTCGCCGTATGCCGCCCGCAGCGCGGAAGGCGAGGCCAGACCGGGCGCCGCTGTCGCCGCGTGGGATACCGGCACGTCCTCCGCCGCGGCCCTTGCTCCGGCGGCCTTGACGACCAAAGCAGGCTGGACGCAGGTTCCCGTGGACCAGACGAATGCTGCCTTCAAAGGCGACGCCGTCATCACCAACGGTCGGCTGTGGGCAGTGGCTCGAAAACAGGCTGCCGCCGTCGAAGTCTACTCCGCCGCGTCCGGCACCATCGCCTCCTGCGCGCAGCTTCGCCTGCTGGCGCGCGGCGGCGATCAGGCCGCGCGTCTGGGGCGCGTCGCTCTGAAAGAGAACGCCAAGGCGGCTGTCACTCTTGAGGTCGCCTGCAAGACCGAGAAGGGCGCTGACCTCGCGGTCACGCTGCGCCTCAAGCGCGGCGGTATCGCCTTGGAGACCGATCCGGGACCGGGGGCGGACAAACTGCGCCTGGAGTGCGCCGGCCAGTTCGTCGTGCTGCCGGACTTCTTCGCCGACGATATCGTCACCAACCCGCGGAAGATTTCCTTGCCTCAGGTCGAAGTCCCCAGCGAGAACCTCCTGCTCCACCTGATTCCTGGCGGCAACGCGATTGCCATGTGCGTCTTCGAGAACCGCGAGCAGGAAGTGAAGCTCCTGCTTTCTGGCGAAGGCGACAAGCGGGTGGTCACCGCCGCCGAGATCGCCTTCGGCGAACCCGGCAAGCAGCCCCCGCCGGCCGCTCAGCCAAGCCCGGCCCAGCCTCCCGCCGGCCGGAAGATCTGGCTCGCCTTCCTGGAAGCTCCGAGGATCTGGCACACGCTCGAACTCCAGGCCGCCGACGCCACCAAGATCATGCCCCTGCAGTGGAAGATGCCCTTCGTCGCGCAGTGGCGCGTTGATCTCTCGCGCCCCGACGATCTCACCGACAGTTGGGAGATGCTCCTGCAGGACAAACAGGGCGACAAGTACTGGCGGCCGGGCTGGCTGCGCCCAGGGGAGGACACCATCCCCCCGGACCGCAAGCGCTGGACGACCGTGCTGGGCCCCTTCCTGTATCCCTGCTGGTCCGATCCCGACAGGCAGGGCTTCCTGCAGCCTTTGAAGCACAAGGAGCTTTCGTTCGTGGGTCCGGTCGTCATCTATCCCATCAACCGCGCGGGCAAGACGCCGGCCGATGCGTACGCCGTCGCTGACGTCATGCGCGACACGCTGGGGGTCGGGCCGTGTGAGTACCTTCTCGACGTCGAGAACCAGCAATCCAAGTACGTCGGCCGCGCCACCTGCTCGACCCGCGACAAGCTGGGCGAGATCTACAAGAATGGCCAGCAGAAGCAGAAGCGCGCCGAGGTGGAAAAGACACTCGACGAGGCGCTTACCTTCGTGAAGCACATCCGCGGCCGCATCACGCGCTATGTTGACTTCGGCCACAAGATCCTCGAATACCTCGCCGAACAGAAGAAGGCGCATGCTGAGCTGAGCGAACCCATTGCTACGCTGGAGAAACTCACCGCGGAGCTCGATGTCCGCTTCGACCGGCGCAAGGCAGAGATCAAGACGCCGGAGCATGTCGCCGCGATGAACGATGAGTTCCGCAAAAACGTGCTCGACGACACCAGCCCGGGGGCTCTGGACAAGTGCAAGGCGTACGCCAAGGCCCTGGTGGTGATTGGCGGCAGCCAGGATGAGCTTGCCGGCGAGTGCCGCTGGGTGGTCAAGAGCTTGCGCCAGCGCGCCGGCACCCTCATGGCGGTTGACCCCAGAATCGCCCCCATCGCCAATGAGATTCGCGCCAGGACGCAGGAGGCGCTGCGCAACCCCGCCGGTCACGAAGGCGCGCGGCACTAGTTCAGGGTTTCGGGTTCAGGGTTCAGGGTTCAGGGTTTCGGAACAGCAACGGGCAAGCCTGGTGGAATCATCGCGGCAAGAAGGGAGACGAACCGTTAGCAGTGCATAGAACGGGATACAGGATGAAACACTCGGGATTCAGAATGCAGAATTGGGTAGTTTCATTGTTCATTTTGAATTTTGCATTTTGCATTCCGCTCTCGGCGGCTGATCCATCCTACTACCAGAAGAAGGCCACCTGGTACGAAACCCTCATCGCCGCGCGTGAAGCCGTGCGCAAGGAACAGGGCGAGACGGGCAAGCGCGTCCCTCTCCCCGACTTCGGCAAGGACCCCTTCACCATCGTCGCCTGGGTCAAGACGTCGGCGGGCGGAACCATCTTCGCCAAGGCGCCCGCCGAAGGCAAATGGGCGCCCCAAGGCAAATCGTTCTTCGTTCGCGACGGCAAACTCGGCTACGATATCGGCTGGGTGGCCTGCGTAACCTCCCGCCGCTCCGTCGCCGACAACGCCTGGCACCACGTGGCCATAACCGGGCCCAATTCCTATGAGTTCTTCGTTGACGGCGAGCCGGACCAGCGCGGCGACCTCAAAGCCGAACCGGACATCCAGGGCTACGTCGCCAAGATCGGCTACACGTCCACGGACTTTCCGTCGCCCTCGCCCTTCAGCGGTCTGCTTGACGAAGTGCGCGTGTACAAGGCCAGGCTTTCGGCCGCCCAGATCAAGGCGCTCTACGAGAAACCCGGCGCCGCGCCACCCGGCACCGCAGACGCGCTCGCCGGCTACTGGCCCTTCAATGGCGATACCTCCGACGCGTCCGGCAGCCAGAACCACGGCGCACTGCAAGGGAAGGACGCCTCGTTCGGTGAAGGCAAGGACGGCAAAGCTCTGGCGCTGAACGGCAACGCGCACGTGCTGGTCGCCGGTTCGCGCACCGAGGCGCTCGGCGCCGGCCTGTGGGACCTGCTCAAGCGCGATTTCCCTGACGCCGGGCCCGCCGCGCAGATCGAATGGGAGCGCCAGGACAAACTCTACGACGCCGACTGGAACGCCGGCGACTTCGCTGATCTTGCCGGTCGCTATGCCAGAGCCACTCGCACCTCCGCGTGGGCTGAACAGGCGCGCCAAATGGCCGCGAACGCCAAGGACCTCGCCGGCCTGCAGGCCGTGCGCGATCTCTACCTTTGCGGCCGGCGCTTAGAGGCGGCCACGGCCCACCTCCGCGATCTCAACACCGCGGCGCTGCGCCAGGCGCTCGCCGATCTCAGCGCGACCTTCGGCTCGCAGTACCCGCGCGGCGCCGAGTACCTCGCGCGCCTTGACGCTCTCGAAAAAGCGCTGGCCGGGGAACAGGACAAGACGGCCGCACGCACTGCTGGACAAGCCAGCAGTGGCACGCAGGCGGTGCTCAAGGCCGGCGAGGAACTCCCGCGCCTGCGCCACGCGGCGCTGGTCGAGGACAATCCGCTCCTCGACTTCGGCAAACTGCTCTTCATCAAACGCAAGACCTACCAGTCCTCGCACTACTACACCGACTACATTGACGGCTGCAAATTCTACGGCGGCAACATCTGCGCCCTGGACCTCAAGACCCGCAGCGTGACGGACCTGGTGCCGCAGTTGAAGGACGGCATCTTCGGGCGCTTCGACCTTTCCTACGACGCGAAGCGCGTTGTCTTCGACTGCAAGGTTGCGCCCGGCAAAGGCTTTCGCATCTTCGAAGTCGGCATTGATGGCCAGGGCCTGCGCCAGTTGACCTTTGATGCTCCCGACGAACAGGAGCTCGTCAAAAAATACCGGAACGTCCGCACGCCCACCGGCATCCCCTATGACACGGGCACGGACGACATGCACCCGTGCTACCTGCCGACGGGCGACATCGTCTTCGTCACGACCCGCTGCCAGAAAGGCATCCTGTGCGATGGCCCCGACGTGCTCACCAGCACCGTCCTCTACCGCATGGACAAGGACGGCCGGACCATGCGGCCCCTCTCGTTCAACTCAGTCAGCGAAGCGACGCCCAGCATCACGCAGGACGGCCGCATCCTCTACACTCGCTGGGAATACGTGGACAAAGGCGGCTCGGCCTGCAAATGTATCTGGGCCATGAACCCCGACGGCACGCGGTCCGTCGAAATCTACGCCAACAACATAGCCCATCCCGTCACGTTCATTGACTGCCGCGACATCCCCGGCGAACCGAACACGTACGTCGTGGTCGGAGCGCCGCACATGCCGCTCGGCGTCGGCGCAATCATCCGCCTGGATACGCGCTATTCCCTGCGCACGACTGAGCCCATGACCTCGCTCACGCCCGAAATCTTCTGCCCCGACGAACACGGCTACCAGCACTTGCGCAACGGCAAGTGGGTTCACGACCTCGAAGGCCCGCTCTTCCGCGAGCCCTACCCTCTGTCGCGCAAGTACTTCCTCGTCACGTACAACCCCGACAAGCCCTGGAACGAGGTCGCCGGCTACGGCCTCTACCTGCTCGACGAATTCGGCAACCGCGAGCTCATCTACAAGGACGCGGAGTACTCCTGCTGGGAGCCGTACCCGCTCCGCCCGCGCCCTCTGCCCACGCTCATCCCCCCTGCCTCCGAAGAGGGCAAGGCCGTTGAGCAGATCGGCACGCTGCTCCTGCAGGATGTCTACGTCGGCCTGACGGGCATCCAGCGCGGCCGGGTCAAGTACCTCCGTGTCATGGAAGATTGCCCGCGCCCGTGGGCGGCCCGGCGCCGTTGGGGCGGCGATGAGATCGGCCAGCAGCACGCGGCTGTCAGCTTCGGCGGCCATCTGGCGCCCAAGATCGAACACGGCGTCGTCCCAGTCGAACCGGACGGCTCCGCGCACTTCACCGTCCCCGCCGACAAGAACGTCTTCTTCCAGGCGCTCGACGAGAACTACATGGAACTCCAGCGCATGCGCACCTTCGTGAACCTGCGGCCCGGCGAATACCGCGGCTGCGTGGGCTGCCACGAAGAGAAGGCCCTGGCGCCCGGCGTGACGGCCCGTTTCCCGGACGCCCTGCGCCACCCGCCGCTCAAACCCGTCGCGCAGCCCGGCGAGGTCGTCCCGCGCCCCATGCACTACCCCACGGATGTTCAGCCGCTCCTCGACAAACACTGCGTCGCTTGCCATTCCGCCGGCAAGCCCAACGGCATTGATCTGAGCGGCACGCTCACCGAGCTGTTCTGCGTGTCCTACGAGAACCTCGTCAAGAAGCGCTGGGCCGGCAACGTGATTGACGAGATCGGCATCTCCGGCACGGGCGGCAAGCACGCGAACATCGCCTCCACCGATCCGCTCGTCTACGGCTCGCATACCAGCAAGCTCGTCGCTCTCCTGCGCAAAGGCCACTACGACGCCAAGCTCTCGCAGGAGGAGTTCATCCGGCTGGTCACCTGGATTGACGCCAACGCGCCCTACTACGGCACCTGGGAAGGCCGCCGCAACATCCGCTACAAGGACCTCCCTGATTTCCGCCCCGCGCCGAAAGCCGGCCCCGGAGCGACCGCGTGGTCCGGCGGAAGCGACGCCTCCACCGCGGGTGGACACAGATGAAGTCGGCGCGGCGGAGCCGAAGCCAAAGAGGAAACGAGGGCCTAGGGTTCAGGGTCTAGGGTTTAGGGGTTGTTTCGTTGGGGCGGGAGGTATCGGGTTCCGGGTTTCGGGACGGCAACGAGCGAATCTTTGCGGCGGGAGAAGAGACGAACGGTTAGCAGTGCGAAGGGATTCCTGGGTTGCGTGCTGAAGACGCGCGCCGCCGCCCACCCAATCCGCAATCCAGAATCCGCAAGCCGCACCCTCTGCGCGCGGTGTATGTTGTCGTAGTATCCCAAGATATGGGCCACAACGAGGGCCGACCAATGGCAGAGACACCCGAGGCCGAGAAGCCCGAGGCTGGGAAACCCGAGGCAGAGAAGCCCAAGGAAGAGCCCAAGGCTAAGGGCAGCGCGACGCGCCTCCAAAAGTTGCACCGCGCCAGAC